>NZ_JBIAMB010000011.1:92777-282987 GCF_042873895.1 Streptomyces sp. NPDC004435 | reverse complement strand
GTCCCGCTCGGCCAACCCGGAATCACCGTCGGCAGCTCCGGCACCGGCTTCGCCGAACTCGTCGTCCGCGGCGGATCGGCGGCGGAGCTTTTCGGCCTCCGCCAGGGCGACCGGGTGTTTCATCTCATCAGCTGACATGTTATCAACGCGTTATCCCGGCAACCGTTTTCGAGATTGACGCCGGTCTCCGTGGGCCGGAATGCTGAAAAGCATGTCCGGAACTATCCCGCTGGTTCGCCGCCGCCACGTGGACAACGTGCGCTGTGCGGCCGATCTGTGTCGCTGAGCGCACAGCACCGGCCCCGTATTCCGTATCTTTCCCGGACTTCCCGAAGGACCCCCTGATGTCCCGTACCCGCGTGTCCCTGGCTGCTGCCGCTTCCGCCCTGGTCGCCCTGGCGGCAGCCGGCTGCGCGCCGCAGCCGCAGAGCAACCCTCAGACGGGCGGCTCCAAGAGCGCAGCGCAGTGCACGACCGACAGCCCCAGCCTCCACCAGCCGGGTCGGCTCACCGTCGCGACCGACTCCCCGGCGTACGAGCCGTGGTTCGACAACAACACCCCGTCGAACGGAAAGGGGTTCGAAAGCGCTGTGGCCTATGCGGTGGCCGAGAAGCTGGGCTTCGGACGGGATCAGGTGAAATGGGTCGTCGAGCCCTTCGCCCACTCCTACGCTCCCGGCCCCAAGGCGTTCGACTTCGATATCAACCAGATCTCCATCACGCCCCAGCGCGCGAAAGCCGTCGATTTCTCCACCAGCTACTACACGGCCAATCAGGCCATTCTGACGCTCGACGGATCCGCGTTCGCGAAGGCCACGTCCCTGAGCGCCTTCAAGGACGCCAGGATCGGTGTGCAGGTCGCGACGACCAGCTACCAGGCCGTGCTCGACCAGATCAAGCCCTCCAAGCAGCCCCGCGTCTTCAGCACCACCAAGGACGAGGTCACCGCACTGCGGAACCGTCAGATCGACGCGATCGTCACCGACCTGCCCACGGTCTTCTACCTGGCCGGGGCGGAGCTGGAGAACGGCGAGATCGTCGGCCAGTTCGGCTACGCGGGCGGTACCCCCGAGAAGTTCGGCCTGCTGCTGCCGAAGAACAGCGGGTACACCTCCTGCGTCAACAAGGCCCTCGACGAACTCAGGGCCGACGGCACGCTCGCCGAGCTCACCACGCAGTGGCTGTCCGCCTCGGCGAACGTCCCCGAGCTGAAGCGATAACGGGCCGGCCATGGACATCAGCAAGACGGCCGCACCGGACCGGTCGCCCACCGGTCCGGACGCCCCCGAGACACCCGACGCCGACTACCGGCCCAGTGACCACGAACGGGAGCGGCAGCGGTACCGCCGCTCCCGCAAGCGCCGCCACACCTGGGTCTCCACCCTCTGCACCCTGCTCGCCCTGGTGGCGGTGGGTGCGGCCACGATCGCCTCGCCGGGCTGGGAGCGCGTCGACAGCCTCTTCTTCGACGGCGCGGAGTTCCGTTCCGCCTTCCCCGACCTCCTCCGGGGCTTCCTGCTCAACATCCAGATGTTCCTCGTCGCCGAGGTCCTCATCCTCGTCCTGGGCCTGCTGATCGCCCTGGTGCGGGTGACCCGCGCGCCGGGCCTCCAGCCCCTGCGGCTCGCCGCCACCGTCTACGTGGACGTCTTCCGCGGCGTACCGACCCTGCTCCTCGTGTTCCTCGTCGGCTTCGGGCTGCCGGCGCTGCAACTCCAGGGCACCCCCTCCGAGCCCTGGGTCCTCGGCGTGATCGCCCTCACGCTCTCCTACACCGCGTACGTCGCCGAGGTGTTCCGGGCGGGACTGAACTCGGTCCACCCGGCGCAGCGGAACGCCGCACGCGCCCTGGGGCTCAACGAGCGGCAGACGCTGCGGCACGTCGTCCTGCCGCAGGCGGTGCGCAATGTGCTCCCACCCCTGCTCAACGACTTCATCGCCCTGCAGAAGGACACGGCGCTGGTCGCCGTCCTCGGACCGCTCGAAGCGCTGCGGGCCGCCCAGATCAAGGCCGACTACGACTTCAACTACACCCCGTACCTGGGAGCGGCCCTCTTGTTCATCGCGGTGACCATCCCTCTCACCCGCTACGCCGACCGGCTCCAGCGGCGGGCGGCCCGGCGCACGTGGGCGGGGGCCGGCCGATGAGCGAGCCGCTGCTGCGTATCCGCGGCCTCCGCAAGCAGTACGGGGAGCGGCTGGTGCTGCGCTCGATCGATCTGGACGTCGCCGAGCACGAGGTCGTCTGCCTGATCGGCGGCTCGGGCTCGGGCAAGTCGACCCTGCTGCGCTGCGTGGACCTGCTGGAGGTGGTCGACGACGGCACCGTCCACCTGGGCGAGAGCGAGCTGACGGACCCCCGTCTCGACCCCGACGTCGCCCGCCGACGGATCGGCATCGTCTTCCAGGCGTACAACCTCTTTCCGCACCTGAGCGTGCTGGACAACATCACGCTGGCGCCCCGCCAGGTCCACGGCGTGCCGCGCCGGAAGGCCGAGGCCTCGGCCCGTGAGCTCCTGGACCGCCTCGGGCTCGCGGACAAGGCGCGCGAACACCCCGATCGGCTCTCCGGCGGACAGCAGCAGCGGGCGGCGATCGCCCGCGCGCTCGCGACCGAGCCGGAACTGCTGCTGTTCGACGAGATCACCTCGGCCCTCGATCCCGAACTGGTCGGCGAGGTCCTGGACGTCGTCGCCGACCTGAAGCGGCGGGGCCTGACCATCCTGATGGCCACGCATGAGATGGACTTCGCCCGGCGGGTCGCGGACCGGGTCTGCTTCCTGGAGGACGGCGTGATCGTGGAACAGGGCACCGCGGAGCAGGTCCTCACCGCGCCGCGGGAACAGGCCACGCGACGCTTCCTCGCCCGTGCGCTGGACCGCTCGTAGCAGCGCCGCCGCCCGCGGATCGCGCCGGCCGGTCCTCTCCCCCGCCGTGGGGAGGGACCGGCCGGCGCGCTGCCGGGGGGGGAAGGAGGGGGCCGGCCCGGCGGCCTGCCGGGAGGAGGGGGCCGGCCGGCGGCCTGCCGGGGATCGCTTTCCCGTACGGCGCGTCCGCTTCTCGCTGTTCAGCAGGCCGGTTCTCGTGCTTCGCGGGGCGCGCCCGGGGTGGTTTCCGGCCGAGCTGGAGCCCTTCGGAGTCCGTACCCGGGGTGGAGGGCGAGGGCGGGAGTGCACCGCCTGGTGGACGCCGTGCGCGTGGACCGTCGCCGCCCGGCTCTCAGCTCGGCCTGGACGTCTCCGCGATCGAGGAGGCCGCCCCGTCCTGCGGCGGCCGGCCTCGGGTGACTGTCGAAGCAGTTCTGTCGGGTTGTCAACTTACGTGTCAGAGTGGGGATTTCCGTGTAGGCGATCTCTTCTCCGTGCGGGATCCGGCGGAGGTCTGGGGGGCGTGTGGCCGCATCGACGAGGGGCGTGTCCGGGCAGGACCGGCCGAACGGCTTGGTGCGTGATGTCGTGCGCGCGGTCGTCGCCGGTGTCGCTCCGGACGAGTTGCCGGTGGTGGACGGGCTGTGTCGGTTCGACGACGCGACGGTGGTCCGTCGGCTCGGCGGATCCGGCGAGCGCCGTGAGCCGTTGGGGTTCGGGGCCGGGGAGATCGTGCTGCTGGTCACTCCGGTCGTGTGGCCCGTGCTGAACGAGCTGGGCCAGCGGCTGGTGACCCGGACGGCCGACGCCGCCGAGCAGCGCGCGGGCACCGTGTTCCGGCGGCTCTTCCGCCGTCGGCAGGCTCCGGTCGAGGTTCCCCCGCTGACCCGCGAGCAGATGGCCGAGGTGCGTCAGCGCGTGGTCGCGGCCGGCGAGAAGCGCCGGCTCTCCCGGCGGCGGGCCGAGGAGATCGCGGACGCGGTGGTGGCCGAACTGGCCCTGGCCGAGACCTCCGAGCCCCACGCCCCGCCTGCCGTCGGCGGGTCCGACGACGACCGGGGATAGGCGCGGGCATGGGGGACGTCGGGACAGAGCAGCGCCCGCGGGCAGCGGAGCCGCCTCGCCCGCGCGTCGACGAGCGGGTGCTGGGGGCGGGCACCGGCGCACGCTTCGCGATGCTGCTGCTTCTGATGCCGGCGGCCTGTGGCTCCCTGATGCTGGCGGTCCTGACCCCGCTGGCCGACGGGGACCGGGCGGGCTGCGAGCTGGCGGCCGGTGTCGACCCCGCCGACCCCGATCCGTGGACGGCGCCGGCCATGATCGTCGGTCAGCAGCACGCCTTCGACTTCTGCGTGTCCCGGTGGGCGCCCTCGCCGCCCTGGTGGCAGGTGGCCGTGTGGCCGGTGCTCGTACTCGTGGGCGCGGCGGTGCTGTTCCACGTACTGCCGCTGTGGAAGGCCCGGCGAAGCCGGGTGGTGCCGCTGGAGGCGATCGACCCGGGCGGGCGCCTCCGTACCGGGATCGACCTCCTGGTCACGGGGGCCGGGCTCCGGCGGAAGCCCCGTATCGTCGTCGATCCGGCCGCCGTCACAGGGGGCGCCGTGGTCTTCGGCAGCGACCGCCGCCCGGTGCTGTGTCTCCACGGAGGGCTGCTGGCCGTGCGCCGCGCGGATCCCGCGCGGTTTCGCACGGTGGTGCTCCACGAACTGGCGCACATCGCCAACCGGGACGTCACCCTCACCTATGCCACGGTGTCCGTGTGGCGGGCGTTCCTCCTGCTGGTGCTCGTGCCCGCCCTCCTCTGGGAGGGCTTTCAGGTCTACCAGGACGTGTCCGCCGGAGGCGGCCCCTCGCTGGACCGGGACGTCCTGCTGGCTCTCCTGACCGCCGCTCCGGTGCACCTGGCCCGGTGGGAGATCCTGCGGAGCCGTGAGTTCTGGGCCGACCTCACGGCGCTGCGCTGGGCTGCGGATCCGCGGGGGTGGCCCACTGCGGTCACTGGGCCGGTGGGAGCCGGCCGCGGCCCGATGGGAGGCCTCGCGGGGCTGTGGCGCACCCATCCGCACATGAGTCTGCGGCAGGAGGCGCTGGCCGACCCCGAGGCGCTGTTCCGTGTCCCCGCGCTCATGGTCTTCCTGACGGGCGCCACCGCCTGCACGGTGCAGATCCACCTGCTCAACAACGTGGCGCCGTACGGTACGGCCACCACGGGGAGGTACCTGGCCGCCGCCTTGCCCCCCGCCTTGCTGATCGCAGCGGGCGTCGGCATCGCGCTGTGGCGGGCCGTCGCGTACGCCGTGCTCACCGGTGCGCCCGTGGCGTCCGGAGCGGTGCCCGGCGCCTGGCTGGGCGCCGGGATGTCCGCCGCCACCTTCGTGTCGGGCACGGGCACGGGCTCGGGCCCGGGCACCCAGTGGATTCCGGAGCGGCCCTGGCTGCTCCTGGTGCCCGTGGCGGTCGGAGCGGTCGTCGGAGCGTGGTCGACGCGGTGCGCCGATCTCTGGGCTCGCACCTGGCGGGGACGGACGCTGCGCCCCGCACTGCTGACCGGGCAGACCGGCCTCGCGGTCGTCGTCGCCTCCTGGCTGGTGTGGTGGCAGTTGTACGGCGTCGCCTACCTCACGGGGTTCTCGCTGCCCGCGGAGGGGGTCGCCCGGTGGGTGACCGCCCGCTACCCCACGACCGCCCCGCCCGAGGACGTGCTCGCGCTGCCGGGTCTGATGCTGACACCGGTGCTGGACGGTTTCGCGGCCGTCCCGCTCGTCGCGCTCGGGGCGGCGCTGATGGGGGTGGTGCCGCTGGCGGCCTGGGCGGTCGGACCGTCCGGCGAGCGGCCCCGGTGGATGCCCGCGGGAGGGCCCGTCCCGCCGGCCGACGTGCCCCCGCTGCGGCGGGTCCTGCTTCCCGCCCTGGTGTGCGGGGCGCTGGCCTGCCTCGCGCTGCTGCTGTCGCGTGCGTACCTGCACGACGGACAGCCACCGCCGGACGCGCGCGGTGGGTCGTACGCGCTGCGCCATGTGTTCTGGCGCGGTGACCGGGCGAGCGAGGTGGAGCGGTCCGCGCTTTCGGCGGTCTCAGCGTGTCCGGGCCCTGCCGCATAGCCGCGCCGCGCTTTCGGCGGTCTCGCGTGTACGGAGCCTGCCGCGTGGCCGCACCGCGCTCCCCGTGCTCTCCGGTGCCGGCGGCTTCAGCGGCTGCGGGAGTTGTAGACGCGCATGGCGATCGGCATGAAGACGGCGGCGATGCCCGCGGCCCAGATGAGGGACCACATGACGGACGATCCGACCGGGGTGCCCAGCAGGAGCCCTCGGAACGCGTCGGACAGGTGCGTGACGGGATTGACCTCGACCCACGCCTGGAGCCAGCCCGGCATCGTCTCGACCCGGGCGAAGGCACTGCTGGTGAAGGTGATCGGGAAGATGATCGTGAAGGCGAAGACCTGTACCTTCTCGGCGTCGCCCGCCAGCATGCCGATCAGGACGGCGGTCCAGGAGACGGCGGCGGCGAAGACCAGGAGAAGGAGGGTCGCGCCGAGGAAGCCGAGGGCGCTGCCGGTGATCGTGAAGCCGAGCAGGGTGCCGAGGCCGATCATGAGCAGCATCGCCCACAGCTGCTTGGCGAGGTCGGCGGCGATCCGTCCGTAGAGTGGCGCCGCCCGGGCGATCGGGAGGCTGCGAAGGCGGTCGAACACGCCCTTCGTCAGGTCGGCGTTGAGCGACATCGCGGTGTACATGCTCATGAACAGGGTGTTCTGGACGATGATCCCGGCCAGCGCGTACTGCAGGTACTCCTGCGGCGAGCCGGCCATCTGTCCGCCGAAGACGTAGGTGAAGAGGAAGACGAACATGATCGGCGTGATGCTGTAGTCGACGAGCTCCAGCGGGTTGTGCTTCACCGAGATCAGGCTTCGCCAGGACATCGTGGCCGTCTGCCGCAGCGCCGCCCCCACGCGGACGCGGTTTCCTCCGCGGACGGTCGTCTCCGTGAGGTTCATGCCGGTCATGACGGGCCCCCTGTGGCCACGTAGTCGTCGTCGGACGTCGTCGGGTCGTTCGCCCGTGCCTTGTGACCGGTCAGGGCGAGGAACACCTCGTCCAGGGAGGAGCGGCGCAGGGTGAGCTCGCCGACGGCTATGCCCGCCTGGTCGAGGCGGCGTACCACGCGGGGCATGAGTGTCTCGCTGGTGACGGGCGCGATGACCCGATGGTCCTCGATCGCGGTCTGGGGGCCGGCCTCCTCCGCGACGAGCGCACGGGCGCGTGCCAGATCGTCCGTGGACACCGGCTGTACGTTGAGCACCTGCCCTCCGACCTGCGCCTTCAGCTCGTCGGGGGTGCCTTCGGCGATCACGCTGCCGTGATCGACGACGACGATGCTGTCGGAGAGTCGGTCGGCCTCGTCCAGATACTGCGTGGTCAGCAGCGTGGTCATGCCCTCGGACACCAGCCCGCGCAGCATCCCCCAGACCTCGCCGCGGCTGTGGGGATCGAGCCCCGTCGTCGGTTCGTCGAGGAACAGGATGCGGGGCCGCCCGACCAGGCTGGCAGCCAGGTCGAGCCGGCGTCTCATGCCGCCCGAGTACGTCTTCACGGCGCGGCCCGCGGCCTCTTCGAGGTGGAAGCGCCTGAGCAGCTCGGCCGATCTCGCCCGCGCTTCCGGCCGCGGCATGTCGAGCAGGCGGGCGATCATCACCAGGTTCTCGGTTCCCGTCATGTTGTCGTCGACCGCGGAGTACTGGGAGGTGAGCCCGATCAGGGACCGCACCTGACGGGCCTGGCCGACCACGTCGTACCCGCCGACCTCGGCACGGCCTCCGTCGGGCGACAGAAGCGTGGCGAAGATCCGCACGGCCGTCGTCTTGCCCGCACCGTTGGGGCCCAGCAGGCCCAGGACGGTGCCTGCCGGGACTTCGAGATCGATGCCCTTGAGCGCGGCGGTCCCTTTGAAGGTCTTGGCGAGACCTTCGGCCCTTATCGCGTGTGTCATGGGGTCGCCCCCTTCGTCGAGGAGTCACCTCTTCCACTGTGCCCGACGCCTCTGACAGGCACCGGATGAAGCGGATGGCCGGGGATTGTCCCCGGGCGGCGGTCGGCGCGGCCTTCACCGTGAGGCGGCCCACGCTGCGGCGGTATGCGCGGCGGGACGTGCGTCGGCATCGTGTGCGGCCCCCGTGCGGCAGCGCTTCGGGCGGCGGCTCCGGGCGGCGGCGCTTCGGGCACGGGAGAACGGGACGTTGAGTGGTGGTCCGACAACGGCGAGTGGCGCCGCTGCCGGTGTCACGCCTCTTTGCTCCCGTTCCGCCGGAACGTGCCTGTGAGGGCGAGGTGCCGCGAGCGAGCGTCGTCGGTGGTGCTCGGCGCAGCGGCGAACCCGATCCGGGCGGGCGGCGCTCGCCGGCACCGCCGCAGCACCCGGATCCGGGCCGATTGCCGAGGGAGGCGGGTCGGCGTCCGTCCTTCCGCATGGCCGCCGCCGGCTAGCGGCCATGCGGGGGGGGGAGCACGGAGCTGGGTGAACTACACAGGAGTTCCTGCGGATGGGACGGGATGCGATCAGGCCGGGGTGCGATCAGGGCGGGGTGCGATCAGGCCGGGATGCGGGTCCCCGAGCCTGCGACCCTGATCCGTCGGTCTCCAGCGCGCAGTTCCACCGTCAGGACGCCGGGGCGTCCCATGTCCTCCCCCTGGTGGAGGGTGAGGACCGTCGCCTCGGGCACGAGTCCGAGCTCACGGGCGTACGCGCCGAAAGCGGCGGCAGCCGCCCCGGTCGCCGGGTCCTCGACCACGCCGCCCACCGGGAACGGGGCGCGGACGTGGAAGACCTCCGGAGATGCGCGCCAGACCAGCTCCAGAGTCACCAGGTCGAGGCGGTGCATGAGGGCCTCCAGGCGGGGGAAGTCGTACGCCAGGTGGGCCAGTCGCTCGCGGCTCGCGGCGGCGAGGACCAGATGGCGCGCGCCCGCGAAGGCGATGCGGGGAGGCAGCGCGGGGTCGAGGTCGCCGGCCGGCCAGTCGAGCGCGGCGAGTGCCTCGGCCAGGTCTTCGTCCGCGACCTCCTCGATGTGCGGCTCGACGCTCGTGAGGGTGGCGCGCAGCGCCCCGCCCTCGCGCGTCACGGTCACCGGCACGGTCCCGGCCCGGGTGGTGAACACCAGGTCGCCGGGGCCGATGCGCTCGCCGAGGGCCACGGCCGTCGCGATGGTGGCGTGACCGCAGAAGGGCACCTCCGCCTTGGGGCTGAAGTAGCGGATGGTGAACGCGCGCCCGGCTTCTGACGCGCCGGAGCCTGCTTCCCCGGACGGCGCTGACAGGAACGCGCTTTCGCTGTAGCCGACTTCGGCGGCGATCGCCAGCATCTCCTCGTCGCTGAGACCCGTGGCGTCGAGCACGATCCCGGCGGGGTTGCCTCCCTCGGGGTCGTCGGAGAAGGCGGTGTAGCGCAGGACGTCAGGGGTTTCCCGTACCAGGTTCATGCCGGGGCAACGGCGATGATCCCGGGATTTGTTCCCCGGTCAGGTGCTGTCAGGGAGGGGTCAGGCGAGCCCGGCAGGCTTGCGTCCGATTCGGGACGACCGTCCTCGCTGCCGTCCTCGACGGCCCGCCGGAAATGGGCGCACCGCGAGAAGTCGTCCTGATCACAGTCGACGGCGCATTCGATGAGGTCGAGGGATGCCTGCGCGGCGGCGATACGGGAGCGCAGCGCGTCGGCCTCTGCGCTCAGGATGTTCCGTCGCTTCACGGCATCGGCGGGAGCGGTCAGCGAGCGGATGACGTCGAGGGAGAGCCCCGCGTCCTTGGCGCGCAGGATGACGGCGACGCGTGTGAGGTCGGCGCTGCGGTAGCGGCGCCGACCGGCGGCGTCTCGTGCGGGGGCGAGGAGCCCCGTCGACTCCCAGTGGCGCAGGACGTGTGTGGCCAGACCGAAGCGTTCGGCGAGGGCCCCGATTCCCATGGAGTCACGCTCGCCGCCGCCCAATTCCCTTTTCTCGCTTGACTTCATGTCGACATTAAGTCCCAGTCTGAAGTTCATGACCAGGGAAACGGAAAAGGCGTCCCCTCCGGCGGACGAACTCGTCGCACGGCTCGACGCCGCCGACCGACTGCCGGGCGCCGAGGCACTGAGGGTGCTCTCCTATGAGCTGCTCGGCGCCTGCCCCGGAACGTCCGTGGTGGACGTGGGCTGTGGCGCCGGACGGGCCGTGGCGGAGCTGGCCGAGCGGGGCGTGAGGGCCGTCGGTGTGGACCCGAGCGAGCGGATGATCGCCGTCGCCCGTGGCCGGTGGCCCGGGGCTGACTTCCGGATGGCGGGAGCGTACGGGCTGCCGCTGCCGGACGCCTCGGTGGACGGATACCGAGCCGACAAGGTGTTCCACGAACTGGGCGAGCCGGAGCGGGCGTTGGCGGAGGCCCGCAGGGTCCTTGTGCCTGGAGGGCGGATCGTGCTCGCCGGCCAGGACTGGGACACGCTCGTCATCGACTCCGACGATCCCGCCCTCACCCGCGCCATCGTGCGCGCCCGCGCCGACCTGACCACCGACCCGCGTGCTGCTCGCCGCTACCGCAACCTGTTGCTGGACGGCCACTTCAGCGACGTGGCGGTCGAGGTGCACACGGGCGTGTTCACCGGGTCGGCGATGTTGCTCCTGCTCACCGGACTGGCCGAAGCGGCCTGCCGCACCGGGGCCGTCACGCGCCAGCGGACGGACGGCTGGATCGCCGAGCAGCGTGCGCGGGCCGAGGCCGACCGTCTCTTCCTGGCGCTGCCGATGTTCGTGGCAGCGGCGACCGCACCGGAGTGATGCGGTCGTGAGCGCGCGGGAGCGGACGGCCGGCTCTCTCACTGTGGGGAACGATCAGGAGCGGGTCTCCGATCTCCGCCGGCGGCCCAGGTCTCCAGCAGTCCCGCCAGGGCCGTCCGTACCGCCTCGGCGGCTCTGGCGTCGCCTCGGGCAGCCGGGGCGAGTTCGACGTGGAGGAAGGAGGTGCCGCGGCGTTGCGCCGCCTTTCCCTGTGCGTTCGTCGTCCCTTCCAGCGGGCAGGTGGCGGACCAGCCACGGCACACGCGCAGATCACGGCTCTCCATGCGGTCGGCGAGGAGTGCGGCGTCCTCGGATGCCGTGCGGGCGGCGCCGGTGGAGAGGACGGCGTCGTAGGGGCGGTCCGACGCCTTCGCGAAACCGTGCAGTTGCATGCCCGGAACATCCCGTTTCTGTAGTTCCAGGACGAAGGTGTGGAACGCGCTGTCGGTGCGGTGCGCCACGTCCGCCGAGTCTCCCCGACCGGCGGCCCGGTGGGCGCCGGCGAGGACGAGCGCGCCATGCGGCGCAGCTTCCAGGAGCCGCGCCCCGAGGACCTCGGTGTCACGGTCCGCGACCGGGTGCGGCACCTGCACGCTCCACCGGACGTCGCCGTCGGCGGGGACGTACAGCCGCCCCCATCTGTCCTCGGCACCCCGCTCCCGGTCCGCGACCTCGTCGAAGCGCCGGCCGGAGACGGTGTCCGTGAGGCGGGTCACACGGAATCCGGCTCCGGCGAGGATCCGTGCGGCCTCGCCGGGGTCGCCGTCCAGGAGGCGACCCACCCCGCGGGCGACGCGCTCGCGCCGCGTGCTGTCGGGGGGCATGTAGGGCTCGCGCGCGGCGGCGCGGCGGGCGTAATCGACGATATGGCTCTTGAGGTCGACCAGCTCGGATCGGGCCGGTTGCCGGGTCGCGCCGGGACCGGAATTCCCTGTCTGACAGCCCGCCAGGAAAAATGACACGCAGAGAATTCCGAGAACGTAAAGGAAAAGTAATGCTCTCGTAATGATCATATAAGGGATGATCTTGTAAGGCGTGTGAAGATCCTCCGGTGCCATTGTGTGAATCTCTCCCCATCGGGCGTGTGCTGGCGGTGACCGCCGCCTTCGCCGTTCTCGGAACCGGCTGCGCGACGTCGCCCTCGGACGCGCGGATCAAGCAGGGCGGGCGGTCCTTCTCCGTCGCCGCCGCGGGAGATGTTCTCATCCATCCCGAACTCGTGGAGCAGGCGTCCGAGGACGCGGAGGCGACCGGCCGCGGCAGCGCCGGCCTGGACTTCGAACCGCTCCTCGCCGGGGTGCGCCCGGTGATCGGCAAGGCCGACCTGGCCATCTGCCACATGGAGACCCCGGTGGGCAGGCCCGAGGGCCCCTTCCAGGGATACCCGGAGTTCCTCGTCCCGCCGCAGATTCTCACCGCGCTGAAGGACGTGGGGTACGACACCTGCTCGACCGCGTCGAACCACACCTACGACCACGGCCTCAAGGCGGTCCGCCGCACCCTGGACACCATGGACCGGGTCGGCCTGGGGCACGCCGGCTCGGCGCGTACCCGGGACGAGGCGCAGAAGATCAATATCCGGGACGTCAAGGGCGTCAAGGTGGCCCACCTGTCGTACTCCTGGGAGTCCTTCCTCAATCCGACGCCCCAGAAGGAACGCTGGGCGTTCAACCGCATCAGCACGGACGAGATCAAAAAGGCCGAGGCGCGGGCCCGGCAGCAGGGCGCGGAGGTCGTGATCCTCTCGGTCCACTGGGGGCTCGAGCACTACAACGAGCCCAGCGTGCCGCAGCTGCGGCTCGCGGAACGACTCACGGAAGAGACGGGGATCGACCTCGTGATCGGCCACCACGCGCACGTGGTGCAGCCGATCCAGAAACTGAACGGCACCTGGGTCGCCTACAGCCTCGGCAATCAGGTGGCCCGCCACTCGTCACCCACCGGCCTCACCGAGGAAGGCGTGATCGGCTGGTTCGAGTTCAGGGAGACGCAGGACGGCTGGGACGTCGCAGCCCGCTACCGGACGACGCTGGTCGACATCCCGCCCGAGGCGGAGCCCGGGGAGAAACTCCCCGCCGGCGCCGTGGAGGACCACCGGCTCGTCGACGTCCGCCGGGCGCTCGACCAGCCCGGCGGCCTCACCCCGGACCGTCTCGCCCGCTACCGCCTCGCCGCGGACCGGACTCAGGGCTTCCTCTACAACCGGGGCGCACCGGGCGGCGACGGCCTGGCCGAGCTCTCCCTGGAGGAATGAGAGCGCGGGCCGGATCCGTGCGGGTGACGAATCCGGCCTCCTCGCATCGAAAGATGCCGCACGCACCCATCTGATACGCATCCAGCGCACCGGCGCGGCTTCGTCCGCCCTGCCTGCCGCACAGCCCCGTTCCGCACGGCGAGTCCCGCACCGCACCGGCGCGGGCGCTTCCCGCCGCGTCGCGTCGTGGCCGCCTGACCGAAGGCCCGACGGCCCGGCGGTCAGGCGGTCAGGCGGCCGGGCAGCCGGGCGGTCCGGGTCTCGGGAACCAGAAGAGAGCAGCACAGCAGTGACACCGAAGAACGCCGCGTACGCCGTCCGGGGAGGGCGGCGGCGCAGCCGCAGGCGCGCGGACATGCCGCTTCTCGGCGGCATCCGCCCGCCGATCGCCGTCCTGTGCGTGCTGGTCCTCGCCCTTGCCGGACTGACCGCCAAGGTGCTCGGGCCCACGGAGGAGGCCGTGGCACCCAAGGCCGTACTGACCTCCCAGCAGTACTTCGCCGAGGACGGCGCCATCGCCCTGCGCGCCTCCATCGACGAGCGGGTCGCGGACCTGGAGCGGACGGCGGCGGCGCTCAACGCCGGCCGTCCCGTCAAGCCCGGCCGGGTGCTGTCGGACCTGGGCCGTACGTATCAGAAGTGGACCGGCACCACGATCGTGGACCTGGAGAACGGGGACGTGCTCGCCGCACGCGGGGAGACCGTTCCCCTCGCCTGGCTCGACGAGGAGGCCCTCGTCGGCGAGCGGGCCCTGACGCCCCGGATGGTGCGCCTGGAGACCGGCGACGTACGCCTGATGAGCATGGCGGTGCTCGACTGGCCCGGCAGGCCCCAGCAGCTGCTGCTCGCGTCGAGCAGCCTGTCGGTGCCCGCGGTGAGCCTCGGCCCGTTCCGCAGCATGGCGGTGGTGGCCGAGGGGGGCGAGATCCTCGCCACCGCGGGATTCGAGCGGGCCGAGGCCCTCAACTCCGACCAGGAGCGCCAGGAGCTCTCCTTCCTCCACCGGCAGATGCGCGGCCTCGCCGACGAGGCCGCGATCCGTACCGAGCAGCATCCCGTCCAGGCCAGGGAGCCCGGCTCCCGCGGCTATCCCGGCGTCAGCGGCACGCTGATCGGCGGCGAGTACAACGGGCGGGTGGCCACCGCCGGGTACGCCTCCCTGGCCTCCTCGGACCCCGAGGAGAAGCGGAGCGTCGCGGCGGGCCTCGGCCTCACGGTCGTGGCCCTGCTCCCCGTCGTCGACCAGCGGGGCGAGGAGCCGGACCGCCGGCTGTTCGGGCTGGCTGCGGCGGGCGCCCTCGTCGTCCTCGGGCTGGCCGCGGCTGCGGTGCTGTGGAGCACGGTCCAGCGACCGCTGCTCCGGCTGTTCCTGGAGTCGCGCCGGCTCGCCCGAGGGGATCTGCACCGACCGGTCACCGTGCCCCGCCGGGGTGAGGCCCGCCGCATCGGCCTCGCTCTGGAGCGCGTGCGTCGCCGACTGCACGGCGAGGGTGACGGCCCGGGCGGCCACGGGGCCGACGGCGACGGCGGGAGCGGCCGTGGGGGCGATGACGGGAACCTCGGCGCCCTCCGGTCCGGTACGGTCCGGATCGGGACGCGCGGTCCGCTCGTCGCGACGGGGGTCCTGCTGCTGCTCTGGTGCGTGCCCGTCGGCCTGCTGCTGAACCGCACGGACGGGTCGGTGAGCGTGCCGACCACCATGGTCAACGACCAGCGGGAGCGTACGGACCTGATCGCCGACCGGCTCCGCAGGGCGCTCAACGAGGCGCACGCCGATCTCGTCTCCACGGCACGTCTGATCGGAGCCGGCGGCCCCGCCTCCACGGGCCGCCTGCTGGACGACGCCCTGGTCAGGCACACCCGCTACCAGGCGCTCTACCTCGTCGCCGCCGACGGCTCCGTCACCGCCCGCGCGGGCGGTGAGCCGCACGCCTGGAGCGGCGGGCGGGACCGGGCGCCGGTACGGGTGTCCGGGCAGGGCGGCAAGGAGCCCGTCATCCAGGCGAGCGCCTCCGTGCCCGAGCACGACGGTGGCACCCTGGTGGGCGAGATCCGCGTGGAGTTCCTCAACTCGCTGCTCGCCCGGCCCGGTCTCGGTGAGGTCCGCGTGGTGGACTCCGCCGGGCTGACCCTCGCCGCGAGCGACGGGTTCCTGGCGTTCGAGAAGCTGGACGGTGAGCCGCTGACCGGTCTCGTCCGCGCGGCCGGCGTCCGGGTGGGAGCCGGTCCGGTCGAGAACGGCCTGCTCATCCGTGAGGGCGACCGGGTCACGGTGGCCGCGGCCGCCCCGTTCTCCGGCGGCGGCGTCACGGCCGACATCGGGTGGACCGTCGTCAGCCGTCAGGACGCCGCCGGCTTCCAGATCACCCCGTACGAGCGGGAGGACCGCGGCGTCCTGGCCGGGATGCTCGGCCTGGCGGCCGCCCTGCTGTGCCTGGGCTGGATCCACCTGGTGGTCGTACGCCCGCTGCGCGCCCTCGCCACGAGCGCGGAGAAGCTCGCCGACGGCGACGTCAGGACCGTCCTCTACCCCCGATACCAGGACGAGGTGGGTGCGGTGGTCCGCAGCCTCGAACTCCTGCGCCAGAAGGCGCAGGCCCACAGACACGACCAGGCCCGCCGGCTCTCGGACGCCCCGTCCGCCGCCGGCGCGGGCGGAAGGTGACCAGGCGCGTGCTCTACCTCTACTTCGTCCTGCTGATCAGCAGCGTCGTCCTGCTGGTCGCGGGCATCGTGGAACAGCGCAGGCACTACGCCGCCCTCCACGTCATCCCGACCCGGGTCCTCGTCAACGGCATCCGGGGCAAGTCCTCCATCACCCGCCTGTGCGCGGGCGCCCTGCGCGGCGGCGGTCTCGTCACCGTCGCCAAAACCACGGGCACGGCGGCGCGGTTCATCCATCCCGACGCGACCGAGGAGCCGGTCTACCGGAAGTTCGGCATCGCCAACGTGGTGGAGCAGATCGGCATCGTGCGCCGCGCGGCCTCCTACCGGCCGCACGCCCTCGTCATCGAGTGCATGGCCGTCATGCCCGCGCTCCAGGAGGTCAACCAGAGCAAGCTGATCCGCTCCACGATCGGCGTCCTGTGCAACGTCCGCGAGGACCATCTCGCCGAGATGGGCCCCACCCTCGACGACGTGGCCCGGTCCCTGTGCCGCTCGATGCCGGAGGACGGCATCTGCGTGACCGCGGAGAAGGAACGCTTCGCCATTCTCCAGGAGGAGGCGGACGCCCGGAACTGCCGACTGGTCTACGCCGACCCCGAGTCGGTCTCCGACGCTGAGCTGCGCGGCTTCAGCTGGTTCACCTTCAAGGAGAACGTCGCGATCGCGCTCACGGTCGCCGAGCTTCTCGGCATCGAGCGGCAGGTCGCCCTCCAGGGCATGTACGACGCCCCGCCGGACCCCGGGGTGCTGTCGGTGGAGCGGTACGTGACGCCCGAGGGCAAGCGCCTCGCCTTCGCCAACGTCTTCGCCGCCAACGACCCCGAGTCGACCCTGATGAACGTCAACCAGCTGCTCGACCTCGGCGCCGTCACCCGCCCCCTGAACGTCGTCGTCAACTGCCGGCCCGACCGCGTCGAGCGCAACGGACAGATGGGCGAGATCGTCCCCGACCTGAAGCCGGACCACGTCTTCGTGATCGGGCACCCGGCCAGGAGCGCCATCGACGCCATCCCCGCCGCCTGGCGGGACCGGGCGGTCGACCTGGGCGGGGACCGGCGCCCCGCCGAGGAGTTCATGCCGCAGCTGCTCGCCGCCATGCCCGACGGCTCCTCGCTCGTCGCCATCGGGAACATCCACGGCCAGGGCGAGGAGCTGCTGGAGTACCTGGCCGGGCTCCCGGCGGACGACACCCCTGCCGCGACGGGCCCGGACGGCGCCTTCGCGGCGAGCTCCGAGCCCGTGGCACCGGATGCGGTCTTCCCGGGGTGGCCCGAACCTCTGGCCCCGGACGCGGTCTTCCTGGGGCGGCCCGAGCCCGCAGGCACGGACGCGGTCTTCGCGGGGACGCCCGAGCCCCTGACCCCGGACGCGGTCTTCCCGGGGAGGCCCGGGCCCACGGCCACGGACCCGTACGTCTCGTACCCGGCGGCGTACGAGGAGCGGCACGAGTCGCCGGGGACCCTTGAGTTCCCCCGCGTACGCGTCCCCACGCAGCCCACCGGCGAGCACACCGCACCGCAAGGGTGGCGGGAGCCCGCAGCCGGGTGGGAACAGCCGGTCGCCCCGGACGGCTTCGGCTGGTTCCACTCCCCCGCGGCGGGCGACAGCCGGTCACCGCGCCCCTGACCGATCCGGCGCGCCCGCCCGCCGCTCCCCTGCTCGTGCCCCGCCCGTGTCCCTTCCGCCGATCTCCGCCCCTGCCCTCCTCCCCGTATCCGCGCCCGGAGCCCCCGTTGACCACCGCCGCACTGACCCCCGAGATGGCCGCCCTGGGCATCGCCATCGGGCTGCTCTTCTCCCTGCTGTGCTACCTCACCACCAACCTCTCCCCCGGTGGGATGATCACCCCGGGCTGGCTCGCCCTGACCCTCATCGAGGACCTCCAGCGCGCCGCGATGGTCGTCGGCGTCACCGCACTCACGTACGCCGGCACCAAGCTCATGCAACGGCTGGTGATCCTCTACGGCAAGCGGCTCTTCGCCTCCGTCGTGCTCCTGGGCGTGCTGCTCCAGGCGACGGTGATGATCGTCCTGTCGATCGAGTTCCCGCTCCTGTACGGCAACCAGACGCTGGGCTTCATCGTGCCCGGCCTGATCGCCTACCAGCTGGTCCGCCAGCCCAAGGGGCCGACGCTGCTCGCCACGGCCACCGTCTCCCTGACCGCCTACATCGTCATCGCCGCCGGTCTGCTGCTCGGCGTCATGCCCGCCGCCGCCTGAGAACCGAGGAAGAACCCATGCCAGGGAAGAAGAAGTCCCGTCCCGTCGTCTCGGGCCTCGTCGTCCTCGTGTTCGTCGCGGCCTCCGGGTACCTCACCCTCGAACTGCGCAAGCAGGAGCAGCAGGGCGTCACCGAGGTCCGGAACGTCGGCGTGCTGGACGGCAGCGGGACGAAGGCCGACACGGCGGGCGCGGTACGGCCGGAGGCGCGCTGGTCCCGGCTGGAGAACCCCGCGCGCAGTGTGCTCCGGGACGCCGACGGGCAGGTGCAGGCGATCCTCACGGACGGCGCCCGTACCGCCACCCTCAAGGGCCCGGCGCGCACCTTCGCTGAGCCGGCCTCCACCGCCTCCAAGGTCTCCACTACCGACTGGATACGGCTCATGCCGAAGGCGTGGAGCAAGGGCGCGGAGAAGTCGACGTGGTTCGAGGACTGGTACGCCGAGCACGCGACCAGCAAGGAGGACGACCTCTTCGCGATCGCCTTCCAGTACGTGGCCGGCGCCGCGCCGCGCAAGGACGCGCAGGGCCTCGCCTTCGCCGGCGACGCGAACTTCGGCCCCTTGAACACCTCCGGCGCGGAGGGCGGCGACCTGCGCCTCGAACAGTCCGACTTCTACGACTACCTCGGCGTCCCCTACCCGTTCCGCGACGGCGAGGTCGGCACACCCGAGACGATCCGCGCCCGGTCCCTCGACTGCTCCGGCTACCTCCGCATGGTGCTGGGCTACCGCGCCCGCTACCCCCTGATGTCCTCGGACACCTCGGGCGACGGCCTGCCCCGTACCGCCAACGGCATGGCGCGCTCGGGCGAAGGGGCGGACGTCCTCCCCCTCACCGGCGTGGCGGCGAAGGACCGCCCCACCACCATCGACCAGCTCCAGCCGGGCGACCTCGTCTTCTTCAAGTTGGACGCCCGCACCGGCCAACGCCTGGACCACGTCGGCATGGTCCTCGGCCACGACACGGAGGGCCACCTGATCTTCGTCTCCAGCCGCGAGGAGATCAACGGGCCCACCATCGGCGACGTCGGAGGAGTCTCCCGCCTGGACGGCAACGGCTACTACGCCAAGACCCTCCGGAGCGCGAAGCGCCTCTGACCCGTCGTCACGAATGACGGTCTCGGCCCTCGGCGCGGCGCACCGCCAGGTGCCGTTCCTGCCGGGGGCCTTGGGCCTTGGCCATCACGGACCCCGGGCTGCTCCGCCGTCTCGCCCTCGAAGGCTTCCTCGACGGGTCGAGCGGGGTGGCGGGAGCGCCCGGTTTCGGCATGCGGACGTCCGGAGGCGGGTGAGGGGGCTTGATGCCTCGCCTCACAGGCGGGACGCGTGAGGTCTGGTGCCGCGCCTGAAAACGGACTGGTCGGCGAGACGTCGTCAGACGCCGGACGGGCCGCTCTCCCGGGCCGCCGGGAGCACGACCCGGATGCCGAACTCGTACGTGCCCGTCGCCCCGGCGATGGCGATGAAGAGGTCGGCGAAGAGTTCCTGGCCCCGGGCCGTGCTGATGCCGCCGAGGTCGAGGACCGCTTCCTCGGGCCAGCCCAGGTCGGCGAGCAGGCCCCGCACCGCCTGCTTCGCGTCCGCGTCCTCACCGGAGAGGAACACGTTGCTCGGCCCCTCCAGGGAGTCCGGCGCGACCATGACACCCCGGTCGACGGTCGAGAACGTCTTCACCACGCGCGTGTCCGGGAACGCGCGCTGGATCTCCTCGCCGAGACCGACGACCGGGTGGGACGGCGCCCCGTCCTCCAGGAAGCCGACGGCGACGTCCAGCAGGATCTTCCCGGCGAGCGCGGGAGCGCCGATCCTGTCGAGCAGGGCCACCGACGCCGTGCCCGGGGTGGCGTTCACCAGTACGTCGGCGTGCTCGGCCGCCGCCTCCGACGCCTCGACCCGTACGCCCTCCGCGACGACCTCGTCCAGCTCCGCGAGGAGCGCCGGGTCCCGTGGCCGTCGTGACCCGAGGACCACGTCATGGCCGGCCCGCGCCCATGCCGACGCGAGGGTCTTGCCCACATGTCCTGTACCGAGGATTCCTATCCGCATGCGGATCATCCTGTCGCCGCAGGCCCGCCCAGCACCTCGGCCCGTAGCCCCCACTGTGTTCGTTCTCCCGTCCTAGGCCGGGCGGCGGGGTCGTCCCCGGGCGAGCCGAGCCCGCACCTCGGCCCGGCCTGCCACAGGGTCAGTTGTCCGAAAGCCCTGAGGGCGAGGTGGCGGGGGCGTGGCCCGGCGCGGTGCCGGGGTGCGACTCCGAGGTCCAGGACAGGAAGCGCGGGAGCCTGGCGAGCAGGATGTCGTCCATGACGTGGTCGAGCAGCTCGACGTGGGTGAGGCCGGCCGGCCCGGTGAGCGCCGTGGCCGCGCCCGAGTCCGGGAACCGCAGCATGGCCAGGGCGAGCCAGCCGGGCGGTACCGACTCGGCCGGGTAGATCTGCGTCATGCGGTGCAGCACGCCGAGGCCGGCGGAGGCGGCCGGTGACAGCCTGGTGCCCTCGGGCCAGACGAGTCCGAGCGCCGCGGTGCGGGCCGCGACCTCCTCCGGCGGGGCCGCCGGGGCACCGCCGGCGGTGTCCCAGGCGGAGGCGAGCCCGGTGGCACGTGGGTCCCCGGTGTACAGCCACAGGCGGTCCCAGTCGCCGAAGGCCGCGTCATGCTCGGCGAGCAGGGCGAGAACCGTGCCGGTCTGCACGATCCCGCCGCCGCGGGCCGCCGCTTCGAGTGTGCGGCGCACCGTGTCGCCGAGGTGGACCGCCGCGACCGGCCGGCCGTACGGGGACGCGGGGTGCGTGGAGGGTGCGGCGTTGCGCCAGGCGACGCCGCGGGCGTCGAGCCTCTTGGCTGCGGCCTCACGGAACGCCTGGCGCCGCAGCCCCGGACGGCTGTCCTGGGCCCAGCCCAGCAGGAGGCGCAGTACCTCGTCCTCGGCGCCGGGGGCCCCGATGGCTTCCTGTGCCTCCCAGAATTCCAACTCCTGTCCCGCCGCGGTCACTGCTTTGAACGGGCCCAGCACCTTCCAGCCGAAGGTGTTGGCGGCTTCCCGGTGGTAGAGCCCGGCAAGCCCCCGCAGGGCGCCCTCGTCGTGCTCCAAGATCGCGGCGTGCCACCATTCGACGGCTCGTATGTTGAGCTTCCGCCACCGGTAGTAGCGCAGGAAGCGGCCCCCGGCGACGCGTACGGACTGGCGCTCGGCGAGCAGGGCCAGCTCCCGGCGGATCTCCGGTTCGTACAGGGCCAGGGGCCGGAGCAGGGCAACGGCCTCGCGGTACGCCCCGGCCTCCTCACGCTGCCGGGCCGATTCGATCAGTACGGGCAGGGGCGGGGCCTTGCGGCCCGCAACGGTCAGGTGCCGCTGCAGCAGGCGGTGGCGGAAGGCGTAGGCGCTGCCGTTGCGTCGCAGGACGCCCCGGCGGTGGGCGTCCTCCAGGAAGGCCAGCGGATCGCGCGGCATGCGGCGGCGCAGGCTCAGCTCCAGCCCGGTGAGCCACAGGCGGCACCACGCGGAGCTCGAGAAGAGCATCAGGGTCGCGACGACAGCGGCGATGGCGACGGGGACGGCGATCGCCCACCAGACGAGCCCCACCGCCCGGGCCCGGGCCTCTGTGAGCGTCAGCCCTTCCGCCTCCGGGAACACGCCCATGGCATCAATGTTCAAATACCAGACCAGGACAGCCGTCATGGCGGCGGCTGCGACGACCGGCGCCCGGGTCAGGAAAGCGCGTTTGTCGAGGGCGAGCTCCTCCGCGGGGGACACCGCCGTTCTCATCTGCCCCGGGGCCTCGCGGGACGCGGCAAGCCAGGTCAGCACCAATCCGATCAGGGCGAAGGCGAACACGGTGGTCAAGACCGGCGAGGAGCTGACGAAGACGAACTGGTACTCGTTCATCCACAAGGAGACCGTCTGCTGCCCATCAACTCTCTGGAACTCGGACCTCATGAACCCCATCGAGTTGTTCCCGCTGGTGGGAGACGTCAGCAGGATCAGCGCCAGGACCATCGCTGCGGTGAGCAGCAGGCCGATGAGCAGGGGCCGGGCCCTCAGTCGGGGCGCGAGCCGGGTCGGCACGTTCATCTCCACGAGCTTCGCCGTGTTCATGACCTGCCACCAGAAGAGCTGTGTCGCCTCCATCCGGTCCAGCTGGCGGGCCAGGTGGGTGAGCCAGCGCTTGGCGTCGGCCGGTGGATAGTCCTTCAGCCGCAAGGTCGGCGTCCGCTGGTCGAGGTTCTTGGTCCATGGCGCGTAGACGGTGGGCAGGTATCGCTCGAACAATCGATCCCGCACGTCCTGATCCGTGGCCAGCGCCTCGCGGTCGCACAGTTCGTCCGGCCGTGCGGAACCCGCTGCGTACACGGTGCGGGCGAGGTCGATCATCAGCGGGGTGCCGAGCGCGGACGCGAGGGGGCCGTCGGGATCCGCAGCGATCTCCCGCTCGACTCCGTCCCAGCGCGCGCTACCGCCACCCGAGGCACTGCGGAGGAAGGCCATCGAGGAAGCGGGGGCGACCGGGGTCATGCTGGCGGCCCGGATGTCCGGGCGGCCGGAGAACTCCCAGGGGATCACTTCTTCGGCGGACTCGCTGGTGCAGACGAGGACGAAGGCGCGGTCGTCCGCCCCGAGCGTGCGCGCCAGTTCCCTGCGGGCGGTCGGCCACAGCAGCCGCGGGAGTTCGTCGAGCCCGTCCAGGATCGGGAGGATCCGGCGCTGTTCGACCAGCTCGCGGACGAGGGACCCGGGCGGCAGGGGCCGCCCGCGCCGGGCCGCGCGCCTGCCTCGCCACGACCCGCGCCCCGAGGCGTAGTTGAGTTCGAGCTGACGGCCGATGAAGGTGTCCAGGTGGTCGTGCTCGGGGTTCCACGTGGACATGTTGACGAGCACGGGAACCGGCCCGCCGGTCTGGCGGGCGTCGAGCAGGCGGAGCGTCAGCTCGCGCGCTGCCGTGCTCTTGCCGCTGCCGGCCGCGCCGGTGAGGACCAGTCGGGGCAGCGGTGATCGGGCCACCTCGTCGAGGAGGACGGGCAGGGGCCGGCCGGGCCCCTCGGGGACGCCCGCGGCCTCGAGCGGGTCCTGTTCGTGGACCCGCATCACGAGCCGCTGGTGCAGCTTCCGTTTCCCGGTGTCCTCTCTGAGGTCAGTCCTGATCAGGCCCATGAGGAGGGTCGTCTCGTGCTCCCGGCCCACGCGGGCCCGTCGCACCGAGGTGAAGGGCTCCTGCTGGTCCGTCGCGGTCCACAGGGTGTCCACGTCCACGCCGAAGGCCCAGCGCAGCGCGCCGTCGGTGAGGTGGCGGCGGCCCTGCTCGCAGGCACGGTCGAAGGACACCCCGAGCCCCTGTTCGGGCGCCGCGGGCGCCAGCGGGCGGCAGACGCCGACGACGTCGACCACGAGGAGGGGCTGGGGTGAGCGGGAGTCGGCGCCGATCAGGCCCGTCAGCCCGGGGGGCGGCTCGTGCCAGACGCCGTCGGCCGCTGACCGGGGGTCCGCGGTGGCGTCGAACGGCCAGGGTTCCTCGGTGTCGACGTGGACGCAGAGCAGGGCGTGGGACGGGGCGCCGGGCCCGGCCGCGTCCGCCACCACGATCATGGTGGTCAGCCCGGCGTGCCTGGCAGCGGCGGCCATCACCACGGCGAGGTCGATGCAGGTCCCCTGGTTCGGGGAGCTCAGGACCTCGTAGGGTTCCGCGATCCGCTGGCGGCCCGAGAAGTCGCTGGCCTCCGGTTGGGCGTAGGTCACGCCGGCCCGGGCCATGGCCTCGTACACGGCGCGCAGCCGGTCGGTGGGGCCTGCTTGCGAGGGGCCGGGCACGTGCAGGAGGGCGGCCACCTCGGTGGGGAGGACGTACTGGACGAGGGTGGCGGGTGCGCTGCGCTGCCAGCGCGGCCACTGGTTCACTCGACCACGGCCAGGAAGTCGTCGACGGACAGATCCCCCGCGGCCGGGACGCCGCGGGCTCGGATGCGCACGCCGTAGTAGCCCGGCGTGTCCGGCGTCCAGTCGTGGATGTACGTGTCGGTGCCGGGGTCCCAGGTCAGGGGTACGGGTTCGGTGGGGGTCGCCGGTTCGCCCGGCTCCGGTTCCGGCGTGATCCAGATCCACGCGGCGGGCAGCAGGTCCGGTTCGTGCACGACGCGCTCCCGGGCCCGGTCGGGCAGGCGTACCGTGACGCGCAGGGGGGTGCCCACGGCGTGGGCGTCGGGCAGGTCGAGCCCGAGGGCGTCGGGGCGTTCGGTGCCCTGGACCGCTGCCGTGGAGCCGTAGCGTTCGTACGCCTCCACCAGGTCCGTGATGAACTTCGCCTCCCCCATGGGCCCGTGGCGCTGGGCCACCCGCAGTCCCTGGGGGTTGTGGTCCGAGAGCTCCAGGGGCAGGGCGGAGACGGCGGGCACGGTGGTGTCCCCTCGGTCCTCCTCCCAGCCGGGGGCCGGCAGCCAGTAGGGGTGGACGTCGTCGACCTTGAGCTCCGTACCGTCCCAGACGGCTCCGGAGGCGGTGGCGTGGCCGAACCCGATCCGGGCCACGACCTCGGGCCGGGGGTGCTCGCCCTCGGCTCCGAGCGGGGCCCAGCCCGCCGCGATGTCCTGGTGCATGGTCCAGGCCGTGTCCGCCAGGCCGAGGCCCGGTACGGGGGCGGGTGGCGGTCCTGGTCTGCGGGGCGGGGAGCTTGCCAGTTCGTACGGGTACAAGGGACGGCCGGTGGTGGTGTCGAGGATCATCGGGTAGCGAGGCAGGAGGTCCGCGACGCCCTGCCAGCCGCGGAGCACCTCCGCGGTGTCGCCGAAGTTCAGGGGCCCGAACCGCAAGCCGTTCACCAGGATGTTCAGCGCCTTGGGCGCTCCGCGGTGCGGGGTGCCGAGGGTGATCAGGGCCCGGCAGTCGAGGGCTCCGCCGAGCGGGCCGAGCCAGTAGCGGGCCACCAGGCCGCCCATGGAGTGCCCGACGACGATGACCCGGCCGGCCCGCTCCGACCTGCTCAGCCCCTGGAGCCGGGCGTCGATCTCGTCGCGCAGGCGCAGGGCCGCGTGGACGACACCCCGGCGGAAGTCGTAGGGGAACAGCAGCACGTTGGCGCCGGGTAAGCGGGGCCGGTCCGGGCGGCAGACGTCCGGCACGGCGCCGGGCAGCGCCGCCAGCCTCGCGGTCACCTTCTCGTAGCCGGGCAGGGTGAGGAGCCCGGGCACCAGCGTGGCGGAGTGGACCAGTCCGGTCGGGACGAGGTCGGGTGATTCCTCGACGCTGAGGCGGTGCGGGCTGCGGACGGTGCTCAGGAGGTTGGGCAGCCGGGGCTTCCACACGGCTTCCGGGGCGCGTGTCCCGCGCGGAGGGGCCGCGAGCACGCTGCCTCCGATGCCTGGAAGGAACACGAGAAGATGCCGACGTGCCACGCTGCCTCACAGGGTCGTTGGTGGGATTGCCGGTATTCCTGGACGGCTGACGGGCCGGACACGCGCGACCGTCGACCGGTCAACTCCGTTCAGTGTCAAGGATATTGACCCGTCCCCCAGGAAGAGCCGACCGTACGGCCAACTGTAGAACGCCGGGAGCACGGATGTCCGGTTGTCCGGGATTCAGCGACGGTGGAGCCGGGCTCAGGCCGGGGGGCGGGTGGCTGGGGCGGCCGGGCAGCGGTCGACTACTGGCTACCGGCTACCGGCTACCGGCTACCGGCTACCGGCTACCGGCTAGGGGGCGGCCAGCAGCTCCGCCGCGCACTCCTCGGCGAGGTCCTCGGCGTGCGGGGGCAGCGGCTCGCCGGCGCGCAGGGGCCGCCGGACGATCGAGAGCGGCAGGTCGATCAGGGCCAGGACGATACGGTCCCGGCCTTTGGCATCCGAGAACCCGAGGGACGCGGCGAGGGCGCCGACGGCGGCGAACACGCTCTCGTTGCCGGAGTCGGCGCGCCGGATGTGCTCCTCGGACCAGTCGGCGCGACCGAACTCCGCCGCGCCATGGAGGAGAAGGGCGGCCTCCTCGGGACGGGTGCGGCTCCATGCGACGACGTGGCGGGCGGCCGTACGGGCGGCTGCGCGGGGGTCGGGATCGCTGTGGAGGCGCGCGAGGTAGCCCTCCTGGAACCGCTCGACGGTCCGGAGCCAGACCTCGGCGAGCAGGGCCGATCGGCCGGTGAAGCGGTGATACATGGAGCCGCTCGGCGCGCCGATCGCCTGGGCGACGGCGGACATGGTCACACCGGCCGGCCCGGCCGAGGCGGCCAGCCGTACGGCGGCGTCGAGGATCTGGTCGGTGTCGAAGCGGGGTGGTCTCGCCATGAATCAGAGAGTACCCTCCACATTATTAGAGATCTCTCTCTAATAATGTGGAGGGGAGGACCGATGGGCGTCTTCAACGTGCATGAACGCGTACTGAGCGCCGGGCCGGACCGGGTCGGCGCACTGATCGACACGCTGTCCCACGGGGAGCACGACCGGTTGTGGCCGGGCAGGCTGTGGGAGGAGATGCGGCTGGACCGTTCCCTGGCCGTCGGGGCGGCCGGTGGCCACGGCCCGGTGCGTTACACGGTGGCCGCGTACGTACCGGGGACCTGGGTGCGCTTCGCCTTCACCGGGCCCCGCGGGTTCCACGGCTTCCACGAGTTCACCGTGCTGCCGGCCGACGGCGAGCGGACCGCGCTGCGGCACACGCTCGCGATGAACCTCAGCGGCGTCGGCCGCCTCACCTGGCCGCTGGCCTACCGCCCGATGCACGACAGCCTCCTCGAGGACTGCCTGGACCGCGCCGAACTCGCCTGCACGGGCGCCCTCCCCCACCGGGCCCGCTGGTCCCCGTACGTCCGCTTCCTCCGCCACCTGGTCCGCCTGACGACCGGGAGACGCCGCCGGAAGTCCTGACGAAAGGCGTGGGACGTGTCGGCGTCATGAGGCAGGCGGCGAGGACCGGTGAAGGTGATCGGCGTCGTACTCATCAGTCCAGCGTCTCCCCCAGGCGCTGCTCCAGACGCTACTCCGGGCGCGGCGAGCACGCGGTCGGCTGCGTGTGGAGGAGGAGAGAGCCAGTCACAGCCCGGCTCGTGGGTCCCGCAGCACTGCCCGACGCCGTCGACGGAGTGCCGCTGCATGCCGGTTCGACGACGGCTCCACGGCGAGAGGACCAGGGGTGCGGTGATCCCGCCTGAGGCCCACGGGGTGCAGCGGCAGGAAGCGCCCCGTCCGGCACGCCGGGGGCGAGCGTCGCGCGCATGTCCGCCGGCCGTGGTCGGGCGGGGGCGGCTTGGCCGCGCAGGCGGCTCGGCGAGATGATAGTGACCCGCGCTCCTCCGAATCCCGGGCCGGGTCGACGCCATCCGCTGCATGTGGGCCCCTCGCGGTGCGGCCACGGCTCCTCGCCGGGCCGCCGCACCAGCCCCCGCCGATCGAGCAGTCGCGCCAGGCCAACTCCCCAGGTCGGGCAAGGAGGCGGATCGCCGTGCGCGCCGGCGGAGCCAACTGCGGAACGACCACAGCAACGTCGGCCGGCCGCGACGCAGCGCTTCCGGCACCGCGTCGCACCGCGCAGGCTCGCCGAATCCACCGGCCGGTGCTACGCCGAGCGCGGCCCGCGCGGTGGAACCTCACCACCGCTTCGTCAATGGCGACAGAGGGTGTCGGGTTTACGGCCGACGATGGACGTATGCGCGAAACCCCCGAAGAAATCGACAAGCTCCAGTCCCTCCTCGACTCCTCCCTCTCCGGCTCGACCTCACACCTCCGCTCGATCGTCGAGGGCCGCACCATCACGGCGGCGCAGCTCACCGGGGTCCTCACCGGCATGTGCACACTCGCCCTCTCCACGGTGACCGCCAAGGGCGAACCGCGGGTCAGCGGAGCCGACGGGCACTTCCTGCACGGCCGGTGGCACTTCGGCACAGCACGCAACGCCGCCAAAGCCCGTCATCTCGCCGCCCGTCCTGCCGCCAGCGTCGCGCACCTGCGTGGCGAGGACCTGGGGGTATTCACCCACGGCACGGTGGAGGAGATGAACCCCGAGGGCGCCGAGGGCACGGCCGACTGGCAGGAGCTCCTCGCCCACTTGAAGGAGTTCTACGGCGACGACGACGCCTTCGACTGGAACCGCGAGGTCGTCTACTACCGGCTGAACCCGCACTGGATGACCGTCTACGCTCCCGATCCCGACAAGCTCACCGGGACGTGACTCCGGGCCGCATCGGGGGCGGCGCAGGGGACGGCGTGACGGGCGAGGCCGCCTGCCGGCGTGGGGACGGCGTCACCGCGCGGTCTCTGGAATGCGCAGCCCTCGGCGACTCCGTCGCCGGACTGTCCGCGGCCGAGTGGAACCTGCCGCCGCGCCGGTCCGTACGGGAGCTGCGCGGGCACGTGTGCGTGGTGATCGACTGGCTGCCGGCCGTGCTGGACGCGCCGGAACCCGGCGAGGCGGAGATCTCCGCGGCGGAGTACTACCGCCCTGACGACCGCTTCTCACCGCAGGCCAACGGCAAGCGCATCGCCCTGGCCCAGGATCGTGCGGCGAGCCGGCCGACGGCGCCGCCTGCGCCGAGAACCTCACCGCGACATGGCGGCGGACCGCCGGCTGCGCGGGGACCGGCTTCACGAGACATGCGCTAGGTTCCCCACCATGATCAAAACAGGAACCGCTGTCTGGCCACCCGCGCCGATACCCACCGCCCGGCTCGTGCTCCGCGCCTCCGAGGCACGGGACCGCGCGGTGTTCGGACCGAACTCAGTTGCCTGTTCCTGCCCGAGGTCCGGGGACGCGGCTACGCCTTCGAGGTGTGCGCGGCAGCACTCGGCTGGTTCAGCGGCGCGCGGCCCGGCGAACCGGTGGTGCTCTCCGCCCGGTGCGCCGACGACCGCGCGATGCGTCTCGCGGCGAGGCTGGGCGTCGCCGAGGTCGAGCGGTTCGAGGAGTGCGGCGCCGAGCAGTGGTTCGGCGTGCGCCCCCCGGCCGCAACGAGCGGACGAGGGGAGGCGCCCATGGACGCGATCGTGCTGATGTCGGATCCGGAGGTCGCCGCCGTGCCCGTGATCGAGTCGGGCGAGCGCCTCGTGGACGTCCGCCTCGGGGGCCGTCTGCTCGTCGACACCCGCAAGCAGGACCCCGCGGACGCCTTCGCCCACCTGCGGGAAGGCGTGCTCGAGCGGTTGCTCACGGCGCAGACGATGCTGCCGGCGGGCATACGGCTGCTGTTCGTCGAGGGATACCGGCCCCCGTCCCTCCAGCGGCAGTACTTCGAGGAGTACGCGGACGGGCTGCGGGCCGCCAACCCCGGCTGGTCCTCCCAGGAGATCCACTCGGCGGCGAGCAGGTACGTGTCACCCCCCGGCATCGCTCCGCACAGCGCCGGCGCGGCTGTCGACCTCACCCTCGCCGATGCCGACGGGCACGAGCTCGACCTGGGGACGCGCATGAACGCGTCCCCCGAGGAGAGCGCCGGCGCGTGCTACACCCACGCCCCGGACATCAGCGAGGAGGCCCGCGCCCACCGGAAGCTGCTGGGCAGCGTGCTCACGGCCGCAGGGCTGGTGAACTACCCCACGGAGTGGTGGCACTGGTCCTTCGGGGACCGCTACTGGGCCCTGCTCACGGGTATGCCCGCAGCTCTCTACGGGCCCAAGGAGCTCGGCTCGCGCGACTGACCGACCGGACCACCACCCCTCTGGGCCCGGACCGGGCAGCGTACCGACGGTGAGCCGCCTGCCACGGTCGGTCCGGCGCGAGGAGGGTCAGGGCTTGCTGAGGAGGAATGGTTGCCCGACGGCAGGCGAAGGGACTTGCGTCTCCCCTAGGGGGAGACGTGAAGGTGGGGGCATGAACGGCGACACGCTCTACCCGATCGGCGAACTGGCTCGACGGACCGGCCTCACGGTCAAGACCGTTCGGTTCTACTCCGATCGCGGAGTCGTGACGCCGACGGACCGCAGCCCGGCCGGCCACCGCCTCTACAGCATCGACGCCGTCGCACGCCTGGACCTCGTACGGACCCTGCGTGAGCTGGGACTGGACCTTCCCACGATCCGCAAGATCCTGGACCGTGAGCTGTCGCTTCCGGAGGTCGCCGCAGCGCACGCCGAAGCGCTGACGGTGCAGATCCGCGTCCTGCGCCTGCGGCGCGCGGTGCTGACGGCGGTGGCCGAGCGCGGGTCCACCCCTGAGGAGACGGAACTCATGCACCGACTGGCCCGGCTTTCCGAGGACGAACGCAGCCGCCTGACCGGCGAATTCCTCGACGGCGTCTTCGGCGGTCTCGACGCCTCCCCCGCCTTCGCGGGGGTCATGCGCTCGATGACCCCCGAATTGCCCTGCAGCCCCACGACAGAGCAGGTCCGGGCGTGGGTGGAGCTGGCCGAGATGTTCATGGACCAGGGTTTCCGGGACGCCGTGCGCAGGATGGCCGAGGACCAGGCCGCCGAGCAGAATCGGAGCGGCGTGGCAGTCCCGCGCCGCGACGTCACCGCAGCAGTTCGCGATCAGGCCGGCCCTGCCCTGGCCGCCGGGATCGACCCGACCTCACCGCAGGCCGATCCGATCGTCGCGCGGTTCACGGCGTCCTACGCACAGCTCCTCGGCCTCCCCGACGACGTCGGGCTTCGCCTCCGGCTGGCGACTCGGCTGGAGAGCGTGAACGATCCGCGCCGGGAGCGGTACCTCCGGCTCCTCGCCGTGGTCAACGGCTGGCCGGCCCCGGAGAGCCTGGTTCCCGTGCTCGACTGGTCCGTCCAGGCTCTGCGCGCCCGGACGCCGCGCTGACGGCACGGGTCGGGCAGCAGCTCGACCCGCGCCTCACGTCGGCCGCGCCCCTGACGAGCTGAACCGAGGTCGAGATCACGAGGGTCATGGAGTGGTTGCTGCCGCTCCATGGCCTGACCACGCCCCTGCCGAGGATCCCCGTCAGGGCCGAGTGGGGTCGTACCGCCCGCGGACGGTACGCGGGGCGCGGGCCCCGGCGCGCGGGGCGCGGGGCGCGCGTGGGCGGGGCGCGGGGCGCGCGTGGGCGGGAGTTCCTACAGCTCGCGCTCCGCGAGGGAGGCCGCGCGCTGGTCCTCGAAGTTCTGGAGGTACGCGGCGAAGACTGCCGGGTCCTCGTACTTGAGCAGCGCCTCGTCGTTGTAGCGGAGGGCGTTCTCCGTGTAGGTGTGGCTGCCGGTGAAGACGATCCGCTTGTTGGGCCCGTTGTAGTAAGTGCCCTCGATCAGCAGGTACTTGGTGTGGGTGTCGGTGCCGTCCCGCTCGTCGTTCGCGAGGTCGTGCAGGATGATGCGGCCCTTGCCCGTGGTCGGCCTGGTCAGCCAGGGGGACACCTGCGAGTACGGGTTGCCCTCCTTGTCCCAGTTCTCGAGCGAGCGGTGGACGATCTCGACGTGGCAGCCCGCCTGGGCCAGCTCCCACAGCTGCTTGGCCACCTCGGTCCGGGTGATGTGCCCCTGCGCGATGCGGATCTTCGTCCGGCCGTCCTTCGTGCCGATACCGGCCGCGGTGTTGCCGCCGCACGGGGTCGTCGTGCCGGCCGGGATCACCGTCTTGAGGATGTTGACGACCGTGTCGTCGCCCGACTTCGGGAAGAAGTACACCTTCGCGGTGCCCGCCGAGGCATCGGCGACGTTGCTGGTCTGCGGGCCACCAGCGGCGGCCGCCGCCTGGGTGTCGAAGTACGTCCGGTACGCCTGGTGCAGCGCGGTGTTGCCGACGACGGTCAGCGCGTCGTTCCACCACTTCGTGTAGTCGGTGCTGGTGAGGTTGCCGGACGACTGCACCACGACGTCGTCGACGTACACGTCTCCCGTCCCCTTGGTACGGGAGAAGAGGAAGAACTTCTGGTGGTTGACGTTGTCGCGGGGGAAGGCGGCGTCCTTGGCGAGGCAGGCGTCGTGGACGACGGTCGCGTCGGGCTGCGTGACGGTCCTGCAGGCGCGGATCCAGGAGTGCGGGGCGGCGGCCTTTGCGAGGCCGGCCCTGAGGTTGGCGACCGCAGAGTAGCGATCGTCGCCGACGATCACCTGGACGTTGACGCCCCTCTCGTGGGCCGCGACCAGAGCCTTGGTCACCTCCGCGTCCCAGTGGAGGTAGACGGAGATCCGTATGTACGAGCCCTCCGCCGCCCCGCTGATGAGTTCCAGCAGGTGCCGCTTGATGCGCGTCTCGGCGAGGCGGACGGGGTCGTCGGGCGCGCTCTCGGGGGTGCCTGCGGCGACCCCGCTCGGGTTGTTGAACAGCGCGCCGGTGGTCACGGTCGGTTCCACCGTCGCCGAGGCCGAGGCGGAGGGGGCGATGGTCAGGGCGGCCCCGACCGACAGGGCGGACAGGGCTGTTCCGAGCTTGCTCTTGGTGATCTTCACCGGCGCATTCTCACTCATGCCGACGCGGAGGGGAGTCCTCCCCCTGGTCCGACGGAGCGGCCGCCGCCGACCGCTCGGCCCGGACCGGTCGTTGGGCGGCACAGAACGACCGGATCTCCTCCAGCAGGGCCGGGTAGTGCTCCCCGAACGTCGCGATCGCATGTGACACAGCATCCAGGGCCGCGTGGAGCGGGGAGGCCTCGGCGGCGGCGAGCACGGCCGGAAGAGCGAAGTGCGGTTGCGAGATCGGTCCGAAGTCGTGCCGTCTGCGGGCGGAGTGCGTCAGTTCCATGAAGGTGACGGCGGCAGCCGGGACGTTCACGTCCGCAGCGGACGCGGCCGACAGTTTGCCGTCGGACACCGCCGGTCGGGCGCTTTCCGGCAGCCGGCCGAGTGTGTAGTGCCTCGCCCCGTCGTCGTCCGGCTCTCCGATCGGGATCCAGGTCCACCCGGCGGGTGTCGGAGGGAAGTACAGCGGTCGTTCGGGAGGCGTCGCCCTGCGCACCGGTGGCCCCGGAGGGAGCTCGGTGGAGTTCAGGGTCTCCCACATCCGGTTCGTGTCGTCGAAGGGCGGCGGCAGCGGACGTCCCCGCGTCAGCGCGGTGAGCGCTCCGGCGACCCAGGGCACGGCGGTGAGACCGGCCGTCTCGCAGGCGCGGTGCGCGGCCAGCAGCGCCACGGAACGCTGGACGTCGGGGGCCAGTGCGTCGAGGGCGTGCACAAGATCGGCGTCGTACTCGACAAGGCCGAGGACGTTGCTTCCCTGGACGGCGCGGAGTGTCTCGCTCGGCGGTCTTCCTCCCCACCTCCAGATCTCGTAGTGCAGTCGCCGCTCATCGGCGGCCCGTTCCTCGTCGTCGACCGGCCTTCGCACAGAACACCCCTTCGCCTCACCCGGGCACGGCCTCGGAAGCCCTACCTGACCGGCCGTCACCCCTACCCTCGTCATCATCGCGCAGGCCACTGACAGCGAGGCCAGGGCGGCCCCTCCCCCGCCTCGCAGGGGCCGCGGGCCCCGGCACGCCGCGCCCGCTCGTACGCGGGAGCCTTCCTCACCGGGGCCGGCGGCGTCCGCTGCGAGTACGACGCCCTCGGCCGTGTCGCGCCCACACCCCCGCCGTGCTTCCACAGCCGGTACTGCGCCCCGGACACCGGCCTTCACCACCACCTCTTCCGCCTCTGCGACCCCGAGACCGGGCGCCGGACCTGCCGCCCCCTCGGTCTCGGCCCCGCGCAGAGCCCGTGCTCCGGTGAGCACAACCCATCCGCTCTATGGAGGCCTGGATGAGGCACCGCGCAGGTGAGCGAGGTGCCGTCCATGGCCTTCCCCGAGGTCTGCGCGAGCGCGCGGCTGAGGGCGTGTCACGTACCCGGCAACGGCATGAGCGGAAGGAGTCATGGCTGCGGTGATCGCGATGTTGGAACAGCTCAGGGCCCTCACCCCGCTGACCGCCGAAGGTGCGGCGGCGCGGTTCTCTGCCCAGGAGTGGACACCCGGCGGCAAGGTCCGCGACGGCGCGGAGGCGTCTTGGGACAAGGACGGCACCGGGGCCTGGATCCGGACGTCGATCAGCGGGACGATCACCGCCTCGTTCACCGTGTGGACTCGTGACGCGGAGGAGTCGGGCTACTTCGACGACCTGGACGCCGTCCACGAGGAGGGGGAACGGGCCCTTGCCGACGTCCTGCCCGTGATCGGGCGGTCCTCCCTCACCGGCCACCACGTGGAGGCCGAGCAGACGGCGGAGGACGAAGACGAGTTCATCGCGGTGAAGAAGTGGAACCTCGGTGACCGGACCCTGACGGCCGGCCTGGTCCAGCCCGACACCGACCTCCCGGTCATGGTCGTCGTGGCCCTGGAGACCGCCAACGCCACTGCCACCGACACCGCCTGACGTGCGCCGCAAACAGCCGACGGGGAGATCATGACGTAACTTGGGGCCGCTGGAACGGGTCGGGGACCGATGGACGGTCGGGGACCCGGAACGGGGGGGACGGCTCGTATCCGGTGCTCACCCCCCGACGGCATCGAGCACCATGCGCGGGGAGTCCCACAGCCACAGGCCGTCATCGGGTGGAACAGGCTCCGGCACCTGCAGTTGCGGGCGACCCTGCGGCCGTGGATGGCCACGCGTGACGGCGGGGTCCTCACCGAACTCGGGGGACCCTTGTCGGCCCGTGTCCCCAGAAGACACGTTCCACCGGGGCCTTCTCGGATCGTGCCCCCGGGGCCGGGGGGGCTCGGGGGCTCGGGGGCTCGGTCTACGCGTCGCGTCCACAGGGTGTCCACGCAGCAGGGTGAAACCGTCCGCTCTCGTCACATCGCCGTCCGCTTGATCGGACAGCATGTCTCTCGGCCGAATCGAGGGGGACGGTATGGCGGCACATGTGATGAGACGCTTCGGTGCACGGGTGGTGGACGGAGTCGTCGTCGCCCTGCCGGCGGTGGCGGTGGCGTGGGTGGCTCTTCCGTTCCTGGAGACGCTGCTGGCCCGCCGCGTCCGCAAGCTGGCGATGCGCGAGGTCGGCGAGATCCGAGCTTCCGGCTGGGACGGCCAGGTGGCGAAGGAGAGTCTGGGGGATTCCGTGTCGGTGATCGGCGAGACGATCGGCATGTTCGCCGCCGGGCTGATGGTGTGCGGCCTCGCTCTCTGGCTCCTCTACGACTGGTTCGCGCACGCCCTGTTCGGCCGGACCCTCGGCAAGGCCGTCCTCGGGCTGCGGGTCGAGCGCTTCGACGGCAGCCGGCCCGGCGTCTTGTGCGGGCTGATCCGGTCGGGATTGATCAACGGGGTGCCCTTGATGGTCATGGTGGTCGGCTGGACGTACGCGCTCGCGGGCCGCACCGACTATCCCGCGATCGTCTCGGTGGCCCAATGGGTGGTGTTCGGGGGCCTGTTCCTCGTACTGCTGCCGGCCCACCGCACCCTGCACGACTGGGTCTCGTTCACGCGGGTGTACGCGACGAGGTAGCCGGTGAACGGGCGGGGTTCGCAGAGCGCGACCAGCACCGCGAAGCGGCGCTCGGTGCGGGTCGAGGGCGAAGTCCGGCGCCGTGGCGGCGCCGGACAGCCCGTCGCGCTCGGCGTTGCGGAGGGTGTGGCGTGGTGCCCACATCGTCGATGGCGAGCAGGGCGCCGTCCGCGGGCACCACGACGCGGGAGAACTCCCACGGGATCGGCGCCTCGGCGCTGCCCGGCGAGACCTTGATGGGCCAGGCCGGTACATGGCTTCGGAGAGCGCCGTGACGGCCGCCGAGCGCTACCCTCCACGACCGCTCCGACGGCGCCGTTCTACCTCAGATGTCGGGTGAAGAAGTCGGCCGCGGCGTCTCCCGCGAACCGGGGGACGCCGGTGTGCCCGCCCATGTTGGCGTGCAGCGTCTTCTCCTTGGAGCCGAAGGCGTCGAACAGGTCCAGGGCCGCCTGCCGGTCGTTCCTCTCGTCGTCCCACTGCAGCAGGACGTGGAGGGGAATGGTGACCTGCCTGGCCTCTTCGAACATGGCGCGGGGCACGAAACTCCCGGCGAAGAGACCGGCGGCCACGATGCGCGGCTCGACGACCGCCAACCGGATGCCGATGGAGATCACTCCCCCTGAATACCCGACCGGACCGCCGAGCTCGGGCTGCGACAGGAGGGCGTCCAGGGCGGCCTGCCATTCCGGGACCGCCTGGTCGACCAGCGGAAGGATGAGGGCGTCGATGATCTCGTCGCTCACCGGCTCGCCGGCCTCCAGCGCCCGGCGCAGGTCGGCGCGGGCCTGCTCGGCGGCGGGCAGGCGGGGTCGGTCGCCGCTTCCGGGGAGCTCGACAGTGGCCGTGGCGAAGCCCGCCGCCGCGGAATGCCGGGCCCGGTCCGCCAGCCGGGGGTACATGGCGCGCAGCCCGAGGGGAGGATGGCCGAGCAGGATCAGTGGCACAGGCGCGGCTGCGGACGCTGACGCAGGTGTCCAGAGGATGCCGGGGATCTCACCGAGGGTGAATCCGCGTTCGCGAACACCGCCGTCAAGGCGCTGCTCCGAGGTGAAATGCATGGTCGTGCCTTTCGGAAGTGCTCTGAAACGGCGCTCCCGGACGACGACCTGTCTATCGCCCGACCGTGACCCCGGAGGGGAGCACCCATGGAGAAACTGCGTTCACGGGTACCACCTCCTCGATCTCTCGCACGGCCTCCGGAAACGTAGCAGTGGTCGCCCTCGTCCGCCAACGGAATTGCGCGGGAGCCTCTGTGCGCTGGTGATCACCCCGCTTTCAGTAGGAGGCCGGTCACGCAGTCTGCTCTGGAGCTCCGCCGCTGAACGTCATGGCTGTCGGGGTTGTCAGGGCTGTAGGGGCTGTGGGGGCTGTCGAGGGCGAGCCCGGCAGCATCGATTCTGCGGCGGCCTGCCGAGCTGGGTTCAGCGGGCGTTGAGGACGCGTGCCACGATCTCGCCGACGGAATCGCCGCTGTGACGGCCTGAGTTCACGATCGCGGCCGCCGCCGGGTCCCATGCGTAGGCGGTGAACCAGGCGTTGGAGTCGCCCTGGCCGTCGACCTCGGCGGAGTTGGTCTTGGCACCCTTCGTACCGCTGACGGAGGCCATGGCCGCGTCCCCTGTGCCTTTCCGGTCGCGGCTGCGGCCATCAGCTGCCACAGAGATGCGGCTGTGTCGCCGGGGAGCTGCCGGGTGGGGGCGAGGGCGCGGTCGTCGAGCGAGTGCGGGACGATCACCGGCTGCCGGCAGGCGCCCGCCGTCACGGTGGCCGCGATCGAGGCGATGCTTGAGGGCGTTCATCTGGATCCGGCCCTGTCCGATGTAGGCGGCGGTCTCGGCGCCCCCTTCGATCCGGCGCCTTGGACCAGCCCCTTGTCGCGCATCTTCGCGGCGGTGACGATCTTCATCGTGGAGCCGGACGCCTGGGCGCCGCCGAAGGCGGTGGTGAAGCCCGGGGCCGGGTTGTCGGCCACGGCCCGGATCCGACCGGTGCTGGGTTCCAGGGCGGCGACCACGGACGCCCGGTCGTACCGCTTGACCGCTTTCTCCTCGGCGGCCTGGACGCTCGCGTCGAAGTAGGTCTTCAGCGTGCCCTCCTTGCCCTTCGTCAAGGTGAGCAGGGGCCGGTCAGGTACGTCCTGGCCAGCCGAGGTGATCTCCGGCTCGACCGCCCTGGCGACGCCACCGGCCTTCGAGTCGTACTTCGGGCGCAGTTCGGCGAGGACGCCCTTCAGCGAGGGGAACTTCTCCTCGGTCAGTTAGACGCCGTCCTTGGCGACCGCCCTGATCGGTGGCGCGGACGCCTTCGAGGTGACCAGCGAGGCGCCCTCGGTGAGCTGCGGATGCACGACGGTCGGCTGCCGGTCGACCGGCGCCTTGCCCGTGGTGAGCCCGCGGACCACGGGCAGCGAGGAGGAGTACGTGCGCGGCTTGGACACCCGGCGTACTCCACGGTCACCTCGACCGTGCCCGGCGCCTTCGCGCCCACCGCTTCGCCCGGCACGGTCACGGCCTTGGTGACGTGGGCCGTCGTGATGTTGCCGGTGATCATCGGGTCGGCCTCGGCGGCGTTGTTGGTCAGCTGGGCGACGGTCTACCCGTCCCCTGACGCTCAGGCGGCCAGCAGGTCCCGGGCCGTCCTCTCGATCTCCTCCGCGTCTGGCGGGGGCCGGTCTTCTTCGCTGCGGCCCGCGTGGCGACGCCTCCCCCGCCGTTCTCGCCGGAGAGCCCGTTCCCGAGGTTCCAGCCCCCGTACCTCACGCCTGTCGCCACGACGACGAACACGCCCTCTGAGCGCGTTCGAAAACACCAACCTCGGCCCGTCCGTCGCCTGGGCGGGCTGCGCTTCGGTGACGATTCGAGAACGCAGAACGGTTCGTCGGTGATCACAGGGCACGCTGGGGGCATGGCGAGACGATCACCGGTCAGGACGAAGGCGTCGCATGGACGCATGCTCAACGGATGCGTCACGCTCGTGGGGCTGTTGCTCGTGGCCGTCCTCGGCTTGGTGATCTGGCTGGAGACGCAACCCGAGCGGGACGAGGCTCACGCACGCAAGAACCTCCAGGGGAACGCCGAGAGACTCCGCGACCGACTGGGCGAAGCCGCGGCTGACGGCAGTCTTCTCGGTCCCGAGATCGCCCGGATCCTCCCTCCCTCGAAGCCCGCCAGGGGTGTCATCAGCGTGACGCGTCACGCTGATGAGGTCACCGTGATCGCGGAGCTCCTCGGGCATGGACCGACGCGGTCCTTCACCTCCGTGTACCAGCGATCGGTGACAGGCTGCTACGCCTTCGAGGTGGCACCGTCGACCTCCGGAGACCAGCAGCCCACCGTCCGAGAACTCCCGCAGGAGGTGTGCACAACCGGCTGAGATGCGGTGCCGGATCATGCGCGCTGCGAAGGCGACGGCTCCGGGACAGATGGATCGGTGCCGGCCGCAGCCGTTGGCCACGCCCCGGGGCCCGGATGCCCGTCACCGCAAGGCGCCTGCACGGCGGCCCTCGGTGAGCAGTGCTTCCACCAGTCGTGATGTCACCCCCGGCGCCAAGAGCGTCAGGGGTTTCGCGGTCCGGTTGCTGCTGATCTCCAGGCGGTGCGCTCCCATGTAGAGCTCCACGACCGTCGTCTGCTGGATGCCGGTCACGTCGCTCCAGGCCACGAAATCGGTGACCTGGCCGAAGCGATTGGTCAAGGCCACTCCGCCCGCCAGGAGGTAGCACCGGTTCATGCCGAGCCGGGCACTCATCAGACGCCATCCGAACGTCACGATGTAGACCGCGAGCACCACCGCCGTCGTCCAGGCGAGGTTGCCATCGACCTGGTCGGGGGTGAACACGGTGAGACCGGCCATGACGACCCAGGCGATGAGCATGAATCCCCGGAGTATCTGCAGCAGGGTGCCCGCGAACGGCGTCATGAGGCCGTAGTCCCCTCGGATCGGACCGAGGCCCAGTCCGGCCACGTGAGTGCGCACGATTCCCCTATCAGCCAGATCCGGTCCGAGCCCTGGCGTGCGGTCGGCAAGGCACGGCATACCCCAGCGCGTGAGGGATCGAACGGGCTCGGCTTGGAGACGGTCGAGCAGGACGGCCGGCGTGGTCCTGCGCGCGGCTTCGGGCTTGCCGATCTCTTCCCGGGGTACCGCCTCCCTGAAGGGCCACGGGAGGTGGCTGTCGCGCGTGGAGCCCCGCCGTCCACGGCGCCGGCCACGTGGGTGTGGGGGTGGTTGTCGTCCAGGATGTGCGCGACGAGGAACTCCACGATCGGCCTTCCGGCCCGGGAATGGCCAGCAGCTGGGTCGCGGGCGGACCAAGGCCCGGTCGAGCTGCTCGCCGACGGCTCGGACACAGCCTGCGGACTCAGGGGTCAGGCGTGTGGCGCGATTCCCAGGGACCGGACGAGGGCGGCCAGTTCCTCCTTGAAGAGCTTGTCCGGGCTGACGGTCTGGGTGCGAAGGTGTCCGTAGACCTCCAGTGACACCAGTCCGTGCAGGTGGCCCCAGATGCGCAGGGCGAGCGCCACGGCCGCGGGAGGGAGGTCGGGAAATGCCGGGCGGACCTTGGCCAGAAGGCCGGGATCGAAGTCGGACCAGTCGAATTCGCTGCCCGCGTAGAGGTGTTCGGCGTGCGGCCAGGCAGCGTCCGCGAGGCCGGCGAGGCCGGTGCAGACCCGGCGCGCGGCGTCCGGGGCGGCACCACCCTCCGGGGCCCGGTAACCGGGGACGGGGTCTCCGTAGACGAGACGGAAGCCTTCGGGGGTGGCCAGGGCCCAGGCTCGGAAGGCGTGCGCCCACTCCTGGATCCGGGAGGCCGGCTCCTGTTCGGCGGCAGCTTCCCAGGCGGCGTCCACGGCGTCGGCCAGCGAGGTGTACACGTCGTTGATGAGCGTGGTGACGAGGTCGTCGCGGGTCGCGAAGTAGCCGTAGATGGCGTTGGCGGTCATGCCCATCTCACGAGCGATGGCCCGCAGGGTGATGGCGTCGGGCCCGCCGGAGGCCATCAGTGCGAGTGCGACTTCCTTGATTTCCGCCGTGGTCTCGGCCCGCAGCCGCTCGCGGCGTCCCGTCGTGCTTCTCGTCGTCGCGCTCTTCACGAAGGTCACTGTACAGCGCTTCAAGAGTGATCGCCGTATCTAGACTTCACGCCGTATAGTTTTGGCACACCGTTACGACGAAGGGGACAGTCATGCGCATCGGAGTCATCGGAGCCACCGGCACCATCGGAAGCCGCGTCGTCACCGAAGCCCTCGAACGAGGCCACCACGTCACCGCGTTCACCCGCGACGCCACGCTGATCCGAGAGGACCGGGACGACATCGTCTGGCGGAGCCTCGACGTCTTCGACGCCGAAGGCATCGCCGCCGTCCTCCCCGGAATGGACGTGCTGATCAGCGGATTCCAGCCGGGCAACGCCGCCGCCGACATCGCCGACACCGTGGAGCGTTCGGCCGCCGACCCCTCGGTCTTCGCCGCCGCCGCCCGTGCGCTGCTGAAGGCCCTGGACACCCGTCCCCGTACCCGCCTGATAGTGATCGGCGGCGCCGGCAGCCTGGAGATCGAACCCGGCCTCGTGCACGCCGACTCCGAGGAGCACCTGCACGCCAGCCTGGACCGGCTCGGGCTGCCCCGGAAGTACGCCGCGGCGGTACGCGGTCATCGGGACGCCCTGAACGTGCTCCGTACGTCCAACCGCCTGTGGACCTACTTCAGCCCCGCGGAGGACATCGCTCCCGGCGAGCGCACGGGCCGGTTCCGGATCGGCGGCGACCAGCCGGTCCTCGACGCCGACGGACGCAGCCGCATCTCCGCGGAGGACGCCGCCGTCGCGCTCGTCGACGAGGCGGAGCTCCCCCGCTTCGTCCAGCGCCGCTTCACGATCGGCTACTGAACGGACGGACGTAGCGGACCCGGTACGGCACCGCTCATCGCGCGGTGCCTGGCTTCCCGGGGACGGCCGAGGTGTTACCCGGCCTCCCCGGGGGCGGCCGAGGTGGTGCAGGCCTGCCTGGGGACGGCCGAACCCAGGGTCGCCTCAGGGAGGGCGGGAGGGGCGGGGAAAGGGTCGCGGTCAGTGGTGGCCGGCGTGCGGGGCGATGGGGGCGGCGGGGGCGGTGGGGGTCTGGCCCGGGTCCAGGACCATGAACTGGCCCATCATTCCCTGGTCTTCGTGGTAGAGCATGTGGCAGTGGTACATGTACGGGGCCTTCGGGTCCGCGTAGTCGGCGAAGCGCATGATGAGCCTCATCGTGGTGCCCGGGGGCAGGAGGACGGTGTCCTTCCATCCGGACAGGTGCGGCGGTGGCTTCCTGCCGTCGACGGTGAGCACCTGGAACTGCACGTCGTGCACGTGGAAGCTGTGGAGGGTTCCGTCTCCGCTCCGGATCTCCCAGATCTCGGTGGTGTCCCTCAGGACGGTGAGATCGATGCGGTCCGGCGCCATCCGCCGTCCGTTGATCGTGTGCTCGGCCAGTTCGAACGTCCTCCGGTTGACGGCGGTGCGAGCCGGGATACGGGGTATGTCCGCGAGGCGTGCGGGAAGGCGCGGGGAAGGGACCAGGGTGGCGGCCGCCCGCAGCTGGAGCACGTCGAAGCGGTCCGCGCCTCCGTCGCGCTGGACGAATCCCGCGCCGGTGTCGGGATCGGAGCTGCGCAGGACGACACGTTCGCCCGGCACGAGGGCGACGACGATCTCGGCGCGTTCCCCCGGTGCGAGCTGGACGCGGTCGGTGCGGTGGGGCGCCGGGAGCAGGCCGCCGTCGGTGGCGATCAGGTCGAAGCCGCGGTGGTCGGCGAGGTGGAAGCGGAAGACGCGTGCGGTGGAGCCGTTGAGCAGGCGGAGCCGTAGGCGCCGGGTCGTCACGTCGAGATAGGGGCCGAGCGTGCCGTTGACGAGGATCCGGTCCCCGAGGAACCCGGTCGTTCCGGCCATCGCCTCGTCGGGGTCGAGCAGGCCGTTCGTGAGGCGGAGGTCCTGCACGATCAGCGGGATGTCGTCGATCCCGTACCTGTGGGGCAGTTCCGGTGGAGCCGCGTCGTCGTCGACGAGGAACAGGCCGGCCAGACCGCGGTAGACGTGCTGTGCGGTACGGCCGTGGGGGTGCGGGTGGTACCAGAGCGTGGCCGCCTGCTGGTGCACCGTCCAGGAGGGCGACCAGGTGTGGCCCGGCCGGATCATCTGGTGCGGTCCGCCGTCCATGGAGGCCGGCAGGTGCATGCCGTGCCAGTGGAGGGAGGTGGCCTCGTCCAAGGTGTTGGCGGCGTTGATCCGTACCGTCTCGCCGCGTGCGGCGCGCAGGGTGGGGCCGAGGTGGGCGCCGTTGATCCCCCAGGTCGGGGACGGGCGGCCCGGCGTGAACTCGGTGCGGCCCTCGGCGATCGTGAGGTCGAAGACGCGTCTCCCCTGCCCGTCGGTACGGGAGGGGGCGAGGGGTGGCATGTGGAGCGGCCGGTCGAAGGACACCCGGCCCCAGGTGTCGACCCGCCGGCCGGCCCAGGAGACGGCGGCGCCCAGGGCGGGCAGGGCGAGCGCGGAACCCCCGAGGACGCGCAGCAGGGTGCGGCGGGGCAAGGTGCGCCGAGGCCGGGTCACGCCGCCGCTCCCGCGTTCTGCGGCTGCGCCGGGGACGGCGGCCGGGGGCTCAGCGGGGAAGGTGAGGGCAGTGCGCGTATCCGCATCAGCGTCATGACGGACACGCCGAACATGAGGACCCCGAGCGGGACGTGGAGCTCGCGGACGCGCGCGAAGCCGAGGGCGGCCTGCCCGAGCGTGAACAGCAGCAGCGGCGCGGCCTGGAGGACCGTGCGGGTCGCGACGACGCCCCGGCGCCTGGCCGTGACGGCGGCCACGAGATGGAGCAGCACCGCTAAGACGACGGCGCCCGCCATGGCGCCGTGCACCGTGCGGCCGACGGGGACGGAGGCCAGGAGCAGACCCGCCGAGACGGCCTGGGCGAGAAGGACCGCGGCCTGTGCGGCGGCGGTGGCCCGCAGAATGCGCAGCGCGCGGGGCGGGCGTGGAGGTGGAGCGGGGTGTTGCGACATGGGCTCACTTCGTGTTCTGGAGGTGGAGGGGCGTGGCATCGGAGGGGTACGGACTGATGGCTGACGCCCGGTGGCGTACGCCTGGCGGGCTGGCGCCTGGTGGCTAGCGGCTTACGGGCTGGCGATGGGCCGGCCGGTGAGGCGTGGCGGCGGACGGGGTCAGCGGGCTTGGCGTACCCCGCGCCGCCAGACATCGGCGATGTCCCGGACGGCCGTGATGTCCCGAGTGGGGTCGCCGTCGACGAGGAGGAGGTCCGCCCGCAGGCCCGGGGCGATCCGGCCGCGGTCGTGGAGCCCGAAGTGCCGGGCGGGGGCCGCCGTGGCCGCGTGCAGGGCCTGCGCGGGAGTGAGGCCGGCCGCCGTCAGGAGTTCGAGTTCGCGGTGCATGCCCTCGCCGTGGAGCGGGGCGAACGGCGTCGCGTCGGTGCCGGCGAGCAGGGGCACGCCGGCCGCGGCGAGGGCCGCGACGACCTCGGCGGCGTAGTCGCCACGATCGGGACGACCGGCGCCGGAGGCTTCGGCGTACGAGAGGGTGCTGACCACGAACACGCCTCGGGCGGCGGCCTGCGCGGCCAGTTCCTCGGTGGGAGGCGCGCCTGCCCCGCCTGCCCACCAGGCGTGCGCGAGGCCGTCGACTCCGGCGGCCAGGGCCGTGGCCGCCTCGCCGGCCGTGGCGGCGTGGGCGATGGTCCGCAGTCCCGCGTCGCGGGCCGCCGCCACGAGTGCCGCCGCGGTGTCGGCCCCCAGGACGGGCAGGGGGCCTCCGGCCGTCGAACCGTCGTCGATGACGATCTTGAGATAGTCGCTGCCCTCGCGGACGCGGGCGGCGACGAAGGCGGGGGCGTCCTCGGGCCGGGAGATGGTGTCGAACGGCCCGACGGCGTCGCCGAACCCGTCGGCCATCAGGGACATGAGCGGGGACGGGTGACCACCGGGGGCGGTGGCGAGGACCCCGGAGCTACGCAGGTCGGCGACGTCGTCGCGCGCGGCGGCCAGGGCCCGCTGGCGGCGGAGGTTGGCGGGCAGGCAGAACATGTCCAGTTCGGTCGTCACGCCGTGGCGCAGTGCTGCGGCGAGGCTGCCGTCGAAGGTGTGGGTGTGGGCGTCGATCAGTCCGGGCAGCAGGGTCCGTCCGGATCCGTCGATCTCCACGTCGACGGGCCGTGCGCGGTCGTGGGCGGTGGCGGTGGCGGTGGCGGTGATTTTGTCGCCTTCGACGAGCACATCGGCGCGTTCGAGGACGCGGGCACCGTCGAAGACGCGGACGCCTCGGATGAGTGTGCGGGCAGGGGTGGGCACAACGACCTCCTGGAGCCGTGAAAGGTAGTTCGCTCGGTGATAGTACTCCAGCTAACTATCTGCGGGTGAATAGGATGGTGGCCATGAGCGGAGATGAGGGCGCACACGGGGGCGACGGCGGGGATCGTGGCGAGCGCGGCCTGCGGAACGAGCGGGGCGAGCAGGGCGAGCGGGACTTGCGGGGCGACGAAGACGTGATCGACCGGATCGCGGCCGACTGGAAGCGGGAGCGGCCCGACCTCGATGTGACCCCGCTGGCCTTCGTAGGGCGGATCGCGCTCGTCGCCGAGACCCTCGTCGGGCCCGCGGGCGAACGGGCCGTGGAGCGGCACGGGATCAACAAAGGTGATTTCGACGTGCTCGCCACGCTGCGCCGGCGCGGAGCGCCCTACACCGTGACTCCGTCGGTCCTGTCGGCGGAGCTGCTGATGTCCCGTGCCGGGATGACGAAACGGATCGACCGCCTGGAAGGCGCCGGCCTCGTGCGGCGCACCCTGGACGCGGACGACCGACGCAGTTTCCGGGTCACCCTCACCGATGAGGGACTCGCCGTCGTCGACGCCGCGCTCACCGGTCTCGTGGAGTCCCTGGGCGACCTCGTCGCGGACCTCGACGAGGACCAGCGGCGACACCTCGACAACGCCCTGCGCACACTGCTGCGTTCGCGCAAGTCCTGACTTGCCCGGCGGGCCCCTGCCACCCCGACGCACCCCCTCACCGGAGCCGTCCCCGCCTCGTCGCCGGCGTCTCGCCCCGCTCGCGTGTCCTGACGCGCGGGCCGTCGAAGGTCCTGGGGCCGGGGAGGTCGGGAGGCTCGGTCGCCCTCACCGGCCCCTCGGTTGCTGAGGCCTCGGGGCGGCCGGCGCTGCATGCTCAAGGTTCAGGGGGAGCAGCCGCGGGCGACGGCCCGCGCGCCTGAGGCGATCTGTCCCTCCAGATGTACGCCACCTTGACGCCGGCCGGGAAGGCCCTGGCGACAGCAGGGCCGCGACGCGGGGCGTCCGCCCTGCGGGTCGTCGGCAGCGCGAGTCCGACCTCAGGGCAACTTCCGCCACCAACACCGAAGTTGATTCGGGCGGACGGTTGACCCGGGAGAGGGACCCCGGCACAAGGGCGTCGGATGACTTCGGGGTGACGAGGCGGGCGACGCCCGCCGTGGCGCGCAGCCCGGCGAGCGGGAGCGCGGAGCGAGTGGACCGAGGCATCGGACGCGCCCAGGGTCGCGGGTGCGGCAGACGATGGCAGACACACCCGACCGGTGGCAAACACGGAGGGAATGCCCAACGGATGGAGACGGCTCTGGTCCTGTACGCCCGGCCGGAAAGGCCGCCGTACGGGCGGTACTGATCACCGGCGCGTGACGGCCACCGTCACCCGTGCCACCTGACGCCGTGGAGGACGGCCACCCCTTCGGTAGCGCGCGCCTTGCAAAGGGCGCAGACCTCGTCCATCGGCCTCTCCCAGAACTCGACACGCCCGCAACCCCGCTCCGCCCGGCCCGCAGACACTGGACCGGCTCTGATGCCTGCGAGCCCGGGGTGACCGTCGCCCGGGGCGCCGCCGACGTAAGAAGCCGTTGTCGTACCGATCTTGGTGAGCATGGGTTCGAATGCGGCGGCTCGGTCGGACGATATTCGGTCTGTCCGTGCACGAAGACAGGGCCTCTGGTACAGCTCGGGGTTGTCGATACGTTGAGCGCACCAGGAGGCCCTACCAACGGCATCCCGGCACCTCCACCGCAGAGACGACACAACACCTCGTCTCTGCCGCCGAAATGCCGACCCTATGCCTGACCAGTGCAAACGCACCCGTCGATCTCGGAATGAGAGCGGCTTCTAGCCGGTCCGCACAGGAGTCGTGTCAGAAGTCTGGTCTAGGTTTGGCCTGTGAACCACAGCAGCTCCAAGGCCGGGGCGCCCCGCGAGCCTGACTTGCCGCCGTATCGGGTAGTCCTAGCGGAGACGGATTGGGGTTCGCTCCAGACGGCTTTCGGGAACGGTGAGTGCCTTCCCAAGGTCCTGGCACGGTTGCTGGAGCCTGATCCCAAGGTGCAGGTCACCGCTTTGTCGGAGCTGAGTGAGCTGGTCGGCCACCAGAACAGCATCTACGAAGCCACTGCCCCCGTCGCCATGTATGTCGCCGGTATCCTCACCCACCCGGCGGCCATGACTCTCCGGCCGTATCGCAACGTCCCCATCCGCGCGACATTGTTGAACTGGTTGGTTTCCACGGCCTACGACGCCTCCGACGAGATTGTCGACCGCACCGAGCAGCACTTCCCTGGCTTCCTTACCCACGACTCCACGCTGGCGGCCTTCCGGGACCTGCGCCCGATGTTCTATCGAGCCGTCGCACCTTTCCTCCAGGACAGTCACGAGGACGTGCGCGAAGCCGCCGGCCTCGCCGCACTCATCCTCGCCGAACACCCCGTGCTCGCCCAGCACCGCGATCACCTCGCGGTGCACGCGCGCCGCATCCTGGACACCAGCAGCGACGAGCCTAACCGGCGCGTTGCCTGGAAGGCCCTCGAAGCGTGGGGCCACGACGTCACCGACATTGAACCTTTCCAGGAGAAGCCCTGTGACTGCGGGCCACATAGCGATGGCCGCGGCGATCTCGAACCTCCCTTCTGACTGATAGGCGCACGGCCCGCAGGTTCGAACGGGGTCCGGATCAGGTGAGTTCGCGGTTGGCAGGGCATGAAGGAAGGGCCTCCTGAACAGCTCGTGGTTGTCGAAGCCCGAGCGCCAGGAGGCCCTGTTGTCGCAGTTGTACGTGGTCGTACCGGTGGAGTCCAGCCTGTTCACCCCGGGGTGTGATTGTCTTGCTCACAGGTTCGGGAACGCGGCGGACAAACCGGGCCACCGGCCTTGCTACACGTCGGACATGACGGATGCGGAGCCGACCGCGGGGATCGTGGACTCGCAGTCGGTGAAAGGGGACGCCGTGGTCGGCGCGGCCTCCCGCGGCTTCGACGGCGGCGAACTGGTCAACGGGCGTAAGCGGCACCTGGTTGTGGACTGCCTCGGCCTCGTGCTGGCGGTGCTGGTCACCCCCGCGTCGGTGACGGACCGCACCGCCGCCTGCGGGATGCTGCCCGCGCTGCGGGAATGCTTCCGCCGGCTCCGGCTGATCTGGGCGGACGGCGCCTACACCGGCGACGTCCTCACCGAAGCCGCCCACCGGCTCGGCCTGCACCTGGACATCGTCCGACGCAGCGACGACAGCCGCGGGTTCACCGTCCTGCCCCGCATGGGTCGTCGAGCGGACCTTCGCCTGGCTGATGCGCAGCCGGCGGCTCGCCCGCGACTACGAACGGTGCTCCGACACCAGCGAGGCGTTCGTCCTGTGGTCGATGACCATGGTCATGAGCCGCCGCCTGGCCCGCCACGCCATCCGCCGCCAGCAGCAACGGCGGAATCTCGCTCCGGCAGCGTGAACATACCCGGCAGGCTCTCCGCCAGCCAGCCCCGCTCGACCAGCGGCTTCAGCCTGCCCCGCGCACCCTCCACCCGGGCCGTAACCGAAACGTCCCAGCCCAGGCCCACCGCCACTTGCCGCGCCGACAATCCGTCACCGCCCGCCTTTTTGAACACGGCCATGATCCCTCGGTAGTCCGGGCCGAGAATTTCGACCTCGACCCCGTCCTTCCTGCGGGTCACCACCCGCCGAGCCCTGGCCGCTGACGGGGCCGCCACATCGTCCACCGCTGGCTCACGAACAGGCTCAGGCTCGGACGGCCCCGAAGCCTCGGCGGGCTCGGGACCTCCCAGTTGGGTCAGCGTCTTGAGATACTCCTCCAGGCCGATCACCCGGCGGTTCAGCACCTCTTCCGCGTCGACGAGAGCCGCCCGCACCCGCTCGAATTCGGCACGCAGTTCCTCCACTCGCGCCAGCGCGGCCCTTTCGCGGCTCTCCATCACAGCCCGCCTCGACGGCATCCGCCACCTCACGTCTTCCACTACGAATCAGACGGTCCCAGCCTGCCTCGACAGCGCGCACATAACACCTGACCTGTGTAAACACACACATCAGATCCGGAAAAGCCACGGCTTCTAAGGCCTGATCTTGGGCGTGTTCTGAAGGTTGGGGTAGCCGCTAGCCGGTGCTTGGTGACGGCGATCAGGTCCGTGGGCGATGGGCTCGAACGTCCACAGGGCGTCCATCGGGATCGCGAGCGGTCATCGTCCACTGCGTGGGTAGTGTCTCGATCGGTCCGACCGGCCATCCGGCGCCCAGGATTCGTTCGCGGACCTCACACAGTTGCGCGTGTGTTCCCACGCGCAGCCCCCATCCGGCGTTGCCGAGGGGGTCGAGATCGGCGGTGGGGGCGGTAGCGGTTTCGATGATCATCAGGTGGTCGTCACCGCCGACGTCGATGACTGCGATCCGAGGATCGGAAGGGGTTGCGGCGCGCTCGAATGCGAGCACTGCTCCGAGAAACTCCGTGTAGTACGCCACGAGCCGGTCGAAGTCGGTCGTGGACAGAGTCAGATGATTGATTCCGAAGAGTTCGGGCATGGTGGGCCAACTGTAGTGCGGCCGATGGAGGGCACCTGGGTCGCGATTGCGATGCTGTCACAGCGCCTGGCTCATCACGGTGAGTTGGATCGTGGCTTCGCAGCGGACGGAAGGTTTCTCTTGCAATTCTCACGGTCGAAGCCGGGGGGACAGCCGCCGGCCAAACCTCGGCGTCGGCGGTGGCCGGCCTGGTAGCCCTTCTCAGGAACGGTGTGAGGAATTCCCATCCGCGACCGCACGGTGGCCGAGCGGTCGAAGAACTATGGGTCTCCACCAACCGCCAGGTCGTGATCGACGCCACCACCCGCCGGGTTGTCGTGGTCGACCGGCCGCTTGCCGGGAACCACAACGGGCACCGACGCGGTGGCGGCCTGTTCATCGTCCAGACCCTCGCACTTCGTGGCGAGTGTCGTGAGGCGAAGGTCGAGCCGACTTCGAGCGTGGTGCGCTCGTCGGCGTTCACGAGCGGCACAGGGGATTCGAAGGCGCTCATAGGCGATTGTCCTCAGCAGCCGAAGCCGTCGACAGGCAGGGCCTCACAGCAGGGCAGACGTTGCCTCATGCGGCACTGGCTCTTCGCGGGCTCGTGCACAGCGACAACGTGATTCAAGCGTCCCATCCCGGTACGGTGACGCCGCGGGCGCGGATCCCGCCAGGTGCGTACCGCAGGACCGCCCCCGCAGGGGCAGGTGGCGGCACCCTCGCTTTCGGCGCCGATCAGGCACGCCCGTCCACCGAGGCCCACGGCCCTCAGCTCTCCCGCCCCTCCCCTACCCGCTGCCCTCGCGCGTGAGGGAGAGGACCGCGAAGCCGCGGTCACCACCGGCGCGCCACGGCTCTGGAGGAGCTGTTCGCGCTCCCCCTCCGCCGAGGACGCCCCGTCCGTGGTGATGAGGTGGGTAAGGAAGACGTCCGGTGCGACCAGATCAATCGAGCGCAGGCCGGACCAGGACAGAGCGACAGCAGCGACGAGTCGGCCGGCCTGACGGGGTGGAAGATGAACGGCCCCATCCGGCTGACCGTCACCTCGCCGGGATCCCCGGCGACCCAACGGGCCTGAGCATCACGAGCCACGGCGGCACGCCGGGAGGGGGTGCCGACCGCATGGCCGAGGAGGCTGCGGTGCGCCCAGGGCAGCTGATCGGTGCGGCAGGGTGCAGGGAATCGGCCCCGGATCCTGGCGATCATCCGCGCGCGGGCCTTTCACTTTTCGGCCAAATTGGTTGCACAGCAACGAAGTTGAGTGATTCATGTTTCTTCTGGGTTCTTGTGGGACTGTTCGTTGTCGGCTCCGAGTCGCTGTTAGCTTCTCGTCCGGAGCGAGACACGCTCCAGAACAGGGAGACGAAACAAGCATGAAGAGATCCTTCGTACGTCTGACTTTCGCCTTCGTAGCAGTGCTCGGTATGACGGGCCTGGGCGGCGCGGCGACCGCCGCCACTGCGAGCCCGGCGCCCCTGACGACCGAGTACTTCAGCGGCTTCGGAACCGGGTCGAGCGCGTGGACGGCAGAGAACTCGGCCCACAACGACGCCTACACCAAGGCGTCGTTCGCCGGCTACGCCCGGTACACGTGCTTCCCGTCCGGCATCCCGTACACGCGACAGATGAGCCAGTTCATGTACTGGTCCAATGCGACGGTCCGGTGCACGAAGTGAGCATCAAGCCTTGAGTTCCTGATCTCCCGGCCGGCCGATCGCCCGGGCTCTCTCGCTGCGCGGTGCGCGGTGAGCTCCCGGACCGGTACGGCGGGATTTCCGTGCGGGCGGCTCTCGCCCAGAGGGGTCTGACCAATCCCCCTGCTCCTCGCACCCGAGGGCGCACGACACACGCTGTGCAGTCTCCTGCCGCCCCACCCCCACGGAAGGACGGGGCGGGCGGCAGGGGACGCCTGCTCCGCCCGGCTAGTGCGGAGGAGGCCGGCGTCCCGGGCTCGGCGGACCTTGGCGCATTCTCCCGTGTGCGGCAAGGCGCCCTGCGCTGGCCGAGCCCCGTCAGCCGCGCGCAGAGCGGGTCGCGAGCGGTTCCACAGCGCGGGCTCGCACGTTGCGCGCGTAGAGCTCCGCCTCCTCACGAACGAGCACGAGCCTCGGCCTCGGACCGGACCAGGGCGGCGGCGGCCTCGGCAGCGGCGGCCTGGATCGCGGGCATCACCCACGGGGGTGTGCGGACGGCGTCCGGCGCTCGGTCGATCGGGCCGATGACGTCCGCCGCTTTCTGCGGCCGGTCGGCAGGGTCCTTGGCGAGCAGCCGGATATGACGAGGTCCGCCGCATCGGTGGGCAACTCGGGCACGTCCAGCGGTTCAGGCGTCGCGTGGAGGTGCAGGGACTGAAGTTCGGCAGCGGTGTCCGCTTGGAAGGACGGATTTCCGCTCAGCCCCTCGTAGAGAAGACGTCCCAAGGAGTAGAGGTCGGAGCGGTGGTCGAGGTCGTCGGCTGCCTCGTACTGCTCGGGCGACATGCGCGTGGTGGTGTGGTGCCGCTGATGCACCCCGGCTGCGTCTTCACCAAGCGGAGCGAGGGATCGAGGAACTTCGCTATGCCGAAGTCGAGCCGTTTGATGCCTCCCCCGTCGGTCCGCATGATGTTGGCGGGCTTGATGTCCCGGCGCACGACCCCGCAGGAGTGGACGACCCCGAGGGCGTCCGCTGCACGAACTTGACTGCCACGTCCCGGCCGATGCGCCTGTCGCGGGCGGTCCACACTTCGCCGCCGCCACCCCCGCCGATTCCGTGGTCGAGTGCGTAGCGATCCCCCACCGGCTTCCCCCGCGTCGCTGTCCTCTCACGTATGTCACGCCGGTCCCGATGCTGTGCTCTGTTCGAGTATGGGCTTCCCGACCTCAAGAACGGGAGTCCCGCCTGGGGGCTCGCAGGAGCGAAAGCCGGGCCAACGGTCACGCACGTCCCAGCGACCACAGGCGGGGCGCCGTGCCGTCAACAGCAATACAATCGACGGCAGTTGAGTTGGCAGCAACGTCCAGGCGGCTCATCGGCCCGATCTGCGCATGCCTCCTGTGCCGACGGATCCCGGACGCAGCCATGCTCGGGTCGGGGCGCGGGCGGGTCGGCTGTGGGTGGACGGCCGCCCCGCGCCCGGAAGGGGGTACGGGGCGGGGCGGCCGCGGAACCACGGGCCGGCGGCCGGGGGGAGAGGCCGCAAGCGGGTGGTCGAGTGCAGTCCCATGCGCTCGTCCCGCCGCCTACCCCCGCATCGTGCACCTACACACCTTGTCCTCAGCGGTCCGCCGTCCTCGGCCTCCGGGCCGCCGCGCCGGGGCCTCCTACCCCACTGAGGCCGAGGGGGACGTGCGCTCGTCCTTGCTTACGGGGCCGAACCCGCCTGCCCAAGGGGTGGAGGCACCGCTGAGTCGCGCGGAGAGTTCCCGAGGTCGGCCGGTGACGCGCCTGTTCAGCGGAGGCCCCACTCCTCTGCGGGGAGGGAATGCCACAGGTCGAGCCAGTCGCGCAGCAAGAACAGCGGGCGGATCAGGACGACGTCACCGGCCCGCTGGGACCGGAGCGCCAGGCCGAGGTCGGCGAAGACCGGATCACCGGCGACGCTGTACGTCAGGCTCTCGGGTCGTGTCGTGCGGTGGACGAGCCAGGCCTCCACCTCGGACGGCACGCAGCCGGTCAACGGGACGGCGTCGAGTCTCACCTGGGGGCCGGTGAGGGCGTCCACAGCCACGCACCCCAGTCGCTCGTCCTGGAAGAGGACCCTGATCCCGCTGTCGATGAAGTCGGCGTACTTGAGCCGCTGGTCTGCGCCGTGATGGGCGGAGGACGTGACGGCCGGTCGTTCGCCGAGGGCGCTGGTGATCTCTTCCAGGTCCATCCCGAAGTGCAAGGGTCCGACGCCTATGTACGGCGTGAACGCCCACTCGGCGCGCTCCTCCTCCCCGGCGGTCCGCCACGGTCCGCCGTATCCCGGTCTGCTCCCCGGAACGGCCGTGGGTCGCCGAGGGCTCGGGCCGGGCGGGATGTCCTGCGTGGATGCCGTCCTGAGCCCGTGCCGACCCCGGAGTCGTTCCGGAACCGCGGTGTCCTCGGGCTGCCCCTCCAGCAGGCGGACAGCCTCCTCCTGCCCCGCCCCGAACGGGTCGTCCGCCACTTCACGTGCCCGGTCGAGGTCCGTACGGAGCTTCCGCTCCGCGGCGACGAGACCCGTGACGTCCTCCCCCCCCAGGCCACCAGGCGTTCCCGCGCGATCCAGCGGTAGGAGGAGTCCCCGCTCACGGCGAGCACCTCGCGAACGGCGTCCGCGCACCGCGGTACGAGCGTGGCGAGAGCGGGGTCGTCCAGCAGCAAGGCCGTGGCCGCGAGCGCCGCGCCGCCTCCCTCACCGACGGATCGTCGTCGTCACGGAAGCACGCGACGCGATCATGGAGCATCGGCCGTACCGCGCGGGCCGCGACGAGATCCAGCGCGGTTCCCGCACCGTCCTCGGCCCCACGACGGGCGATGTCGGCGAACGTGGCGAGCCAGTTCAGGAGCTCGGCACGCAGGGACCGCCTACCCGGCCTGCGCCCCCACCGCCCCTCGGCAAGGGTCCGCGGGTCGTCCAGGAGACGGACGACGACCACGGCCGCAGGGGCGGTCGCCGGAAACACGCGCTCTCCGTTGAGCAAGAGACGGTACAGATCCTCCACTGCCCGCGCCCGGCGCCACGGCTCGGCGGCCAGCACGGCGCCGAGGATCTCCGGGGTGTCCGGTACGCCGTGCCTGCCCGTACAGAAGTGCGGCAGCTCCTCCCAGGCGGTGGCCGCGAGCGCCGACTCTGCGGAGGCCGACGGGCAGCCTGCGGTGGCGTACGGACGGTCTGCGGGTGTCGCGTCGATCACGGCCGTAGTGTGTCCGCCGGATCCGGCGCGAGGACTGCGACGACCGCCGCGTACCGGAGACGAGCGGGGTCCTCTGGTGGGCGGGTGCGCGTGGACCGAGCCGACCTAAGCGGTGCCTGGCGTGGGCAGGAGGCCGCAGAGGTGGTTGCCGGGGTCAGTGGGGGTGTCGCTGGTCCAGAACTGGATCCACAGTGCGGTGAATTCGGGGCGGTCGAGGTAGCCGTCGCCATCGCGGTCGAGGCGCGCGAAGACGCCGGCGGTGTCGGTGGGGCGGCCGTGCCAGGTGTCGACGAGGGTCTGGTGCTCGGCCGGCGAGATGCGGCCGTCGCCGTTGGTGTCGACAGCGTCGAAGACGGTCTCGGCGGTGGCGGCGACGGCGTCGGTCATGGTCGGCAGGAGGTCGACCATGGCGAGGAGTTCATCGAGGTCGATCCTGCCGTCGTGGTCGGTGTCGACGTGGGTGGCCAGGTGGTCCCACCAGCCGAGCATCACGTTCTGGACGCGGGTGGCGAGTTCGGAGCCTGGGCGGACGCGGGGCAGGGTGTTCCAGCGCGCGGCGAGGGCCTGGAAGTCCCGCTGGTCGAGGTAGCCGTTGGCGTCGGTGTCGAAGGCGTCGAACATGCTGAGGAGCTTGGTGCGCTGGAAGGTGCTCGCCATGGTGTGGATCGGCCCTTTCGGTGGGGTGGTTCAGGGCGATCCTGCCCGGGAGTAGGCGGGCGCAGGCGGCGGGCGGGGGTGTGCGGGGGCGCGCGAGGTACACGGACGCGCCGGGGAGAGCTGGGGGGAGGAGTCGGCGCAAGGTGGTGCCCCGTGAGGTGGTGCCCCGTGAGGTGGTGAGGCGGGGCGAGAAGGAGTACGAGCCGAGGCGCACGCGGGGCCGTGGGCATCGGGTCTCACGTCGGTGAGCGCCGAGTCCGCCCCGGTGCTTGCGGTGCTTTCGGCGTTCTCGGTGGATACGGCGATGGTGTCGCCGGCCGGGAAGCGACCCTCGGCGAATCCGGGGGCCGGTACGGATCCGAAGTCCGGCGGGGATCCGTACCAACCCGTGCGGGGGTCCTCGTGAGACCCGTCAGCCCGTCGTCGCGTATCGGCTGGCCGGCCGGGGCAGGCCCAGGTGGCCGCGCAGCGTGGTGGAGGTGTACTCCGTGCGGAAGACCCCGCGTCGCTGAAGCTCCGGGACCAGGCCCCGGGTGATCGCGGTGAGGTCGTGCGGGAGGGTCGCCGGGCGGAGGCGGAAGCCGTCCAGGCCCGCGGAGCGCCAATCGAGCAGCAGGTCGGCGAGTTCGGCGGGGGTGCCGGCGAAGATCTTGGCGTCGGAGGCGAGTGGGGACCCTGCCACCTCGTCCAGGCGTGTCTTGCGGAGCGCCGCCGCCCCCGGTTCGTCGTCCAGGAGGACGACGAGGTCCGCGAAGGTCCGCAGCGGTCGGTGCGTCAGGTCCCGCCCGGTGCGCTCCACGGCCTCGGCGAGCTGCGTGAGGATCGCCGAGGTGCCGGCGCGGTCGTGCGGGGTGACGGCGACGACGTCCGAGCTGAGCGCCGCGAACTCGTACGGGGTGGTGGCGTGCGCGAGGCTCACCACCAGCGGCTGTCCCTGGGGGCTGCGCGGGGTGATCGACGGGCCCTTCACGCTGAAGGTACTGCCGTGGAAGTCGACGGGGTGAACCTTGTCGCGGTCGAGGAAGCGGCCCGTCGCCGCGTCCCGTATCTCCGCGTCGTCCTCCCAGCTGTCCCAGAGTCGCCGCGCCGCTTCCACCACCTCGGCGCCTTCCGCGAAGAGGGCGCGCAGCGGCCGGGAGATGGACTCCGGGTCGGTCACGTCGGCCTCGGTGAGCGTGGGTGTGGTCCGACGGCCGAAGTGGGCGGTGTCGGCCGCGCGGGTCGAGATCTGCGGACGCCAGCCGGCGCGCCCCCGGCTCGCGTGGTCGAGGGTCGCGATGCCGATGGCCAGGTGAAACGGTTCGGTGTGGGTGACGTTGGTGGTGGGGACCAGGCCGATGTGTGCGGTGAGCGGGGCGAGGTGGGCGGAGAGCAGCACCGCGTCGATGCTGCCCCGGACCTGGTCGGTACGGTTGTCGGGCACGTGGAAGGCGGCCGACTGGAGGCCGAGGGCGTCCTCGAAGGTGACGAAGTCGAGCAGACCGCGCTCGGCCTCGGCGACGAGGTCGGCCCAGTAGGCGGCGTCGAGCAGCTCCCCGGGCCGAGCGCCCTCCTCGCGCCAGGCCGCGGGGTGCCAGCCCGCGCCGTCGAGCGCCACGGCCAGGTGCAGCGGGGTTCCGGTATCGCCCGGGGTTCCCGGGGTGCCCGGGGTGCCCGGGATCCCTGGCGTGCCTGTGGGGTCGGGGGTGCTGGTCGGTGCGCCGGTTGCGCCTGTCGTCTCGGACGTCTCGGTCGTGCCGGTCGTCTCGGTCGCGGCGGTCGTCTCGGACGTGCCGGTCGTCTCGGACGTGCCGGTCGTCTCGGACGTGCCGGTCGTGCCGGTCGTGTCTGTCGTTCCGGTCATTCTGAGGTCTCCCTGCCGTGGTGCTCGCGGTGGCCGTCGATGCCGTCGATGCCGTCGCCCAGTCGCTGTCCGGGGCCGCCCCATCCGGCCGGCCGGGGTGCGGCGGACAGGCCCAGGTGGTCCCGGAGTGTGCTGCCGGTGTAGTCGCCGCGGTGGACGCCCTTCTCCTGGAGGATCGGTACGACGTGGTCCACGAAGTCGTCCAGGCCGCCCGGGGTGAGGTGAGGGACGAGGACGAAGCCGTCGGCGCCCTCGGTCTGTACGTAGTGGTCGATGGCGTCCGCGACCGTCCGCGGGCTGCCGACGAACGTCTGCCGTCCGCCGACCTCGATGACCAGCTCCCGGATGGAGAGGTTCCGCTCCTGCGCGAGCTTGCGCCACTGCCGGGCCGTCTCCGCACGGCCCTTGCGGAAGACGGAGTGCCCCTTCAGGAAGTGGGCGTCGTCCTCGGGCTCGATGTCGGGCAGCGGACCGTCCGGGTCGTAGGCGGACAGATCGCGGCCCCAGACCGCCTCCAGGTGCGCGATCGCGGTCTGCGGGCTGACCAGGTCACGACTGATCTCCTCCGCGTACGCGGCGGCCTCGGCGTCGGTGTCCGCGACGACCACGCCTGCGGTGGGGAGGATCAGGAGGTCGTCGGGACGTCGGCCGTACGCGGCCAGACGCCGCTTCACGTCCCGGTAGAACTCCCGCGCCGCATCGATCCGGTTGTGCTTGCTGAAGACGACCTCGGCGTCGGACGCGGCGAAGTCCCGCCCCGCGTCGGACTCACCGGACTGGATGATCACGGGGTGGCCCTGCGGGCCGGGCGGAGTGGTGAAGCGGCCGGAGATGTCGAAGTGCCTCCCTCGGTGCGCGAAGCGGCCGGCGCCGGGGGCTATGAACTCTCCCGTGTCCGCGTCGGCCTTCAGGTCGTGGCCCGACCAGCTGTCCCACAGCTTCCGCGCCGCGGTGAGGAACTCGGCGGCCCGTGTGTAGCGGTCGGCCTCGGGGAGGAAGCCGCCCCGGCGGAAGTTCTCGCCGGTGAAGGCGTCATGGCTGGTGACCACGTTCCACGCGGCGCGGCCGCCGCTGAGCCGGTCCAGAGTGGCGAACCGGCGGGCCACCTCGTACGGCTCGTTGAAGGTGGCGTTGACCGTGGCGGCGAGGCCCAGATGCGTGGTGACGGCGGCCAGGGCGCTCAGCACGGTCAGGTTCTCCGGGCGTCCCGCGATGTCCAGGTCGTAGACCTGTCCCTTGTGCTCGCGCAGCCGCAGCCCTTCGGCCAGGAAGAAGAAGTCGAACCTGCCGCGTTCGACGGTCTGCGCGAGCCGGATGAAGGAGTCGATGGATATCTGGCTCTCGGAGCGCGGGTCCGACCAGACGGTCACGTTGTGGATCCCGGGCAGCTGAGCCGCGAGATGCACCTGCTTCCTGGTGGTGACGGGCATGGGGCGGGTCTCCTCCTGCGAACTCCGGCGGCGGGATGGTGAGCGGGCCTCGGGGGCGGGTGCGAGGCGCGCGCGGGCGTACGCGTGGGCGCGGTCGCGGGCGGACGCGTGGGCGTGCTCGTGAACGGTGGGGGACGGTGACGGAAGCGGAGCAGGACGGTGGCTGATGTGAGGGGTGGCCTGATGCCCCTCCGAGCCTGCCTGCGGGGGCAGCTCCTGCACAGCCCGACCCCGCCTGCTTCACGAGGTGTTCATGGCGCGGAGACAGGCGTCGCGTCCGGAACCCTGGGTGCGGGGCCGCGGGCTCGGCAGGTGGCCAGCCGCCCGTCCCCGTCCCGCTTGCCGGACGGGCTGCGGACTTCGGCGGGTGGTGTCCCGGCCCCGAGGCGAAGCCGGGACAGGGCCGAGCCCCGCCGACGCGGGGCGGTAGGCGGCCGGCGCTGCGCCGCTCCCGTCCCCCCTTCGTGCCGCCGCGGCACCGGCGTACGGCTGACGTCGGTCGGCGTGAGGTCCCTGCCGGGTGGCGCGGCTCAGCCCCGGTAGGGCGAGGGCCCCTTCGTACGGAACGGGGAGCTCCTTCGTACGGAACGGCTCCTTCGGCCGCGCCCGGAGTGCTCGGCCGTCGGCGCTCCTCCCGGCCCCGCGCGGAGGCGGGCAGGGGCGAGCGTCTACCGCCGGGGACGGTCAGGCTTCGTCGTCGCCCTCGTCCTCGTCCTCGTCCTCGTCCTCGAAGAAGTCGCCAATCTCGTCCACGACTTCGGCGGCGACGAGGCCGGCTGCGAGCCCTGCGGCGCCCGCGGCCACGGCGGTCCCCATGCCGGGGCCGGAGCGGTGCGCCTCGTGGTCGCCGTGGGCGTCGGTGTGTCCGTGGGGTACGGAGGCGCCGTGATGGCCCTGGGTGGCGGACAACTGGCGGATCCAGGCGTCGACGTCGGCGTTCCAGTCGCGCCGGGCAGCGTCGTCATGGCTGACGACGTGGCGGTTGAGGGCATCGTGGCCGGAGGAGAGGAACCCGCCGGGCCGGTCGGCCTCCAGGACGACTTCCATGCCGCCGGGGCCGGCCAGGAAGGTGACCTCCAGCTCCCGCATGGCATGGGCGTACTGCGAGGCGGGGACGAGTTCGATCTCCTGGTAGAACGGCAGCTGCTGGCCGGTCCCGCGGATGTGCCCGTACTCCAGGTCTGCGGACTTGAAGCCGAAGCCGAGCCGGCCGAAGGCTTCCAGGACCGCCTCCTGGACGGGCAGCGGGGTGACGGCCAGCGGGTCGAGGTCGCCTTTGTCCTTCGCTCCGGCCACCGCGAGTTCCGTGCGGACGCCGAGCACGATGCCCAGGTTCTGCCCGTACAGCTCGGTGATCGGCGTCTCCCACGGCAGCGCCACCGTGAACGGCACGCTGCGCCGCTCGCCGGCCGCGAGGCTGAAGCCGCCGGCGACGGTGAACGTGCCGAACGCCGCCAAGCCCTCGGTCTCGCCGTCCTCGTGCTCCGCCTCCACCCGGGCCACCAGTTCCAGGGTGATCTGCTCGATGTCGAAGTCGGCGCCGCCGCCCTTCAGGTGCACGTGGCCGGTCAGACCGTCGCCGGGCCGGACCGGTCCCGGGTCGAGGACCGTGTCCACGGTGGGGCCGCCCACCCCGAGCGAACCGAGCAACTTCTTGAACACCATCGCGGCGTTCACTCCTTCATGTACGGATCGGCCGGCGCGGCGCCGCGGCCCTCTCTGCTCAGGGTCACCGACGGCACCGCGCGGCCAGAGGACGGTGACTACTTGGCCGAGTCCAGCGCGGCCAGCGCCTGGGCCCACCGGGTGTACTTCAGTGCGGCGAGCTCGGCGACGGTGGTGACGCCGAACGCCTCCTTCAACAGCTCCCCGTCACGCTCCGACACTCCCTTCAGCGCCGCGACGGGCGCAGCGAGGATCTCGGGCAGGGGCTTGTCCGCCCACGCCTTGTCCAGCACCTTGTCCAGATCGATCGAAGCCACGTGTGCCCTCCCAGGCCAACAGCGAGTCAAACCAGCGGTGCGCGGTCGCGCGCCCCGCGGGCGCCGCCCGGAAGCGACGTCCGGAGGCGACGTCCGCACGCGCGGAACCAGGGGTGGTCGGGAACAGCATCCGACCACCCCGCGTGTTTCTACACGCCTGTAGAAGCATAGGGGCAGGCCGGCGGATCTTGGGCCGGATCGAGGCCACGGGGACATGAAGAGTCCGGAAACGCATTGCGGCCGGCCGGCTCCACAGCCCCTGCCCCCGATGCGCGCCTGGACCTGCTTCGCGCCAGGCGCCTCGGCGAGGCGGTTGATGGTCCGTCATGGACCCTCAGTCATACGGCGGCTGGGTTCCGGCGCCGGCCGGCAGAACCCGTACCGTCCCCCGCCGTCGACCTCGACGAAGGGCGGCGGTCGCACCGTTCGTCGCCGTGCGGTCAGGGACGAGTCGCCGTGGTCAGCCAGACCGCGCCGCCGAGGCGGACCCCCTCGGGGGTCTCGTGTCGCCGGAGTCCGGTGGTCACCTCCTCGCGGACCGCGGCGGTCACCTCCGCGGGGAGGCTGTCGAGATTGAAGCGGACGGGGCTCATCGCGAAGAAGAAGTCGGCGGCGTCGGCGGCGTCCCGACCCCAGTGGACCAGCCCTTCGACCGGCACCGTCGTCACGTCGGCGAACCCGGCCGCGGCGAGCACCTCCTGGATGCGCGCGGGGTCGGAGAGCGACATCATGCCTCGCGCGGCCGGGGAGGGCTCACGCATGAGGGCGTGCGCCGGCGCGAACACCTGGGCGGACTCCCCTTGGGGGTCGGGCATGGAGGGACTGATGAAGGCCAGCCGGCCGCCGGGGCACAGGGCCCGGCCGATGTTGGTGAACGCGGCGGCGTGATCGGCGAAGAACATGACTCCGCCGCGGCTGATGGTCACGTCGGTACCGCCGGAAGGGAAGGGATGGACCTCCGCGTCTCCCTGTTCGAAGACGGCGTTGGGGATGCCCTCTTCGGCGGAGAGGGCTCGGGCTCGTTCCAGCATCGGCGCGGAGATGTCGATGCCCACCGCCCGCCCGGAGCCGGCTTGGCGGGCCGCGCGACGGGTGGTCTGCCCGGTCCCGCACCCGATGTCGAGGACGCGGTCGCTCTCCCTGATAGCGGCCGCGGCGAAGAGCGCGTCGTCGAACCCGCCGTTCAGCCTGTCGAAGCGGTCGTGGTGGTCGGCCCAGTGGACTCCCTCGGGGCCGTTCCATGCCTGTGCTTGCCGGTCGTCGGCGATCTCCCGCATCAAGCGCCACCAATTTCACTAGAGTTGGCTTCTAGAGTTCAACTCTAGGGATAGAGTTCCGACATGGCTGATGTCAAGGGAACGGGGAAGCGGGCTCTCAAGGCTCAACAGACGCGGGGGCGCATCCTGCAGGCCGCCCGCGAGCTGTTCGTGGAGCGGGGGTACGGCGCCACGATGCTCCAGGACGTCGCGACCCGGGCCGGGGTGGCCGTGCAGACGATCTACTTCGTGTTCGGGAACAAGCGGAACCTGCTCAAGGAACTCGTCGACATCACGATCGCCGGTGACCAAGCACCGCTCACCACCATGGAGAGGCCGTGGTTCCGCGACGCGGTGGCCGCCGGGACCTCCGACGCGCACCTGCGGGCGCACGTCCGCGGGACGCGGGAGATCCTCGAACGCGTCGCGCCGATCATGAGCATGGTCGACACGGCGGCCGCGTCGGATCCCGAGGTCGCCGGGCTCTGGCAACAGGACGAGGACCCGCGGTACGTCGTCCACGCCGCCGCCGCGAACGCCCTGATGGCCAAGCCGGGAGCTCGTACCGACGTGGCCGCCGCACGGGCCGCCGACCTGCTGTTCTGTGTGCTCAGCCCCGAGCTGTTCCTTCTGTTCGTACGCGAGCGCGGCTGGTCGCCCGAGGAGTGGGAGGACTGGTCGTACGACTGCCTGCGCTCGCAGCTCTGCGCCGCCTAGGCCGTCTAGGCCCGCCGAACGGCGTGTCCCGGCCTCCGGGACCGGGGCGCCGTCGAGCGACCTGTGTCGGTGGCCGGAGCCGTCCGCCTCTGCCGTGTGCCGTCTGCTGCGTGCCATCTGCCGTCCGCCGTCTAGGGTCGCGTTCCATGACGAGGACCACGCCCCCGCGCCCGTTCGATGTCGAGGTGCTCTTCCCGGAGCTGGCCGCCTACCGCGGTACGACGACACGCTTGCACCCGAGGCCGGGCAGCCCGAAAGCCTCGGACAGCTCGGTGGGCGGCCCCATGCTGTGGCCGGCGGGCGAGCCGTGGCCGGTATGCGCTGAGACCCATGTCCGCGGACAGGGTCGGCGCCCGGCCGACATCAATCGCTACCGGCAGGTCCTCACCACCGCCTGGGCCCGGAAAGAGAACCCCGGCCCTACGGAGGAAGAACGAGCGCTCCTGGCCGAGCTGCACCGGGAGCGGCGACTCTCCGAGGTGTCCGAGTCGGATCTCCTGCCGATGATCGGCCTGGCTCAGCTGTACCGGCGCGACGTCCCGGACCTGCCGGCGTGGCGGGACGGCTGCGACCTGCTCCAGGTCTTCTGGTGCCCCTTCTCCTCGCACGGCCCTGGCCGGTACGAGCACGGGCTGCACCTGCATCTGCGCCGGCGGCGGTCGTGGGAGGTCGGTGACGTGACGGCCGCTCCCCCGCGGCCGCCCGTCGTCGGGTCCGACGGATTCGTGCCCGAGCCCTGTGCGCTGCACCCGGAGCAGGTGGTCGGCTACCCGTACGCCGGCCTCCTGCCCGAGGCACTGTGCGCCCGGATCGACGCCTGGGACGAAGCCCGGGCAGCGGAGGCCGACCAACGGGCTGACGAGAACGCCGCCGGCCCGGTCTGCTACCAGTACGACCTGTCCATCCCGCCCGGCTGGCGCGTCGGCGGCTTCGCCTCCTGGCACAAGACCGATCCGTACCCCATGGACTGCCGGACCTGCCGGACACCGATGCGTCCGCTGCTGACCATCGACAGCTCGGAGTGGGACGGCGGCAGCGGAAGCTGGAAGCCGGTCGAGGACCGGGAGCTGCTCACTCACCGGGACGCCTCCCCGACCCAGGTCACCGTGGGCCGATTCGGCGAACTCAACGTCTTCGTCTGCCCCGTCGATCCCGACCACCCGCACCGCTGGAGCATCCAGTAGCTTCCGAGGCTTCCGGGCGCATCGGCCGACGTGGGCCGGTGGGCCGGTGAGCCCGGCTACCGTCAGGACGTGGGGGGTGCAAGGGGTTCGGGGGTGATCCGTACGGTCTCCACCCAGGGCGGGGGCGCGGGGGCGTCCGGGCCGATCAGGGCGGCGACGAGTCGGCAGGAGACGGGCTCGGCCGGCCACGGTGTGAAGCCGTCCGTCATGACGACGACGATGTTCGGCCGGTCCTGTGCCGCGAGCGCCGCCCGGATGCCGACCGTCATGTCCGTACCGCCGCCCCCGGCCAGCGCGACCTGTTCGACACCGGTGACCCGGGAGACGGCGTGTACGTCGGCGTCGCAGGCGAGGACGGCGACGCGGTTGCCGCCGACTCCCACCTCGCGCAGCACACCCGACACCTCGGCGAGCGCGGCGGCCAGCTCCTCTTCGCCCATCGAGCCGGAGGTGTCCACGACGATCGCCACCCGCGGCAGCGGACGGCGCAGGCTCGGCAGCACGACGCGCCCGCCCAGGGCGGAGGCGCGGCGCGAGGGGCGCCGGTAGGTGTAGTCGACCGCGCCGCTCGCCCAGGCGACGGCCTCCCGCACGGCGCCCGCCAGGGCCGAACGCCAGTCGACGGTGGGTTCGAGGACCTGTTCCGCCCAGCGCTGCCAGCCCGCCGGAACGGTTCCGCGCGAGCCCCTCAGCGCCTGGGAACGGATCGCCTGGGCGGTCTGCCGACGCAGCGCCTGCGCCTCCACCGGGCCCAGCCGGGCCACCCCCGCGCCGCTCTCCCCCAGGTCCCAGGGCGACGGCCGGCCGTGCGCGCCGGAGCCGCAGTCGACCGGATGCGGCGGGGAGGCCGGGATGCCCGGCAGGTAGCTCTCGAAGAGCCCTCCCGTGGGGAGCCCGAAGAGGCCGGGTTCCATGCGCCCCTGCGGCAGTTTCAGCCGGTCGGCGAGAAGGTCGTCGTTGATCTCGCAGTCCTGTGCGATGTTGACGCGCAGCGGATCCCGCTGGTCGGCCGCGGGGAGCCGGTCGGCCCGTCCGTGGTGGTCGCGCAGCAGATGCGCGACCTCGTGGATCCACACCCCGGCGAGTTCCTCGATGCCGGTCTCCTCGACGAACCCGGCGGCCACGTAACACCTCCAGAAGCGGTCGACGGCCATGGTCCGCACCCGTGATGACGGCACGACGGTCAGCGCGTAGAGCGCGGAGGCCAGGTACGGGCGTGCCTCGGCGGCCTTGTACCGGGCGGCCAGCAGTTTGGTCCGGTCGAGGGTGGGGGTGGGGGCGGGGACCGGTACGGAAGCGGCTGGACGCATAGGGGCGGGACGTGGGGACGGGTGGGGGTCGGGTACGGGGCCGCTCGGGGGCGTCATCGGGGGCGTCCCTCAGCGGGCGGCCGGGAGGGTGCCGGCGAGGTGGAGGAGTTCCAGGAAGGCGTCGATCCCCGGCGGGACCGGCCACTGCGGCTCGCGGAGGGCGGCGAGGTCGCCCGCGGCGCGCGCCGCGACGTCCGGCACCCCCGCGTCCACGGCCTTGGCCAGGACCTCCCAGCCCGCCTCCCAGCGGGGGCGCGTGGGCTCGCTCTGCACGGCGGCCACCACGGCGATGAGGAAGGCCAGTTGGCGGTCGCCGCGCTCGGGGAGGGCGAAGGCGTCCGGGTCGGCGAGGACCCGGTCGGGGTCGGGCAGGTCGAGGTGCTCCAGGTACGACACCAGCTCGATCCCCGCCGCCTCGCCGACCGCGCCGATGAGGGCGGCGGACTGCGCGTCGCGCCCGGCACCGGAGGCGTACCCGGTGGCGAGCAGCCGCAGCGCCATCTCCCAGGTGCGGGGCGACGGCCAGGCCCGCCCGCGCCCCTCGGCGGCGGACGGCATGTGGTGGGCGAGGCCGGGCCGCGCGGTGAGGAAGCCGGAGATCACGCCGCGGGCGCGGGCGATCGCTCCGGAGATCCGCGCGGGGTCCACGCCGGGGAGCACGGTCTCGGGCCAGGTGCCGGCCATGCCGCGGGCGACGGTGCGCGGGTCGTGGGTCCAGTCGAGGTGGACGAAGCGGTTGGCGAGGGGCGGGGCGAGGTGCCAGCCGTCGGCGGCGCTGGAGGGCGGGTTGGCGGCAGCGACGATGCGGATCGAGGGGGGCAGGGCCAGGCTTCCGACCTTGCGTTCGAGGACGACGCGCAGCAGGGCGGCCTGCACGGCGGGCGGCGCCGAGGAGAGTTCGTCGAGGAAGAGCAGCCCGTGGCCGGTGGTCGCGAGCCGGACGGCCCAGTCCGGAGGGGCCATCGGTACGCCGGTGGTGGCGGGGTCGTCCCCGACGACCGGGAGCCCCGCGAAGTCGGAGGGCTCGTGGACGCTGGCGACGACCGTCTCCAGGCGGACGCCGAGGGCGGCGGCGAGCTGTTCCATGCCGGCCGACTTGCCGATGCCGGGCTCGCCCCAGAGCAGCACGGGCTGATTGGCCGTCACCGCCAGTGCGAGTGCCTCCAGTTGGGGGTTGGCGGCCGGCTCGGTCCGGGTGGCGTCGAGTCGGGCGCCCAGCGCGTCGGCGGCCGCGAGGGCTGCGGAGGGCGCGGCGGGGGTGGGAGCGGCCGTTCCCGACGGGACGGGGCCCTCGGCCCGCGTGTCGTCGGCCGCGAGAGCGGCGCGTGGTGCGGCTGTGGTGGGGGTGCCGGCGGGGGTGGGAGTGCCGGCGGGGATGGGAGTGCTGGCCGGGGTGGGTTCGGGTCCGCCGGGCAGGGGGGTCGTCATGGTCCGGTCGCCGCTTCCTCGTCGTCGCTGTGCTCCGCGCCGGTCTCGCCGCGGTGGGGCGCGTCTTCCGCGCACGCGCACACGCCCGCGTCCGATCCAGCGGGCGTCGTGCACGCCGTGGTCGGCGCTTCTTCCGCGTACGCGCGCGTGTCCTCGGGCGGTTCCTCGTCCCAGTCCGGCTCGCGGTCCCGCTCCTCGATGTAGTCGTCGTACCAGTCGGAGCCGATGCCCGGGTGCTCCGCCAGGACGCGGCGGCGCAGGAACATGAGGTCGGTGCGGGCGTACTTGCGGACGATCTGGGCGAGGGAGAGCTCCATCTCGTCGGTCGCGTCGATGCGGGCGCCCGCGGCGACGAGGTCCCGGACGAGGTCGGGGGAACCCCCGCTGGACACCGCGGTGACCAGCGGCGTCCGCCCGTTCCTGTCGACGGCCTCCAGGTCGAGCCCGGCGGCCATCAGCCGCGGCAGCAGGGCGCGGTGGTCGAGCAGGTGGAGCAGGTGCAGAAGGCTCCGGCGGTCGCCGTCGCGGATCAGGGGGTCGGTCCCCGCGTCGAGCAGGGCGAGCACGCCCGGGGTGTCCCCGTGCTGGACGTGCAGGAAGAACGCGCGGCGCTCGTCCCTCAGGGCGCGCGGGAGCCGTCCCTCCCCGCTCGTCCAGGCGTGGCGGGTCGCGAAGCAGCCCGACACGGCGCCGCCGAAGGCGCGCAGGGCGAGTTCGCGCCGCTGCTCCTGCTCGGTGTGCGGGACGTCGAGCGTGCCGCCGCGCGAGACGACCTGGTGCCACTCGCCCCGGCAGCGCACGTTGACGGGTGCGGGCGGCGTCGGCCCGCCCGGACCGGTGGCGGGACCGAGCCGGGGGAACAGCGCGGCGGCGACCAGCGGGTGCAGGGCCTCGGGGCGGATCCGCCCGGCTCTCAACAGACCGATGTCGGGCAGGCGTTGCCAGACGTACGAGGGGAGATACGCGACACCTTCCGCCGGGCGCGCCAGCGCCGACACGCGAGCGGGGGCGTGCGCTTCCGCTCCCCCACCGGAGCCGATGGCGCCGGGAGAGGCGGGGGCATCGGCGAGGGTGCGGGCTACGGCGGGGGCTTCGGCGAGGGTGAAGGCTTCGCCGGGGGCTTCGGCGGGGTCGAGGTCGAAGCGCAGGTCGCCGCGCCAGGTCACGCGGACGCGGAAGCTCGTACCGCGTCCGGCGGCCTGGAGCAGGCGGATCTCGGGAACGATCCGGGTGAGGTCGAGGGAGGTCCGACCGATCAGGTCGTGGACGTCGAGCGGTGGTCGGGTGGGCCGTTCCGGCGACGGGGCGGTCAGGTCGAGGTCGAGACCGGCCGCGGCGAACGCTTCGACGTGGTCTCCCCGGCCCTGAAGCACGGCCACCCATTCGGCGCGGGCCGCCGGGTCGGCGTGCCCGGGGTCCTCGGCGGGCAGTTCCTCCGGGGTGAGGGGGGTGCCGTCGTGGTGGAGGAACGGCAGCCGCTCGGAGCCCGTGCCGCCGGCGCAGTGCCGCAGCTCGGCGGTGCGGCGGGCGTCCCAGAAGCGGCGGGCGACGGTCCAGTCCTCGGTGGTGTAGTTGAGGCCGTGCAGCGTGTCCCGTGCCGGGTCCACGGCCGGGCCGAAGCGCAGTGCGAGCCGTTGCGGTCCCGCCAGCATGGGCGAGGTGGTGACCGACAGGACGGGTTCCCGGGGTCCGTAGACGGCGAGGACGATCCGCCGGCACGGTGTCAGGGTGGTGTGGCCGCCGAGGACGCGCGGCAGGTGCCAGCGCAGCAGGTCGGGGGCCAGGTGGCGCAGGTCGTCGGCGACCCGGGCGGCCACGTCGGTGCCGTACCGCTCGGCGATCCGGTCCGGATCGAGGTCGGCCGGTACGTCGACGGCGGCGACGGCGCAGGCGGTCCGCCAGTCCCCGGCGAGCCGGGCTTCGGTAGCCCGCTCGATCATCCACTCGGGGACGGCGTGGCGGCGGATCCGGGTCCAGGCGGCGGCGTCCTCGGGCGACAGGCCGGCGGGCTGCGCGGCGCGGAGCCCGGACGGCCTGCGGCTCCGCCTTCCCGGGATCGGCTGACCCGTGGTCGACTGCCCGGGGATCGGCTGACCCGCGGTCGACTGACCCACGGTCGACTGCCCCACGGTCGACTGCCCCGGGATCGGCTGTCCGGGAATCGCCTGTCCCGTCGTCGACGGCGGTGTCGCGCCCCCGCTCACCGGTACACGCTGCCGATCGCGCGGAGGTCCTGGTGGGTCGGACGGGCGGGGTGCAGCTGCTCGTTGAAGATCCGCTTGACGCGACGGGGCAGGCCGGGGCCGAGGCCCACGTACTCCAGGTGGTGCCCGTCGTCCAGCGCGGCGAGCAGGGCCTTGGCGCCGCGCCCGGTGATGCCGGTGTGGCGCAGTTCGAGACGGCGCAGAGGGCTGCCGGGGAGGGCGGCGGCGAGGGCGTGCGCGCCGTCGTCGCCCGTGGCGTTGCCGGCGGCGCCCAGGCTTCGTTCGGACATGGTCCGACCGAGGTCGAGCGACTCGATGCCGTCGAGGGCGTCGGCCAGGGCACGGGCCCCGGCGGGGCCGATGCCGTTGCCGCCGAGACCGAGGCGTACGGGTCGGGCCGGATCGACGGCCGCGGCCAGGACGGCGGCGCCGGCGTCACCGAGGTGGTTGGCCGGGAGGTACAGCTCGCGCACACCGGCGTCACGGACGAGGGCGGCGAGGACGGGGGCGTCGGCTGCGGTGAGTCCGTTGCCGCCGAGGAAAAGCCTTTCGAGCGGCACGGCGCGGGCGAGGAGCGCGTCGAGGAGGAGGCGGACGCCTTCGGCCCCGATGCCGGAGTTGACCAGGTCCAGGGTGCGCAGGGTGGTGTTGCGGCGCAGCAGCCGGGCGAGGGTGCGGGCGCCGGCGGCGTGGACGGGGTTCCGCTTGAGCCAGAGAGCGCGGACCGTGGTGTCGTCGGCGAGAGCTCCGGCGAGGGCGGTCACGCCGTCGGGGCCGATCCTGTTGCAGCCGAGGTACAGGGTGCGGATGCCGTGTCCGGCGCCGCGGCCGGCTTCCGTGACCTCTTCCCCGTCGGTACGGGAGAGGGCGCCGGCCACGGACGCGGCGCCGTCGTCGCCGAGGGCGTTGGTGCCGAGGAGCAGGTGGACGGCGTGCGGGGAGACGGCGGCCACGGGCAGCAGCCGGGCGGCCCCGCCGGGGCCCAGGCCCTGCTTGCACAGGTCGACACGGCCGTCGGCGCGCAGCGTTCCGAGCGGGAACACCTCGTCGGCGACGACCTCCCGCTCCTCGCCGAGTCGGCCGAGCAGGGGACCGAGCGCGGCGGGATCGGCCTGCGGCAGATCCGGGTGCTCGATCGCCGGGCACCGTACGGGCGTTGTCGGCTGGGTCATCACCACTCCACCGGTCCTCCGCCGGGGCCCGGCGTCCGCGTCGACACAAGAAGGCGCAAGACCGGTCGGATTCGAACCGACGTCCTCCAGCTCGATGCGTGGGCGCGACGACCTCTGCGCTACGGCCTTGCTGCGGGTGATCATAGCCACCCCCACCGACAATTTCGATCACCAGTGCGGATCTCGGATCCGTGGGGAATGCGAACGGGGAGCGTGGGCTCAGCCGGCGTCCTCGGCCGGCGCGTCGAGGAACGCCATGTCGTCCTGGGTCAGGCGCAGGCTTCCGGCGGCGATGTTCTCCGCGAGGTGCACCGGGTTCGTCGTACCGGGAATGGCCAGCACGTGCGGACCGCGGTGGAGGGTCCAGGCGAGCCGTACCTGGGCCGGCGTGGCGTCGTGGGCGCGCGCGACGGCACGGACCCGCTCGTCGCGCTCCTGGCCCGCTGCCGCCTCGCGCCGGAGGCCGGCGACCGCGAAGAAGGGGACGAAGGCGATGCCCTGCTCCCCGCACAGGTCCACCAGCCCGTTCTCGTCGGCTTGGCGCCAGTCCAGACCGTAGGAGTTCTGCACGCAGCACACGGGCGCGATCTCCTGGGCCTCGGCCAGGTGTTCGGGCAGGACGGCGGAGAGCCCGAGGTGCCGGATCAGGCCGGCCTCGCGCAGCTCGGCCAGAGCCCCGAAGTGCTCGGCGATCGACCCCGTGCGCGGTCCCCCGACGCGCAGGTTCACCACGTCCAGGCAGTCCCGGCCGAGCTGACGCAGATTCTCCTCCACCTGCCCGCGCAACTGATCGGGGCGAACGATGCCGAGCCACTCCCCACCGGGATCGCGCCCCGGGCCGACCTTGGTCACCACGACCACCTCGCCGGGCCAGGACGACAGGGCGCGGTTGATGAGCTCGTTCGCGGAACGCAGGGGTGAGAAGTAGAAGGCGGCCGTGTCGATGTGGTCGACCCCCTGCTCGAACGCGCTGTGCAGCAGGCCGACGGCGACGTCCCGGTCGATCGGCGCGCCGTCGGAGTTGCCCCTCATGCCGTTTCCCGTGAGCCGCATCGCGCCGTAGCCGATGCGGTTGACCTCCAGGTCCCCGAGCTTCCAGGTCCCCGCTCCCGCCGCTGCGTTCACCGTGCTCCTCCACCCTCCGGATCATCAGGCCCTGGAGTATGAGGCCGCCACGGTGCGCCGCGACAGGTCGTCATGCTGGGTGAAACACCACACCGTTCTCGGGAACCGACCGTCACCGCCCTCTCGTTGTACCCGACAGGAAAGCGCCGTACGGGACCGGCCTCCGGCCCCGCGCGCGGAATCCGCGACGCATCGGCCCCCGGCCCACGGTCGAACGACCGCCGGACGACCGTCAGACGACCGTCAGACGACCGCCAGAACGATCTTCCCGGTCGTACGACCCCGTTCGCCCAGCTCATGGGCCTTCGCGGCCTCGGCGAGCGGCAGGACGGTGTCGACCACCGGCCTCAGCCGGCCCTGCGCCACGAGAGCCGCGAGCTCCCGCAGGCCGAGGTGGTCGGGCTCGACCAGGACCCAGTCCGCCCGGATGCCGTCCGGAGCGGCGGGGACGTCGTCCGGGCCAGGCAGGGTGATCAGCCTGCCGCCGGCGCGGAGCACCCCGAGGGAGCGCCTCGCCGTCTCCCCGCCGAGGCCGTCGAGCACGACGTCCACGTCCGCGACGACGTCCTCGAAGCGAGCCTCGCGGTAGTCGATCACCTCGTCCGCGCCCAGCTCCCTCACCAGCTCGTGCTTGGCGGCGCTCGCGGTTCCGATCACGTACGCGCCCCGCGCCTTGGCGATCTGTACGGCGAAGTGCCCCACCCCTCCGGCCGCGGCGTGCACGAGCACCCGCTCCCCGGGGCGGACGTCCGCCGTGTCGACGAGGGCCTGCCAGGCGGTGAGCGCCGCCAGCGGCAGCGCGGCGGCCTCGACGTGCGTCAGGGAGGCGGGCTTGGGGGCGAGGTGCCGCGCCGGGGCCACGACGTACTCGGCGTACCCGCCCGCCTGCCTCGGGAAGAGCGGCATGCCGAAGACCTCGTCGCCGGGGCTGAAGATCCCCACTCCCGGGCCCACGGCCTCCACCGTGCCGGACACGTCCCACCCGACGGCCGGGACGGCGCCCCACTCGACGAGGGCCCCGCTCGCGCGGGTCTTCCAGTCCACGGGGTTCACTCCGGCCGCGTGGACCCGCACCAGGACCTCGTTCAGGCCGGGCTCGGGGCGCTCCACCTCGCGCTCCACCAGGTTCTCGGGTCCGCCCCACTGCTCCACGACCACCGCACGCATGGTGTCCGCCTCTTTCCGTCTCGATCGGCGCGCCCCCGGACCTCTTCCGGCGGCGACTCGTCCACGATCCGGTACGGCGACCACCAGTGGTGTTGGCCCTTCGGCCAGCATGTGACAGGATCTGGCCATGAGTGAAACGGTCGGCCGGATGGCGACGGAAGGCGACGCGGAACCGCAGGCGGCGCCTCACCGGGTCGCCGTGCTCGCGCTGCCCGGGGTGCCGCCCTTCGAGCTCGGCATCCCCTCCCGGGTCTTCGGCTGCGTCGAGGACCCGGCGGGACGCCCCCTGTACGAGGTCACGATCTGTACGGCGGACGGCGCGCCCGTCCTCAGCGACGCCGGGTTCACCGTGCAGCCCGCCGCCGGGCCCGAGGCGCTGGCCGCCGCCGACACCGTCGTCCTCCCGCCCACGCACGCCATGCCCGAGCTCGGGAACGGCGGCCCGCTCCCGCCCGAGGTCGCCTCGGCCATCGCCGGCATCCGGCCCGGCACCCGCCTCGTCTCCATCTGCACCGGCTCCTACGTGCTGGCCGCCGCGGGGCTCCTCGACGGCCGGCCGGCCACCACGCACTGGAACCTGGCCCCGGAGTTCCGCCGGGCCTACCCCCGGGTCAAGGTCGACGAGGACGTGCTCTTCGTGGACGACGGCGACGTGCTCACCTCCGCGGGCGTGGCCGCGGGTGTCGACCTGTGCCTGCACATGATCCGCCGCGACCACGGAGCCGCGGCGGCGAACCGCGCCGCCCGCATGTGCGTCGTGCCGCCGTGGCGCGACGGAGGACAGGCCCAGTTCATCGACCGGCCCGTGCCCGAGCCCACCCTGGCCAGCACCACGGAGACCCGCGCCTGGGCCCTGGAGCACCTGACGGAGCCGCTCACCCTCGCGCGGCTCGCCGAGCACGCGCGGATGAGCCTGCGTTCCTTCACCCGCCGCTTCCGCGACGAGGTCGGCATGACTCCCGTGCAGTGGCTCACGGCGCAGCGCCTCGAACTGGCCAAGCAGCTCCTGGAGACGACCGATCTGCCCGTCGACCTCGTCGCCCACCGCGCCGGCCTCGGCTCCGGGAACTCCCTGCGCGCACACATGCGTACGGCCTTCGGCACCTCGCCGGCCGCCTACCGCCGCGCCTTCGGCCCGACGGCCCCGCCGACCCCCGCCGGCACCCGCGGGTGATCCGCCCGGCCGGCTGACGCGGGCCACGAGCGACCGCCGTCCGGGCGGGGTCGCGGTCGAGGCAGCGCGATCCCCCATGACCACTCCCCCGCACTCCGACCCGGTTGGCGTGAACACGCAAGGGGGCGCCATGATGGGGCCATGGCAAACGGGGTGGACAACGGGACGGCGAACGGGCCGGTGGCGTGCCCCCTGTGCGGCGCGGCCGGCACCGTGGCGGTCGCCGAGGCGACCGAGACCAGCGGGTGCATGCACTTCGCCGAGGGAACCGTGCTCGCGCTCATGGCCGGGGCCGCGGGCAAGTACTACGCCGACGATCGTGACTGGCCATGGCTCACGGCGGTCGGGGCCGTCGTCGCCGTGCTCCTCCTGGTCGGCACGATCGCCGTCGTGCGCGGCGAGAACCGGGACGCGCGCAGAGCACGCTCCGCCGTGGACCGCGCCGCCGCGGCCGGCACCGTCGCCACCCACTACTGCGCCGCGTGCGGGGAGGCGTCCTCCCCCGGGACACCCCGAACAGACGGCCCCGTCACGGGCAGGACCGACTCTCCCCACGGCCCCTGAAGGCCACCCAGCAGAGAGACTCGTGGTCACCTCGGACACATGCGCCTGCCGCCAACCGGGCGGGCGGGTTGCCTACCCGGCGAGGGCGACCGGAGAGCCGTTCCCGCCGAGGGGAGCAGCTGTGTGCCCCGTCCGGCTCGCGTCGCGGGTTGTCAGTGAAGCGCCTTCCCCGTCACAAGCTCCCTGGTCACACCGTCGGCCAGCAGGTCTCCGCGTGCCCCGTATCGACGAATCCGTTGCGTCGGTACAGCGCGACAGCGGGTTCGTTGCCCGGCAGGACCGCGAGCGTCAGCGTCGTGGAACCCCTCTGCCGGGCCCACCCCTCGACCGCCGCGATCAGTCGGTCCCGACTCCGCGGCCGCGCGCCCGGGGACTGACCCACACCGACCGCAGTGCGCACGACCCGCCATCCCCGCGATGCGACCGTCCAGCAGCGCCACGACGCTGTACGCGGTCGGCATCGCCAGGCGCTCACGCCACCGCTCCTCCCCGCCGACGTGCCACTGCGCGAGCCCGACCTTGAAGGCGTGAGGCGCCTCGCTCAGTGCGGCAAGACGAGCCTCCCGCCACAACGGCCAGTCGCTCGCCGCGAGAACCCGCAGGTGCACCACGGCCACGAGTCTGCCGCGACGACACCCGTGCAGCAGTCCACGGGCAGGCCACTTCGCCGGCACGTCTCACGACTCACCGACCAGCCGTACCTATCACCCGGCGTGCGGACGTACTGGCCTGAGGTGGGTCGGGTGCTTCCCGCGGCGGCGGCCGGTCAGGAGGTGGTCTGGTTCAGGCAGCGGGCCACGACGACGCCGAAACAGGGCGGACTGCCCGTCGGACGGAACTCTTCGAGGACACAGCCGAAGACCGTCGGTGTGTCGGGGTGCCGGCAGGCCGCCTCGGTGAGCAGCAGGCCGAGAAGCTCCTCGACCCTGGCGGCGGCCAGGAGCACCGCGTCGGAGCCGGCCTGTGGGAAGAGGCGGTGCCAAAAGTCCGCGTAGGGGCCTGTGGGGGCGGGCCACACCTCCGATCCGGGGCCCGGCTCCTCGGCCGGGAACCCCGGTCGGATCCAGTACGCGAGTTCGTCCCTTGCCACGTCGATGCCGAGGTCGGGCCACTCCACCTCGTAGCGCGCCATACCCAGGCGCATTGCCTCGGTCAGCGCGGTCAGCGTGTGTCCGATGTGCCAGTCGCCGTCCGCACCCCACACGACGACACCTCCTGCCGGGTTCCAGCAGTCCGTGAACGGATGCCTGCCTCCGTGGGCCACGGCGTACCGCTCGGCATGCCCGCGCAGCCCCTCATCCATTCCACCGCTCCTCACGTCCGGCACACTCGTGCACTGCTCGGACTCAGCCTTCCACGACGCGGCGCTGGTTGGGGAGCGGCAACTGGTCGCCTCCGCGGCGACGCCTCAGCACCCGGCCATCGACGGGGCGCTGATGCCGCGCGCGTCGGCGTCCCGGCGGTGCCCGGATGCCGGGTCGTGCCGCGGGGTGGACTTCGCGCGGGACGGGGGTGGTCAGGCCAGGGGGGTGCGGTGGAGGGTCACCAGGAGGCGCCAGATGTGCTGGGCGATCTGGTCGGCGGTGGCCTCGATGAGGCCGTGCAGCCAGTCGGCGAGGACGCCTGCGAAGGTCGCGGCGACGGCGGAGGCGATCAGGTCGGGTTCCGGTGCGCCGGCCAGGGCGCGCTCGGTGCGGCTGCGAGCCCGTAGCTCCTGGTGCAGGACGTGCCCGAGCGGGCCGCTGCCGCCGGGGCGCAGCAGCTCCCGGTAGAGGCCCGCGTGCGGTGCGAATGCCTCGAAGAAGGCCGGCAGGGCCGGGGGCGGGGTCGCGGGGTCGGGGACTCCTCGCCAGGCGTGGAGGGCGTCGACGGCTTCGCGGACGATGTCGGCGCAGGCGTCGACGGCGAGCGCCTCCATGTCCGCGTAGTGGAGGTAGAACGTCGCGCGGCCGACCCCCGCCCGGCGTACGAGAGCGGCGACGCTGACCTCCGCGAGCGGGCGGTCCGCGCACTCCTCGAGCAGGGCTCCGCGCAGCTTGGCGCGCGTGCGCGCCGTACGGGGGTCTGCCTGCGCTCTGGTCACCTGGCGAGCATAACGGCGGTCAGGGCCAGGGCCCCGGGCAGTGCCTGGGCGAGGAGGATGCGCCGGTTGGCGGTGAAACCGCCGTACAGTCCCGCGACGACCACGCAGCCGAGGAAGAAGACCTGGACGCGGAAGCCCGTCGGATCGTCCGCGACGAGTCCCCACACGAGCCCGGCGGCCAGGAACCCGTTGTAGAGACCCTGGTTCGCGGCGAGCGGCGCGGTGGCGCGGGCCATGTCCGCGTCGAAACCGGAGAGGCCGCGGCCCGGCTTCCGCTCCCAGAGGAACATCTCGAGCACGAGGATGTACGCGTGCAGCGCCGCCACCAGCGCGACCAGTACGTTCGCCGTCGTGTCCACAAGCACTCCCTCTGCGCAGCCCGATTTACTGGATGAGTGTCCAGAATACATGGACAGCTGTCCAGAATACATGGACAGCTGTCCAGAAGTGCTAAGGGGTGGCTGGGAGGCTCTGTCTCAGTGGGGCGCGGCCCGCCGGGGGTTCACCCCCGGCGCCGGGAAGGCGGCGTCCCTCCCTCCCCGCGCTGCGCGTCGCGCCGGCGCCGCGCGCGCTCGAACTCGGCGGCGTCCCGTATCCAGGGGCCGTACGGGTCGAGCGCGGCGCAGCCCCCGCGGGCGAAGGCGCTCACCACGGTGCGGTAGCCGCCCATCCCGTCGACGAGGCCGTACTCGACGAGGTACTCCGGCTCCGTGCCGTCCCCGCCCGCGCGCAGGGTCGTGACACGGGCGAGGGAGTCGGCGTAGAAGTGGAGCTGGATTCCTTCGCCCAGTTCCTCGTCCTCGATGGTGAACACCTCGTTGTCCCCGGCGGAGCGGTCGGCGACGAACTCCCAGAACTCCGCGGCGGCGGTACGGGGGCCACCCGGCCGCCACTTCTCCTCGGCGCCCTTGTCGTCGGTGAACGTCAGGGCGTTCCTCCTCGCACCCGCGGTGGGGTCCGCGGTCTCCCCGTCATCGTCCACGGGCGCGTTCCTCGCCTGGGCGGCCGCCTCGGAGCACATCAGGAAGCCGACCGAGCGCACCGCGTCGGCTGCGAGGCCGGGGTGCGCGCGGCGCAGGGCGCCCTCGACCGCCCTCTCCATCCGGGCCCAGTCCCGCTTGTCGGTGGCGCGCTTCCCCCGTCGGGGATCGCGGCCGATCCGCATCCCGGAGCGGGCCCGCTCCGCGGTGTCGATCACCCGCAGAACCTCGGACAGCAGCGCGGGATCGACGGCGTCGGGGGTCCTCTTCGGCACCGTCGAGCGGTGGAGGTACTGGCCGGTGTACCGCAGCAACGCGGTGTCGAGTGGACGGAGTACGACTCCGCGCCGGGCGCGTTCGCGATGCGCGTGGTGCTCCTGGGCGCGCTTCGGGTCCGCGGTCTCCGTCGCCCCGCGCATCGCCGCGCACACCTGGCCGCGGTCGAGCAGGCCGATGTCGGCCCCGTGGGCCACGAGCCGGCTCCTGTCCCACCGGATGCGCCGGAAGAACGCGTCGACGTCCTCGGGCGCGGCCAGCAGGACCGGGTCCAGGAGCGCGACGGCGGCGTCCTCGTCCAGCCGGCCCCGGGTGCCGGCGTCGTCGCACAGCGGGAGGACCGCGCTCCACAGCAGCAGGTGCCTGGCCAGGTCCTCCTGGATCACCGCACGGTGCGCCTCGCCGATCGGGAAGGTGAAGGTGCGCGGCTCGTGGTTGGCGTCCGCCCCCGCGCCGAGCATCACCTTCAGCTCGCCGTCCTCGCTGATCACGCTCGGGATCCAGCCGCTCCGCGTGAATACCGTCTCTCTCATGGGCCCAGTCTTCCGGACCGGCACCGGGCGGTATCGCGGCGGGTCCGGGCGGTACGGGGCGGGTCCGGGCGGTATCGGGGCTGGTCCGGGCGGGCCCGGCACTCGTTCACCTCACCCCGCGTGTCCCCCGCCGCCCCGGTCGCGTTGGGTCTTGGCCGGAGCCGAACGTGCCCTGGCCAAGGAGATGTGCACCCTCATGAACAAGACGCGCCAGGCGTTCTCCCTCGCCGCGCTGCTGCTGACAGCCACCGTCCTGCCCACCCTGCCCGCGCACGCGGCGACGCCGACCGACGCGAGCGCCTTCTGCCCGTACGGCGACGCCGGCTCACTCGTGGGCAGCCACGTGACGGGGACGGGTCCGGGCCACACCGACCTCGTCACCCCGGACGGCGAGCCGGTCCGGCTGGTCGGCAACGTCCGGACGGCCGCGGAGGGGGACATGCTCACCATGGACTACGACGAGTCCCGGCTGACCCTGCTCCACCGGGACGCCCGCGTCGTGCGGGCCGAGTGCACCTGACAGGGACGGTCGCCGCCGGCCGCCGCGCGGCCGACGGCGACCGGCGGTCCCCCGGGATCGCCGGCGCGGAACCCGGGTTCCGCGGCGCCCGTCAGGCGCCGTGGTCCCGACACGGAAGCCGGGTTCCCAAGCGCCGGTCAGGTGCCGTGGCGCGGATCGCTCGCGGTGCTCAGGGGCGGGTGCCGTTCGGCGGGAAGGCGAGGCTCGTCGGCGTGTTCAGGCCGGTGGTGGGGAGGGTGGTCTGGCCGCCGCCCGTCTCCTGGACGCGGACCACCCGGTCGTTGAAGCCGTCGGCGATGTACAGGCCGCCGCAGCCGTCGAGCGCGAGGCCGAGCGGGCCGCTGAGACCGGTGGTGGGGACGGTGGTCCGGCCGCCGTCCTCCGCGATCCTGATCACGCGGTTGTTGCCGCTGTCGGCGATGTACAGGTCTCCCGTGGCGCTGAGTGCCAGGCCGGTGGGCTGCGAGAGGCCCTGGGCGGGGACCGTGGACTGGCCGCTGCCGTCCCCGGCCACCTTGACGACGCGGTCGTTGACGAAGTCGGAGACGTACAGGTTCCCGGCGGCGTCCAGTGCCAGACCCCAGGGGTGCAGCAGCCCCGTGGTCGGTACGGTCGTCTGTGTGCCGCTCGCCAGGGACACCTTCACGACGCGGTCGTTGAAGCTGTCGGCGACGTAGAGGTTCCCCGTCCGGTCGAGGGCGAGGCCGAGGGGGCGCGAGAGGCCGTCGGTGGGGACGGTGGACTGGCCGCCGCCGTTCGCCGCCCTCACGACCACGCGGTTGTTGCCGGTGTCCGACACGTAGAGGCGGCCCGACGCGTCCCAGACCATGCCGGTCGGCCGTACGAGGCCCTCGAAGGGCACGGTCGTCTGTTCGCCGCCACGCGGGGGAAGGGTGACGACGCGGTTGTTGCCGTAGTCGGACACGTACAGGGGCGCGTGCGCCGGGGTACGGCCGTCCTGCGGCGGGGCCGCGTCCGCCGCCGTCGCGGGCAGCGCGCACAGCGCCGCGAGGCCGAGCGCGGCGGCGAGCCGGCGGGCCCACCGGCGCGTGGCGCGCCCTTGCGGGAGTGCGAGCGTCACCGTTCCGGGCCTGGTCGTCGTACGTACCATGACTCCCTCTCGGGTCCGAGTGGCCGGCCCACTGCCGCGCCTGCGCCGACCCTAGGAAGTGGCACCGGAAGATACGGGAACCACGCCGACCGTCCTCCGCGGGCCACTCCAATGTCCCGGGCGGGTGCGGGCCGACGGGGGCAGGGGGCCGGATGCCGGCTCCCCTGCCCTCGCGGGTACGTCGCCGCACGAGGGTGCAGCTCGCGCGGCAGCACGGCAGCTCCCCGCTCAGTCGAGAAGGACGCCGGGGTTCAGGATGCGGTGGGGGTCCAGGGCGTCCTTGGCCGCGCGCAGTGCCAGCGCGAAGGGCTCCGGGCGCTGGAGGTCGTAGCCGGCGCGGTGGTCGCGGCCGACGGCGTGGTGGTGCGTGATCGTGGCACGGTGGCGGTGCAGGATCTCGCCGGCGACGGCCTTGATGTCGTCCCAGACCTGGACCTCGTCACCGGGCCGCCCGGCCACGGCCACGGTGAAATAGGGCGCGGCCCCGTCGGGGTACACGTGGGTCAGGCGGCAGTTGATGGTGGCCGGGTGGCCGGTGATCTTCAGGGCGGCGGCACCCACCTCCGTACGGACGGCGTCGATCAGGGCGGGGATCCTGTCCCAGGTGGCAGCGGTCTCGAAGGTCTCGACGACGGCGCCCATGCGGGCCAGACCGTCCCGCAGGTAGGGCATGCGCAGGAACGCCGAACGCCAGGCGTTCACGGCCGAGCCGGCCGAGCCGTCCGGGGCGGACGCGGAGGGTGAGGAGGGCGACGCGGTCGAGGAGCCGCCGTCCGCCGTCGGCGTCTCGGTTCGGCCGCCGTGGGCGCGGGCCATCTCCACCGCGCTCGCGAGACGGTCGCCGACAGGTCCGGTGGCGGATTCGAAGCCCAGGACCAGGACGGAGGAGCCGTCGTGGGAGGCGCCGGAGAGGAGGGCCTCACCGGCGTCCAGGAGGCGGCAGTTGGCCGGGGCGAGGTCGGACTGGGCGATGGCGCGTACGGCGTCCAGCGCGTGGTGGAAGTCGGCGAAGGCCACCGACGCGGAGGCTTTGTGGCGAGGACGCTCCTGCAGGCGCATCCACGCCTCCGTGATGACGCCGAGCGCGCCCTCGGACCCGAGGAAGAACCGGTCGGGCGACGGGCCGGCACCGGAGGCGGGCAGGCGCCAGGAGGTACCGGCTCCGGCGGGTGTGATCACGCGCAGGGACTGCACGAAGTCGTCGATGTGGGTACGGCCGGTGGCGTAGTGGCCACCGGCCCGGGTGGCCAGCCAGCCGCCCAGGGTGGAGAACTCGAAGCTCTGCGGGAAGTGGCGCAGGGTGAGGCCGTGGGGCCGCAACTGCTCCTCCAGCACGGGGCCGAGGGCTCCCGCCTGGATGCGGGCCGCGCGGCCGGCGGTGTCGATCTCCAGCACGCGGTCCATCGAGGTCAGGTCGAGCGACAGCACGGCGCGGTGGGCGTCGCCGCGGTACTCCACGCCGCCGACGACCGAGGAGCCTCCGCCGAAGGGTATGACGGCCACGTCGTGCTCGCCGGCCCAGTCCAGCAGGTCGGCCACCTCGCGGTCGCCGGTGGGGTGCGCGACGAGATCGGGGATCCGGCCGGGGCGGCCCCGCAGGGCCCGGACGACGTCGCGGTACGCCTTGCCCATGGCGTGGGCGGCGCGCGCCGGCGGATCTCCGGTGACCAGGTGCGCCAGGGAGGGCGGGGGCGTCACGGCGGGCCCGGCGACGGCCAGGTCGGCGATACGGGGCACGGGCAGCGGGCGGGCCAGGGTGCCTGGGAGCAGGGCCCCCATCGCAGTGCATTCGGCGTCGTCGAGGTGGGCGTCGGCATGGCCCCAGCCCCACCAGGAACGGGTGCGGGCGGAGCGGGGCTCGGAGGGGATCGCGGACATGAGCGTGCTCCCGGTCGGGTCCGATGGAATTTACCCAGCGGTAAATTACCTTAGGGTAAGATCTGTTCCCATGACAACGCTCTCCTCCAGGGCCGGCACAAAGGGCGTGCCGAGAGCCGATCGCGAACAGCAGATCCTGGCCGCGGCCACCGAGGAGTTCGGCCTCCACGGCTACGAGGCGACCACCGTGGCCGCCATCGCCGTACGGGTCGGCGTGACCAAGCCGCTGCTGCACCAGTACTTCGGCAGCAAGCAGGGCCTCTACCTCGCCTGCCTCGACCCGATCGGCGACCGGCTGCTGCACGCCATCCGCACCGCCATGGACGGACACGACACCGCCGCGCCGTCCACCCCCCTGCGCGTCCTGAGCGCCCTCTTCACCGCGCTCGACGCGCAACGAAGGGCCTGGTTCGTGCTCCACGACCCGTCGCTGCCGCCCGGCAGCGACGCCGCCCGGCGCGCCGCGCACTACCGCGACGCGATCGACGGCCTCGCCGCGACCGGCACCGCCGAACTCCTGCGCACGGCCGGAACCACCGACCCCCTGGACGCCGACGCCCTCAAGTACGCCTGGCGCGGCCTGTGCACCGCTCTGGTCAGATGGTGGATCGAGCACCCCGACCAGTCGCCCGAGGCCATGACCCGGCGCTGCGCCCGCATCGTCCGGGCCGCCCACACCGTCTTCGCAGCCGACGACGACAGCCCGTGAGCCGGACACTGACGCGCGCCCGTCCCCTCCGCTGCCGCGCCATGCTCTGCGATCCGCATCGCGCGTTTCCGCGATCCGCATCGCTCGTTTCCGAGGGTCCGGATCCCGCGCCCCTGGAGCCTCGCCCCGTGCAGCGCGGGTGGAGCGGACCTCAGCGGCGGACAATGGACTCTCCAGCGAGACTCCGGTGAGCGAGACCGGAACAGAACCGGAGCAGAGCCGGAACGGACAGCACCTCAGGAGGGGAAGCGTGACAGATACCAGCAACACCCGATCCGCCGGACCGGAGGCGCACGAGGGACAAGGGGCGTCGTCGAGCCGATTGCGGCGCCTGATGCGCTGGATCCCCTTGATCGCCCCGCTCCTGCTGTGGGCCGTGCCCTGCTGGGTTCTCCTGCACACCGGTCAGCGCTGGCCGATGTCCGTCACCGTGACCGGCACCGCGCTGTTCGCCCTCGGCCTGGTCGTGATGCCGCTCGCCATGGTTCGCGGCCACGGCCGTCGCCAGCAGGACGGGGCGGCGATCGTCGGCGACACGCTGCTGGGCGTCAGCTGGGTGCTGTTCACCTGGTCCGTTCTCCTCGGTGTCCTGCTGCGGCTCGCCCTGGCCGTGGCCGGTGTCGGTGACGGCCAGAGCCGGGCTCGCCTCGTCACCTGGGCCGTCCTCGGCACGGCCGCCGTTCTGCTCGCATGGGGGTACGCCGAAGCCCGGCGCGTGCCGCGCGTCCGCCGGCTCGACGTACCGCTTCCCCGTCTGGGCGCCGGTCTGGACGGCACCCGAGTCGTGCTGATCACCGACACCCACTACGGTCCCCTCGACCGCGCCCGCTGGTCGGCACGGGTCTGCGAGACGGTCAACGGGCTGGACGCCGATCTGGTGTGCCACACCGGTGACATCGCGGACGGCACGGCCGAACGCCGGCGCTCCCAGGCCGCGCCCCTGGGCACCGTGCGGGCGAAGCGGGCCCTGGTCTACGTCACCGGCAACCACGAGTACTACAGCGAGGCCCAGGGCTGGGTCGACCTGATGGGCGAACTCGGCTGGGAGCCGCTGCGCAACCGGCACCTGCTGCTCGAACGCGGCGGGGACACGCTCGTGGTGGCGGGTGTCGACGACGTCACGGCCGAGTCCTCGGGGCTGGCGGGGCACCGCGCCCACCTCGACGGAGCCCTCCAGGGCACCGATCCCGAGCTGCCCGTCCTCCTCCTCGCCCACCAGCCCAAGTTCGTCGACCGGGCGGCGGCCCACGGGATCGACCTCCAGATCTCCGGCCACACCCACGGCGGCCAGATCTGGCCCTTCCACCACCTGGTTCGTGTCGACCAGCCCACCGTCGCCGGCCTCAGCCGCCACGGCGCCCGCACGCTCCTCTACACGAGCCGCGGCACCGGCTTCTGGGGGCCGCCCTTCCGCGTCTTCGCCCCCAGCGAGATCACCCTGCTCGTCCTTCGCTCCGCGCCGCCGACCGGCTCGCCGTAGGTCGCCCTGTCGGCCGGGCACCGGAATCCGGAGTGACCGGGCGTGCCCGGGACTGCGCGAGAGCGGCCCCACCCGAGGTTCCGGGTGGGGCCGCTCGGCGCTTTCGCCACTCGACGGGTCACGCGCTCACGCTGAACTTCGCGAGGGCGTGGCGGCCGGGCGGGGCTCGTCGGCCTCGTGCGCCTCCTGCACCTCGCTCGCCTCCCCCGCCTCGTTCGCGTCCTTCTCCGCGATCCACGCGTCGAGCTGTTCGCGCGTGGTGGCGGGGTCGGCGACCAGAGCGCCCAGGTCGTCGCCCTCGACGACGGTGGTGGCGACGGCGGGGCAGCGGCGGCAGCCGTCCACGCCGACCTGGGCCCACCACTTGCAGTGGGCCCGCAGATGACACCGCGGTACGTTCCGGTCCTCGTCGGCGGGTGTGGCCGCCACCCGCTCCACCAGGGTGCAGTCGTTGCCCCTGCGGTGCAGGCAGGCGCTGACGCAGTGCGACGCGAAGCGCAGCACCCTGGTCGGCTCCACGCCCTCCGGGACGAGCGGGAGAACGTCACGGGCCGGGACGGGGTCGGCGAGGTACACGACCTCCCCGCCCTGACCGGAGCGGACTCCCAGCACGACCGCCTCCGGGGCGTCGGGCCTGCCGCTCGGACACCAGGTGCTCTCCTGCTCGGAACGGTCCGCGGTGATCATCTCTGGGCCTCCTCCTCGGTCCGCCGCTGTCCGCTAGACGATCTGGCCGGCACAGGCCGGCGTGCAGGAGGCGGCCAGGCGCTCCTGCGCGACGGCCTCGCCGAGGTGCGCCCGCAGCTCGGCCGAGCTGATCCGCTGCGGCCCGGACGACGAGGACTGCGCGGACGCGGTGCCGGCGCCACCGATGAGCAGCGCGGCGGCGGCAGCGGCGACCGCGGCCCCGCCGATGGCGGAACGACCCGAATGCGACATGTCGAAACCTCCTGGATTGTCCTGTGAAAGGGAGACGTAGGAGGACGGTAGGGCCCGCCTGCCGCGGCGGGCGGCAGTCCGGGGCGGCAGCTTCGGCGCCCGCGCCGGCGCGGTGAGACCGCGGCGGCCGGGCTCGGCGCGATCGCCACGGACCGGCCCGCGGACGTCGACTGCCGCTCCGTACGCGCTCCTTGCGGACGCCCGCCCTGCGCCTCGGGATCGCAGAACCAGGCGCGTGCTCGTCTGGCATGATCGGAGCGGGCGCGGCAGAGCTGACACGAGAGGCACTGCCGTATGAGCAAGGAACAGCGCGTCGCACTGGTCACCGGGTCGTCGTCGGGCATCGGGGCTGCCGTGGCCAGGCGGCTGGCGGCCGCGGGGGTCCGCGTCGTGGTCAACTCCGCGCGCTCCGTCGAGGCCGGCGAGAAGCTGGCCGCCGAACTGCCGGGCGCCGTCTACGTCCAGGCGGACGTGGCCGACGAAGCGGAGGCCAAGCGACTCGTGCGGACCGCGGCCGACACCTACGGACGGCTCGACATCCTGGTGAACAACGCGGGCACCACGCGCTTCATCGACCATGCCGACTTCGAGGCCGCCGGTCCCGAGGTGTGGCGCGAGATCAACGAGGTCAACGTCATCGCGGTCTGGCAGACCACGGTCGCCGCGATCCCGTTCCTGAAGGCTTCGGGAGCGGGCAGCATCGTCAACGTGTCCTCGCAGGCGGGCCTGTTCGCCAACGGCAGCTCGATCCCCTACGCCGTGAGCAAGGCGGCCCTCAACCACATGACGCGACTGCTCGCCAAGCAGCTGGGTCCGGACGGCGTGCGGGTCAACGCGGTCGCGCCCGGGCTGATCGACACCCCTTGGTACCGCGGCCTGGAAGGCATGGACAAGGTGATGGACGAGGTCGCGCAGCGGCTGCCGCTGCGCCGGGTCGGGACCGCCGAGGACATCGCGGAGGCCGTGTGCGACCTCGCCGACGCCTCGTACATCACGGGCGAGGTGGTTCTGGTCGACGGCGGTGGGCACCTGCTGTGACCCCGTCGAGAGTCGGCGGGGTCGGCAGGGGGTCTGCCGGCCGGTGGCGATGACGGGCGTGGCGCCGGAGACCGATGGATCGCACACGACGCCGGCGGCGGGGCCGTCCCGGCTCGCCGGGCGCCCTCGCCGCCCGCGGCAGGGCCGGTCAGGAGCTGGACTTACCGCTCCCGCTGCTCGCTGTCCGGTACATGCCGTAGAGGATCTCGATGCCGCCGACGACCATCAGCACGACGCCCACCTTTGTGAGTGTGAAGACGGGGTTCTCGACATCCCCGGTGAACAGGCGGAGTGCGAGCCCGATGCCGAACAGGACGGCGCCTTCTGCGAAGTACTTGGTGGGGGATGCCATGGTGCTCGTCTCCTCGAGTCTCAGAGTCGGCAGCACAGGCCTGTTCACTCATCACTCCTCAGGCTAGGACGGCCCGGGACGGGCAACCTCCACCCGCAGGATGACTCGCACCCCCCTCCTTCGTCGGACCGGAGAACGTGGTGACTCCTCCTCTTCACCGAGCGGCGCATGTTCGCAGATGCACATCATGTGGCGATACGACGGAGCGGGCGCTCCGTCGATCCCGCGGGGACGACGCGGGCGGCGCACGCCCGGGCCGCGTCGCGAAGATGCGGCCCGTCAGGGAGCGGGGACGGGGCCTCCGGGCCTGAACCGCTCGACCCCGACGATGTGCCGTACCTTGACCGGACGCACGATCACCGCGACCCGCCGCTCCCCCGGCATGGTCCACGCGTAGTCGCCGCCCAGGTACTTGCGGGACAAGCGGTCCATCCGGTCATGTGCCTCCTCGCCCTCGATGAAGCGGGCCACGACGCCGCTGATCTGCACGCGGTCGAAGGGATCGGCGGCGTCGGCGTGCGAGAGGTAGACGCGGGGATCGCGGCGCGGGTTCTCCTCCTTCACCCGGCCCACCGAGGTGTTGAACGTCAGCTCCCCCTGCCCTTCGAGATCCACCCACATCGGGCTCACCTGCGGTGCTCCGTCGGCGAACACGGTCCCGACGTACCAGATGTGGGGGGCCCGCAGCCGGGCGCGGACAACTTCGTCGAATGTCGCGGTCATCCTGGGAGGGTACTCACCGTGATCGAGAGAGTTCGGGGGAAACCGCGGAAGCCGCGCGCCTCCTCACGGCGCGCTGCCACGGCCGGCCCGCCTTCAGCCCTTCGCCCCTCGGGCCCTCGACCCCTCCGGCCAGGGATTCTCGGCTGCGGTGGCGAGCACCGTCCGGCTACCGTGACGGTCTCGCGGAGCACAGGGGGGATACGCGGTGCTGGTCATGCCCGGACGGCGGACGTCGACGATGGAACTGCTGGCCGTCGAGGCGGCGGGCCGAGGGATGCCGGTCAGGGCGGCGGAGGAGCCCGGCCTGGCGGGTCCCGCGTACTGGTACGGGGGCCCGATCGCGGGTGCGCGATTGGCCGGCCGCCTCGGGTTCGCGTTGCTGGAGCCGTCGGACGGCTGGCTCGCCGAGCTGCCGGAGGAGTTCACCGGACGCCGGGTACGGGCCGCGACCGTCGCGGACGCGTGGGCGATCGACCGGCCGACGTTCGTCAAACCGCCCCGTGAGAAGTCCTTCCCCGCCGAGGTCTACACCGACGGTTCCCGCCTGCCCGGCACCCTGGACCCGGCGGCGCCGGTGCTGCTGTCCGACGTGGTGACCTTCGCGGCCGAGTACCGGCTGTTCCTGCTGGACGGCCGGATCGCCACGGCGAGCCGGTACGCGGTGTTCGGCCGCCTCGACCCCCGCCCGCTCGGCGCGGACCGCGCGGACCGGGTTGTCGCCGCACAGATCTCGGAGTTCGTCGACGGGCTGACCGCCGAAGCCGGGAACACGCTGCCGAGTGCGGTCGTCGTGGACGTCGGGCAGCTGCTGGACCCGTATCGCGCGGGCCACCGCTGGGCCGTGGTGGAGGCCAACATGGCGTGGTTCTCGCACGCCTACGCGGCCGACCCGGCACGGGTGTTGGACGTGGTCCTGCGGGCGGCGGGGCCGCGCGAGCACGTGCGACCGCGTGACGGGGCGTTCGCACGATGCTGACCCGCGTCCGCGCCTGAGCCCGCGCCGGCCGAGCCTCGCCGGGCCTCCCCACCCCGCCACAGGCCCGGCGTGCCCTGCCGGGCAGCCGCCTCGCGCCCTCGATCCCGGCTTTCCGGAAACCCGTGGTGCTCGCGCCGGAGAGATGATGGGCTGCGACTCGCGAAAAATCCACTGAATCGTCCGCCGTACCGCAAGGGAGAGGCATGGGACTGCGCGTCCTCGTCCACCGGGCCCGCAGGGGAGCCGAAGAGTTGCGGGTCATCCGCCCCGCCCAGCCGCCGGCCCGTGCGGTGCTCCTCGACCACGACCGGTACCTGGGTGCCTACATCGACGAGCACGCCGCCCGGAGCATCGCCGAGCTCTGGCTGCTCGCCGCCCGGTCGCCCCGCTCCCTGATCCACGTGCCCCTGCGGGCCAACGCCATGCCGGCCCACGCGGTGCCGGACGGGTTCGGGCCGCCGCTCGACCTCGTACTCCTGCACCATTCGCTCCAGTTCGCGGCCTCGGACTGGAAGCAGGTGCGGCGCCGCCTCGGCCCGGGCCGCCCCCAGACCGTGAGCCTGCGCGAGGCGGAGGCGGAGGCTCCCGCCGTCGACCACGAGGCCCGTCATCATCGAGAGAACCGCGACCTGTTCCACGAGCACCTCCATGCGGAGACGCTGTTCATGACCGGCAGCGCGAAGGTCTTCCGGGACACCGCACAGCACTTCCTCGACGTGTCCCGGAACGGTCCCCTGCACTCCCCCGACCGCCACAGCCACGCGCACTACTGCACGCGGCTGTACGCGGACGCCGGCATTCTCGGAAACGCGCGCGAACTGCACATCGAGTACTGCGACCAGTGGGAAGCCTCCGCCTGACCGGGCTCCCGAGGGGCCCGCACGGGGCGGGTGGCCGACTGCGCGGGCACGGGGTTGAGCAACCCCCCGTCAACCGACCCCCAGATAGCCCTCGGGGAGAGGACTCAGGGCCCCGTCGACCCACCAGAACAGCGTCGCTCCCACCGCCAGCAGGACGCCGGCCCCCGCCAGGAGCCCGGCGGCCTTCGGGTGTCGCCGCGGGTCCGAGAACGCCGAGAGGATCAGGAGCGGGGCCGACGGGGCGAAGACGAGCATCCCGACCCAGGAGCCGCACAGCGACCACGGCAGCAGCACCGCCGAGATGATCCCGGCGGCCACCGGGAAGGCGGCGGGCCGGGCGCAGAGGAGCAGCGGTACGGCGGTCAGCGCCGCGGTCACGACGACGAAGGGGAAGACGAAGAGGGGTGACCCCGAGGCGAAGACCGGGATCAGCGGGACGACCACGGCACACACGGCCAGGCCGAACTGCCACGGATGGACGGCTTCTCGCACGGTGAACCGCATGGTCGCCCCCACAACTCGACACTTTGAACGCGTTCAAGATAGCCCATCCGATGGCGGCTCCATGCGCCCGCCCCCATCGTCCGTCCCGTCCTCGGCGCGGCGCCGGCGCGGGATCGCGGCGGCGGGGAGGCCGGCGGAGTCCGGATCGGCGTGGCAGGCGTGTGCGAGGACCTCGCGGACAGCGGCCCGCAGGTCGGGCAGGCCGGTGGCCACGCGGTCGTCGGCGAAGATCCGGCCCGGGCGGAAGCGGGCGTACGCGCACCAGGTGCCGTCGTCGTCCCGGATCGCCCGGCCGACCGGGAAGCCACCGGGAAATCCGTCGTCCAGGCAGACGTACACCACGCCTCCCCGCCCGGTGGGGCGGTCCGGGACCAGCAGGATCCCGCCCTGGTCCGACGGTGATGTCGGCGGTGTCGATTCGGCAGCCATGTCTCTGTCCCTCCAGCTCAGCGCCTCGACGGGTGGACGGCCCGAACGGTGTCCGAGCAGCGCCCGCCGTCATGTGCCCGGAACGGCGTTCCCGGATGGCCGGGACTCGGCGGGGCACTTGCGCGAGCGTCGCGGAAGCCGCTGCAATGCCGATGAAATTCCGATGACGGGAAGCGGAGGCATCACGTGGGGGCGCAACAGCCGCGACGGTTCCGGCTCATGCTGCTCGGGCCGGTGCGGCTCCGGCACGAGGACGTCCGGCTGCCGCTCGGGCCGGTCCGCCGCCAGGCGGTGCTGGTCGCGCTCGCGCTGCGCCCCGGTGCCCTGGTCACCCCTGAGCAGCTGCTCGATTCGGTCTGGGGCGACGATCCCCCGAAGAGCGGCCGGAGCGTGCTGCCCAGCTATGTGTACGCGCTGCGCCGGGATCTGGAGCTCCCGGGCGGCGAGCCGGGGAAGTCACTGATCCGCGGGGAGCGGGGCGGATACCGCCTGGACTCCGACCGGTTCACGCTCGATCTGACCGATCTCGCCGCACACACCGACGCCGCCCGACGGGCGAGGACGGCCGGTGACCCGGCCGGTGCCGCCGAGCAACTGGCCCGCGCACTGGCGCTGTTCGACGGTGAGCCACTGACCGGGCTGCCTGGGCCGTTCGCCCGGCAGGAGCGCGAGCGGCTGCTGAACCGGCGGCGTGAGGCCCGCGTACAGCGCCTGGAGTGTCTGGTCGACCTGGGCCGGTACGGCGAGGTCCTCGACGATCTCGCCGAGCTGTGCGCGTCCGGCCCGTACGACGAGCCGCTCGCCGCACTGCGGATGCGGGCCCTGCACGGCAGCGGCCGCCAGGGCGAGGCCCTCACCGTCTTCGCGGACCTGAGCCGGCTCCTGCGCACCGAGCTGGGCGCGAGCCCCGGGGACGCGCTCAGCCGGGTGCACGAGGCCATCCTGCGCGGGGACGCGGCCGCACCGCCCGGCTCGCCCGCGCCCGCCCGCCGCGCCGTCAACGAACTGCCCGGCGACGCGGGCCGCTTGATCGGGCGGCAGACCGAGCTGGCCCGGCTGACGGGCGCCGCGACTCCCGGGGCCGTGACCGTCCGCACCGTCGACGGACCGGCGGGCGTGGGCAAGTCGGCCCTCGTCGTACGCGCGGCCCGCGAGCTGAGCGGCGAGTTCCCGGACGGTTGTCTCTACGTGGACCTACGGGCCCACAGCGCACAGGGGCGGCAGACGCCCGTGCGGACCCTGCAACGGCTGCTGCGCACACTGAGCACCGAGACCGGCGAACTCCCCGGCGAACTGGACGATCTGGTCTCCGTCTGGCGGACCGCCACCAGCGGGCTGCGGCTGCTGATGGTCGTGGACGACGCTCTGGACGCCGATCAGGTACGGCCCCTGCTGCCGGCGGGCGCGGGGAGCAGGGTCCTGGTGGCGGGCCGCCGCCGGCTCGGGGGGCTGGACGCCGATCTGCGGGTCACCCTGGAACCGCTGGAATCGGACGAGTCGGTGTCGCTGCTCGCCGACATCATCGGGGCACAGCGGTCGCACCAGGAGCCCGAGGCGATCCGGCGGCTGGCCTCGCTGTGCGACGGGCTCCCGCTCGCCCTGCGCCTGGCCGGTTCACGGCTGCAGAACCGGACCGGCTGGACCGTGGAGCACCTGGTGGGGCGGATGACGGGCGACGACCGGCTCGGGCAGCTGAGCGCGGGGGACCGCAGCGTGGAGACGGCGTTCCAGATGTCCTACGACCACCTGCCGCCCGAACAACGGCGCGCCTTCCGGGCTCTGGGGGTGACCCCGACCGTGGAGTTCGACACGCTGACTCCGGCGGCCATGCTGGGGCTTCCCGGCGCCGAGACCGAGGTGCTGCTGGAGGAACTCGTCGACACCAGCCTGGTCCAGCAGCCCCGGCCCGGCCGCTACCGGCTGCACGATCTCGTCCGGGCGCACGCGCGGCGGCTCGCGACGGCGACCCCGGGCGAGACCGCCGACGCGCGCGGGGCGGCGTTCCGTCTCCATCTGGACGCCGCCCGGATGGCCAGCGACTGGGGCGTCGACGGCTTCCCGACCGGTCCTCGGCCGCAGGCGGGTCCGTTCGCGGGCTGGCAGGAGGCACAGGCGTGGCTGGACAGGGCAGGAAGTGAACTGGCCGACGTCGTCGGTCACGCCGCGAGTGTGGGGGACGCCGATCACGCCTGCTGGCTGGCCGAGGCCCTGACCGACTACTTCGTCCGGCAGGGCCGCTACCACGAGGCCGAGACGACCGTGGAGACCGCTCTGGCCCACGTGGACGGGACGACGGATCCGCGGATGCGGCTCGCCCTGTGGAACTGCCTCGGTTACACGGCGATCCACCAGCGCCGGTACAAGCGGGCCCGCACGTGCCTGGAGCAGACCCTGGGACTGCTCGCGGACCGTCCCGACACCCATGAGGAGAGCCGGACCCGCACGGCCATGGGTGCCATGGCCCTGAGTCTGGGCGACGCGGGATCCGCCATCCGGCACACGACGGAGGGCCTCGCCCTCGCCAGGGGCATCGGCAGCGACTGGGTCGCGGCGACCGCCCTGGTCGTCCAGGGGCTGTCGTACTACTTCGACCGGCAGAACGAGCGGGCGCTGGCCTGCTTCAGCGACGCCCTCCCCCACGCGGAGGCCATCGGCCGCCCCCGCATGCTGGGCCGGGCGCTGAGCTGCGCCGCCGACGCCCACCTCCGGCTCGGGCGGTTCAAGCAGGCCAAGCACCACCTGCGGGCGGCGGTCGTCCTGGTCGACCAGGTCAGCGACTTCTTCCTCTGTGCCCGCAGTCTGACCCGGCTGGGTACGGCGGAACAGGCCGACGGCGACCCCGAGGCCGCCGTCGCCCTGCACCACCAGGCGCTGCGCCGGCACGCCTCCCTCTCCCGCCTCACCGAACCCAGTTACGACTGGCTGGAGATGGACATCCGCACCCGGCTCGGCCACGCCTGTCTGGCGACGGGGCGCTGGCGTCAGGCCGAACGCGAGTTCCAGGCGGTGCAGGACACGCACGCCCGCTCCAGGGCCGGCCGCTGACGCCCGCCGTCGCCGGCACCCGGCCTCCCGATTCGCCGGGCCGGGCCGCCGGGCCGGGCCGCCGAACCGGGGCCGCCGGGCCGGGCGCCGAGCCCCGCACGTACGGCCCCGGGGTCGGCGCGCGCGGTCCGGGGACGGTCAGACGGCGACGAGTTCGTCGGCGAGGAACTCCTCCACGAACTTCCCCGCCCGGCGGTCGAAGTCGGCGTACTGTGCCTCCCGTTCGGCGCCGCCGGCCGCTTCGCCAACCAGGAGATTGCCCTCGGCGTCGATGCGCTGCGGCCGCTCCTCCGCGTTCAGGAGCAGACCCACGGTGGAGCGGGTGAAGCCGCAGTAGTAGGCGATGCCGTCGCTCAGGTTGGCCTCCAGGGCGGCGTGCATCGACTCCGCGAGGGGGTCGTCGGCGGTGGCGCCGGCCAGGGCCAGCCACAGCATGCGCTTGCCCGCCAGACGGGGCTTGCTGCGACCGTACGCGAAGCCGTAGTTCCACACCCGGTCGATCCACCCCTTGAGGACGGCGGGCACGCTCTGCCAGTACACCGGGAAGACGGCGACGACGACGTCCGCGTCGAGGATCCGCCGCATGTGGGCCTGCGTCTCCTCCGAGTACGGCTTCTCCCGGTTGCCCCAGTCCGGCTGGTCCTCCACGTTCATCCGCGGGTCGAAGCCCTCGGCGTGCAGGTCGAGCAGGTCGATGCGGTATCCGGCCGCCTCCAGCTGGGCGGCCGCGCGGCGGGCGGTGTGGGCGGTGAGGGAATCGCTGCGGTGGTGCGCGACGACGACGAGGGCCGTCCTGGTGTCACTGCTGTGCTGCGGCACGGTGTCTCCCGAGGGCTCGATCGGTGCAGTGAGTCCAGTACAACCGTGGCGCCGTAGATGATCCATGGGAGAAACTCTCGACAACATAGGAGATCGTCTACGCTTGCGTCATGGATCCTCTGAGTTCACTCCTGAGCGGCATCCGCGCCGAGGGCTCGGTCGTCAGCCATGCCGTCCTGAAAGCCCCGTGGAGCATCACCTTCCCCGACGCCGCTCCGCTCACCATGGTGAGCGTGCTGCGCGGGGGCGGCACACTGCTGCTGTCCGACGGGACCGAGCGGGCGATCGGCGCGGGCGACACGACCATCGTCAAAGGACCCGCGCCGTTCCGTCTGGCGGACGAGCCGGCCACCGTCCGGCGCCCCCACGACGCGTACGAGATCCACTGCTTCACCGGAGACGCCGCGTGCGCGGACCAGGAACTCGGCGGCATCCACTGGGGCGACAGCCCGGAGGGCGCGACCGCGCTGATCGTGGGCGCCTACCGCGCCTCGGGGCACCGCCACGAACGACTCCTGCGCGCTCTTCCGCCCGTCCTCGTCGTGGCCGAGGACGCCGAGGTCTGCGCCTGGCTGGAGGACTCCGCCGCCGACGCCGCACGGCTCTCCGCCGGCTCCCAGGCGATGATGGACCGGCTCCTCGACTGGGCCCTCGTGTGCACGCTGCGCACCTGGTTCGACCGGGCGCGCGACGACGCCCCCGGCTGGTACCGCGGCCTCTCCGACCCGGTCCTCGCCCCCGCCCTGCACGCCCTCCACCGACGGCCGGCCGAGAGCTGGACGGTCGCGTCGCTGGCCGCCCAGGCCGGCGTCTCCCGGGCGCTGTTCGCCCGGCGCTTCAGCGAGCTGATGGGCCGTCCGCCCCTCGCCTACCTCACCGAGTGCCGCATGGACGACGCCGCCGCCCTCCTGGCCGACACCGACCTCAGCATCGCCAGCATCGCCAAGAGCGTGGGCTACGCCGACGCCTTCGGCTTCAGCAACGCCTTCAAGCGCCACAAGGGCCTCAGCCCCAGCACGTTCCGCACCACGACGGCAGCGTGAGGCACGGCCCCGTGGACGGCGCGTGGCGCGGTGGTGCCGTGCCTTCGCCTCCTCGCGGCTTGATCAGGCGGGGTGTTGCCTGATCCTGGCGAGGAGGTCGACGAGGCGCTGCTGTTCTCCGTCCGAGGCGATCCGTGGGCGCGGCGGGGTGGCGTAGGGGCGGGTGCGGGCGGCCGTGCGGTCCCGGCGCGCGTCGACCGCCGCGCCGATGATCCAGGAGCCCGCGACCGGCACGCGGACCGGGGACGAGGGCACGGGTACGGGCCCGGGTACGGGTTCGGCCGAAGGCGACGCGGTCGACAGAGCGGTCGGGGCCGTGGGCGCCGGAGCCGAGGCACGGGCGGCGGCCGGCAGGAGCGGCGGCAGGGGCGTGTGGGGGAGCTGCACGACGTAGGTCAGTCCGGAGCCTCGGGGGTGGTGTCGTACGGCGAGGTCTCCGCCGTGCGCGTCGACGATCCCGCGCGCGATGAGGACGTGCGTGGGGTCGTTGACGGCGCGAGGGCCGCTGATCTCGATGCGCAGGTGGTCGGCACGGGGTGAAGCCGTGATGACGACGGTGGTGTCGGTCCGGGGCGAGGGCGCGGTCCGCGCGCGGACCGCGCCCGTGGACGTGACGCCGGAGGCGTCGGCGATCAGGTGTGCCAGGGCGGTCGACGCGCGGTCGGGGTCGAGCGTGACGACGACGGGTGGGGCGTGCACGGCGAACTGCGCGCGGTGCAGGCCGGTGAGCGCCGTGGCCTTGTCGATCCCGGCGGACATGACGGTGCCCAGGGTGGTGGGGTGCCGGGTGACGGCGGCCGCCGTCCGTGCCCGCCCCAGGGGCTCGACGGTGCCTTGCGCGAGCGGTGCCGGGCCTGCGGGGCGGGGCTCGGGGAGTACGGCGGTCAGCTCGGCGTGCCGGGCCGCGAGGGCCGCGTACCGCTCCGCGTGTTCCGCGAGCTCGGCCTCGTACCGGGCGACCAGTTCCTCGTACGGTCTGCGGTCGGTGAAGGTCATCACGGCGCCGACGAGCTGGTCGCCGTCCCGCACCGGAGCGGTCGTCAGGTCGACCGGTACGCGGTCGCCGGCCTTCGACCAGAGCACCTGGCCGCGCACCCGGTGCTTGCGGCCGGACTTGAGCGTGTCGGCGAGCGGGGACTCCTCGTACGGGAACGGCGTGCCGTCGGCGCGACGCGCGAGAACGAGGGGATGCAGTGCGGCGCCGTCGAGCTCCTCGGTGCGGTAGCCGAGGATCTGCGCGAACGCGGGGTTCACGAGGACGACGCGGCCGTCGGTGTCCGTGCCGACGACGCCCTCGGAGGCGGCGCGCAGGATCATCTCGGTCTGCCGCTGCGAGCGGGCCAGCTCGGCCTCGGTGTCGAGGGTGCCGGTCAGGTCACGGACGACGAGCATCAGCAGCTCGTCGCCGGTGTAGCCGCTGTACGAGTCGTACGCCTCCCGCCCGTCCTCCAGGTTGGCGCTCGTCACCTCGACCGGGAACTCGCCGCCGTCGGTCCGGCGGGCCATCATCCGCATCGGTTTGGTGCGGCCCCGCTCGTCGGCGGGGTCGGGCAGGCGCATGGAGCCGGGGATCAGCCGCGAGTCGAACGTCGGCAGCAGATCGAGCAGCCCGCGCCCGACCAGAGCGGTGCCGGGCGTCTCGAACATGCCGAGCGCGATGGTGTTGGCGTTGACGACCGTGCCGTCGCGGTTGACGAGCACGAGACCGTCGGGCAGAGCGTCGAGTACGGCCGCGAGGCGAGCAGCGCCTCGGGAGAGGGGAAGGACCATGGCGACGATTCCTTTCCGGGCTTGGGTCACCGGCGGGGACCGGAGGAGGTGTGCGGTGCCGGGCCGAGGGGGCCACCGGCTGCGCGTGGTGCGGAGGAGGGGGCCGGAGCGTGCACCGGACGCCGGGGACCGGTGCGGTGAGAGGGGGCGGCGCGTGGGACATCGGATCGACTGGTGGAAACCTAACCATCTGGTGATGGCATATGTGACGACCATGTGTGCCGATCGGTGTTTCTTAAGGATTCCTTCATGCCATGATCAGGCGGGGCTGAGGCACCTCCTGGTCAGGTGGACAACCGCTCTGCGGTGAGGGCCGGTACGGAGCCGGGCGAGCGGTGACGCCCCGTCGGCCGGAGGGCCGCCGAGGAGGTGTCGCCCGGAGTGGCGGCCGCGGCGGCCTCGTCCTGGAGGGCCGAGGGCAGTTCGAGGACATAGGTGCTGCCGCTGACGCCCGCCGCCCGGTGCGTGCGCAGCGTGCCCCCGTGGGCCGCGGCGATGCCCTGCACGACGTCGAAGTGCTCCCGCGCACCGCCGCCGCGGGGGCCGCGCACCTCGATGCGCAGCAGGCCGCGCTGGTGGAGGGCGGCGACGAACACGTGGTGCGGGCCGGAGCCGGCCTCCTCGTCGCCGGCGTGGACGACATCCGCGATGAGCCGCGCGACGGCGGTCGAGACGTCGTCGGGATCCACGTGGACGGCGAACCTCGGGGCGTGGACGGAGAACTGCACCCGGCTCGGACTCGTGAAGGACGTCGCGGCCCGTACCCCCGCCTGCACCACGTCGTCGACGAGCACGGTGCGCCGCCGCGGTCCCGCCGGCGCGCTGTCATGGGGATACGCCCCGGCCCGGTCGGTCACGAGGGCCATGACCGTACGCAGGTCGGCCGCCAGGGCCTCCAGGCTGGTGGTGGCCTCGGGCCACAGGGGGCGTGAGCTGTCGTCGGCGAGCCGCGTCAGCTGGGCGTGGAGGTGGTGCAGCGCACCCGCCAGCGGGCCGGAGAGGAAGTCGGTGAGCTCGCGGGTGTGTTCGACGGCCCGGTCGGTCAGTCGGCGCTGCTCTTCGAGTTCGGTCCGGTGGGCCCTCAGGCAGCGGTTCTGCGCGGCGACGTACTCGTCGGCCAGCCGCTCGTACGGGCGACGGTCGCTCAGCGCGACGACCGTGCCGACCACCCTGCCGTCGTCCATGAAGGGGCGGACGGTGAGGTCGGCGGTGAGGCGGGCGCCGTCGCCCGACTCCAGCTCCACGCCGGTGAGCCGGCTGGGGTGCCCGGTCTTCAGGGCCTCGGCCAGAGGGGCGTGCTCGGCGTCGACGGGGTCGCCGGTGGGCCCGACCGGGACCAGGCGGGAGAGCAGTTCGCAACCGCCGAGGTCCGAGGCCCGGCCTCCGAGCAGACGGGCCGCGGCCGGGTTGACCAGGTCGATCCGGCCCTCGGCGTCGATGCCGATGAGCGCTTCGCCGGTGGTGCGCAGGACCGCTTCCGCCTGGAGGAGGGAGCGGAGAAGGGCCGCCCGCGCCTCCTCGGCCTCCGTGACGTCGCGGAGCGAGACGACGAGGGAGGACTCGTAGGGGAGGGCGTCGTGGGGGGTGCGGCGGTCCAGCCGTACGGTGCTGATCTCGGCGGGGAAGGTTCCGCCTTCGGCGGTCCGGGCCGTGGTGCGGAGCCGGCGCGTGGGGATGCCGCCGGGGTGTCCGTTGTCCTCGGCGCCGCGCATGAGGTTCCAGTCGAAGGACGGGAGGAAGTCGAGAACTCCGCGCCCCTCGACCGTCCACCGGTCGTAGCCGAAGAGGGCCGCCGCGGCCGCGTTGGCCCTGACCACGGTGCCGTTGTCGTCGATGACCAGGACGGCGTCGGGGACGAAGTCCACCACGCCCGCGTGGTGGGGGGCCGAGCCGGTCGTGTGGTGGGCGGCCGAGCCGGTCGCCGCGCCGGCCGTCGCGCCGGGGGAAAGCGCCGTCTGGCTGATGTCGAAGTTCACCGCTGTTCTCTTCCTGCCTTTCGCGCCGACCGTGGAATCCCGTTCTCGCGTGCGGGGAGGCCGGACAGGACGGAGGAGGAGGAATCTTCCGCCCCGTATGCCCGCGCCCGCGCCGCCTTTCCGGCGGCCTACCGCGTCCTGCGACGACTTCAGGGGGCTTTCGAACGCCTTCACACCGCCGGTCGTACGACCTGTGCCGCCGTCACATGGAAGCACGAGGAGATCCGCTCCGGAGGCCGGGAAACATGGGCTTAGGACTTCGTTAAGGAAGGAGTGATGTGGCACCCGAAGTACAGCGTCATGTGTGGTTTCCCAGACACATATGTCAGGTAGAGTCCGCCGGGACCTCGCGAGTTCCGACCCACACATCTCATGAACGGTCCAGGGGAAATTCATGCACGGCACGATCGACGGATTCAGCTATGGGCTGATCACCCCGGCGGCGGGGTACATCATGGCCTGCCTCGGTTCCGCGCTGGGACTCCGGTGCACGGTCCGGTCGGTACGGAGCGGACGGAAGATGCCCGGCTGGCTCTTTCTGGGCGCGGTCTCCATCGCGTGCGGAATCTGGACCATGCACTTCATCGGAATGCTCGGATTCACGGTGCGCGAGACCGGAATCGACTACGACGGACCGCTGACGCTGGCGAGCCTGCTGTTCGCAGTGGTCTCCGTCGGCGTGGGCGTGGGAGCGGTCGCCTACGGCGGTACCCGTCCTCCCGTCCTGCTGACCGCAGGGCTCTTCACCGGCCTGGGCGTGGCCGGGATGCACTACACGGGCATGGCCGCCATGAAGATGGGCGGCAGCCTCGACTACGACCTGCCGACGGTGGCCGCTTCGGTGACGATCGCGGTGGTCGCGGCGACGGCGGCCCTCTGGGCCGCGGTCTCGGTGCGCGGCCTGTCGGCGGCGATCGGCGCGAGCCTGGTCATGGGGGTGGCCGTGACCGGCATGCACTACACGGGCATGGCCGCTCTCTCGGTACGGCTCCACGCCCATGCGCCCGAGGCCGCGGGGGCCGGATCGCCGATCGCCGTCGTCCTGCCCATGCTGGTGGCGCCCCTGGTGTTCCTCATCGTGGCCGGCACGATCGTCGTGTTCGACCCCCTGCTGATCCTCGGGGACGACGAGGCGGACATCGACCGACACCCGCGGAGCGCCGCCCTCCGCTGACCCCTGACCCGCGGCGGCCCTCCCCGTCGCGCGGCGATGCCCGCTCCCCGGTGGTAGCCCCGGCGGAGCGGGCATCGTTCGTTTATCCCGCAATTTCCTGGATGCGAATTGGTCAACTGACCAATATGACGTCGCCGGCACCCCTCCCCCGGCGCGCCACTCACCAAAGCCCAGGACGGGAGGCCCATGCCTTAGAGTGGTCGTCGGCCGAAGCCGTCAGGTATGTGTCACGTCTCGCCCGGTGCACTCGAAAACAGCACCCTCACGTGACACCCGCGACGCGTCCGACCACATGTGACGAAGAGGGAGTCATGCCGGGAGAAACGGAACTCACGACCGCTTACAACAGCAAGGTCGCCGGAGATCTCGAACGCAATGTGGCGGAGCAGGAGCGCATCCGGGCCGAGGTAGCTCGCCTCACGGCCGAACTGGACGAATTGACGCACGACCACGGCGTGCTGCTCAATCTCCAGAAAGCACTCCAGGCCGGAGCCGCGGAATCGGACCGCACCGTTCCCCGGCAGAAGAACGGAAAGGCCGGAAGGGCCGGAAAGAGTGGCCGGGGCGGCCGCAATTCCGGCGACGGAAAGGCCACTCTCGTCGAGCTGATCCGCGATCACCTCGCGGCGAGCGACGCCCCCTGCTCCGCATCCGAGGTGACGACCGCGCTCAGCGAACAGCACCGGGACCGCCATATCCAGACCACGGTCGTGCGCACGTCTCTGGAGAATCTGGTCGCCAAGGGGCGCGCCCGCCGCACCAAGCGGGGTTCCTCCGTCTTCTACACCGCGGTCACTCCCGCGCCGTAGCCGGCCGGGGATTCCGCGGGGCCGTAAGGCACCGCCGCTCGTTCATGCCATCTTAGGATCCAGGGTCGCCGCGCGGGGTTAACGCGACCTTGCCGATGCCTTAAAGATCTTTAATCGGTCGGCTGATCGAGGACGTCCGACTCCTCCTCGTCTCGTCTTCCGATGTCGTCTTTCGGCGCCGTCATCCGACCGTGCGACACCGCGGCCGACCACGCCCGACACAATATGCCATATCCCGTCAGGGAAAATTCGGCACCCCGACACACTCAAAGACATATGTGTCGCGTACCGTGCCCCGCATGGCAAAGGTGCTTCTCGTCCTGGACGACCCCTCCGTTCGCTCCGCCCTCCATGTGTGTCTCTCGGAAGCCTCGTTCACCGTGCGGGAGTGCGGTACGGCTCTGGGCGCCCTGCGCGCCGTTCTGGACGAGCCGTCCGACGTGATGGTGCTGGGCCTCGGCCTGCCCGACATCGACGGCCTGGAGATGCTCAAGATGCTCCGTACCGTCTCCGACATCCCCGTCGTCGCCGTCGCGGACCGGCAGGACGAGCGTGATCTCGTCCGCGCGCTGGGCAGCGGAGCCGACGACTTCCTGGCCGGACCGTTCTCCGCGGCCCACCTCGTGGCCAGGTTGACCGCGGTGCTGCGGCGAGCGGCCGCGGGAGTCGTGCCCGCGGACGTCGCCCGGGTGGGCGGGCTGGTCGTCGACGCAAAGCGGCGCGAGGCCTTTCTCGACGGTGCTCCCCTCGACCTGAACCGCAAGGAGTTCGACCTCCTGGAATTCCTCGCGTGGCGGCCCGGCGTCGTCGTGCCGCGCGGCGAGCTGTTCAAGCGTGTGTGGCTGCGGACGTACCGCGGCGAGCGCACGGTGGACGTGCACCTCTCGTGGCTCCGGCGGAAACTCGGTGAGTCGGCGGCCCAGCCCCGCTACCTGCACACGGTCCGGCACGTCGGCATCAAGCTGGAGGCCCCGCAGCCCACGCACTGAAGGTGCGTCAGCCGGTGAGCGCGCCCGGCTTTCCCTTGCTGCGGGGGCGCTCCTCGACGAGCTTTCCCCAGACGATCATGCGGTAGGTGCTGGTGAACTCGGGCGTGCAGGTGGTCAGGGTGATGTAGCGGCCGGGCGCGGTGAAGCCGGAGCCCTTGGGGATCGGGTCGATGACGGCGATGTTCGACGGCGGGGTCTGGGGCAGGATGCTCGCCATCTCGTAGGTGTAGTAGGCGTCCTGGGTCTCGACCACGATGGGGTCGCCGGGCTTGAGGCGGTTGATGTAGCGGAACGGCTCGCCGTGGGTGTTGCGGTGGCCGGCGACGGCGAAGTTGCCCTGCTTGTCGGAGGGCATGGCCGACTTGAGCTTGCCGGAGCCGTAGTGGCCGGCCATGCCCTTGTCGAGGACCTTGGCCTTGTCGATGCCCTCGGCGACGGGCACGACGACGTCCAGCTTGGGGATGTACATGATGGCGAAGCCCTCGCCGGGGGCGAAGACGTCGGGCTTGGTCTCGCCCTTGGCCCAGGTGTCCGTGATCCGTTCCTTGGCCTGGTCGACCTCCTGGCCGGCCAGCACGTTGGTCCACCAGAGCTGGTAGGCCACGAAGAGGAGCATCACGACGCCGAGGGTGATGAACAGCTCGCCGACGACGACACCGAGGCTGTCCTTGGCCGCCTTCGCCTCACGCGCGGCACGACGCGCCTCGACCCGCGACAACGGACGCCCGGCGACCGGTTCCTGAGCGCCTCGTCGGCCACGCGAAGCAGAAGCGCTCCTACGTCTCTTGCCGCGCCGGCCCCGCTTGGCGGCGGCCCGACGACGTTCCGCCCGCCCGGGCCCGGGCGGGAACTCCGAGCGCCCCCGGTCCGGTCCGCCGGGCCCGCCGGTGGGGTGCGGGGCGTCGTGGACGGAGTCGTAGCGGGGGGTGTGGGGAGTGTCGTGGGGGGTGAAGTGAGGGGTGGAGTGGGGGGTGTCCTGCCATGGCATGTAGTGCTGCCTCCCGACGTTCTATGGCATGAACAGGAACTGTATATGTATGTGTCTGGCGTGCGGTGAGCTGGAGGGTGTCCGGCTGGTGGCACGTCACGTCAACGAGGTGCGCGGGCTTCCGCGATGGCCCACCGGTGGCGACGGGGGAAAACTACTGTCCGATCATCGGAGTGCGGTGATAGACATCCGCAGTGGAAAAGAATCTTGAGTTCCCTGACCTGTTGCGACTGATCGATGAGCGCTCGGCCGCGTTCCGCTCCGTGGTCGCCGACGCGCCCGATCTCGACGCGCAGGTGCCGACGTGCCCCGGGTGGACGCTGTTCGATCTGGTGCAGCACCTGGGCGGAGGGGACCGTTTCTGGGCCGCGATCGTCGGCGCGGGGCCCGCCGACGCTCCCCCGGCCGACGCCGTCGCCGCCCGCGCCGCACTGGAAGTTCCGCGAGAGCGTGAGGCCCTGCTGGCCTGGCTGGACGCGTCGACGCAGCTCCTGCTGGACGCCCTGCGCGCGGCGGGGCCGGAGAGCGGTTGCTGGACCTGGTGGCCCGCGTCGCAGTCCCCGCAGACCGCGGGCGGCACCGCCCGGCACCGGGTCCAGGAGACCGCGGTGCACACCTACGACGCCCAGCTCGCCGGGGGCTCCGCGCAGCCGCTGCCGCTGCCGGTCGATCTGGCACTGGACGGTGTCGAGGAGTTCCTGTTCACCGTCTGCGCGACGCCGAGTGCCTGGCCGCACAAGCCCACGGCCTTCGACTTCCACGCCGTCGAGGGCAGCTCCTGGCGCCTGGCGGTCGACGGCGACGGCGCATGCATCACCCGCATCCCCGCGCCCACCGCCTCGACCGGCGAGGACTCGGACGCGGCCGGCGCCTCCGTCCACGGCACGGCCAGTGAGCTGGTCCTCTACCTGTACGACCGGATCAAGGCCGAATCCCTGCGCGTTGACGGAGACGCAGGGCTCCTCGACCTGCTCCGCGCCTGGGAGCCGGAAGAGAAGTAGGAGGACGTGGGCGAGGGGGCTGTCGGTCGCAGCTGCGACGCGGCAGCCGTCGTCCCGATCTTGTCGACACGACGGCAGTCGATCCTCGACCGCATCCTCTACCGCCCCTCCCCGGCCCCGTGCAGGCCCACCCGGTGCCCCTCGGCCGAGCACCGGTGCGAGACCGGCCGCGAAACCGGCGTACCAGATCCCCGGGCAGCGTCCCGACCTCGGCCACCGCGGCGCTCAGCGTGGGCCCGGCGCGAACAGCGAGGCCGGCCGAGGCGTCGCGGCATCCGCGCCGGAGCCCATCACGGCCTCCGGGTGGGCACCTGAGACCGTCTGCGAGGCGGCGACCTCTCGTCGGAAGGCAGCGCGGAACCCGACGCCTCCGAACGTGCGCTCGTGACCCGCTCTGCACGCCCCAGCGGATGCCGATCAACTTGCTGCGCAGCCGACTTCCGGCCGGGCCGCGCTCTGACCGGGGCCTTGGGACGGGAGCACGCCCGTCGCCGCCCACTGATCACTGGCGGACCGTCTGGGTCCAGAGGTTCACCCAGGGCCTCCCGGCGCGCTCCCCCGGCAAGGACTCCTGACGCTCTTTCGGCTCTACAGAGCGGTCCCGTGTTCCCGGATGTACTAGTCGGAGTGGCAGGGGTGTGGACAGCGCCTGACGGTGGGCCATGTCGCCGCGTACGAAGAGCTGACAGCCGGTCGGCTCGCGCGGCGCACAGTGAGGATTCCCCAATGCGCTCTGCCCGCATGCTCTTCGCCACCACCGCCACCGTCGCCACCCTTGCCCTCACCACGCCGGGCGCGTACGCGCTCACCGCCGGCGACTGGGGCAAGGACGACTCCGCCCACAGCCAGAAGCGCGACCACGACAAGCCGCACGGCGGTATGCACACCGGCTCCGGAGCCCTGTCCGTCGACCGCGGCGACGACTGGTCGAAGGGCGAGAAGGAGCACGAGAAGGGCCAGAAGGAGCACGCCAAGCCGCACGGCGGAGTACACGCGGGCGGCGGTGCCCTCACGGCGGTCAGCGGTGACGACTGGTCGAAGGAGCACGGCAAGGGCGAGAAGCCGGAGAAGGGGCACGGCAAGCCGAGCGGCGGCGTGCACGCGGGCGGCGGTGCGCTCACCGCGGTCGACGCGGAGGACTGGTCCAAGCCCGAGTCCGCTGCCAAGCCCGCGGAGAAGGACGGCGAGAAGAACTGGGGCAAGGAGCACGACAAGCCCAAGGGCGGCATGCACACCGGCGGAGGCGGTCTCGCGGACACGGGCACGAACGTGACCGGCGCCGTGGTGCTGGCCGCCGGAGCGGCCGCGCTCGTCCTGCACCGCCGCAAGAAGGCCGCGGGCACGGCCGCGTAAGGGGCACCGGCCGGGAGGCGTGAGCCGCCGTCCGAGGGGGATCACGCGTCCCGGCCCCGCTCCGTCCCACCGATACGTCTCCGATCCGCCCCCGATCCGTCCCTCTCCACCTCTGATCCGACTCGCGCAGGCGAAAGGTGCCCTCCCGGTGACGACCCGGCCGAACCCCACCCGTGCCCAGACACGCCCGCGTGCCAAGAGGTGGGTCGTGCCCACAGTGTTCTGGACGCTGGTGCTGGTCGCGCTCATGGCCTTCGTCGGTCCACGGATGTCCGGACCGGACGCGAATCCGCCGGACCGGACCGCGACTTCCGCTCCGTCCGAGCCCCCTCTCGCCGCCGCACCCAAACCAGGCTCCGGTGCCGGCACCGGACACGCGGCTTCGCCGAGTCCCCCGTCGGCCGCGCGCGGCCCCGCCATGCCGAGGTCCGCGCCGGTACGTCTGACCATCCCGGACATCGGCGTGAGCGCCCCGTTCACCGAGCTGAAGATCGGTTCCTCCGGCGCCCTGGACCCGCCGCCGGCCGACGACACCAATCTGGTCGGATGGCACGCCGCCGGCATCTCACCCGGCGAGCGCGGGACCGCCCTCGTCGCGGGCCACCTCGACACCGCCACCGCCCCCGCCGTCTTCGCCCGCCTCGGCGAACTCGACCCGGGAGACACCTTCGAGGTCGCGCGCGCCGACGGCACCACCGCCGTCTTCCTCGTCGAGTCCGTCGAAAGCTTCCGCAAGAACGACTTCCCCGACGAGCGCGTCTACGCCGACACCCCCGCCGCGCTCGTCCGCCTCATCACCTGCGCGGGCCCCTACGACCGCGCGGCGAAGGACTACACCGAGAACCTCGTCGTCTTCGCCCACCTGCACGCCATCCGCTGACCGACGCCACGCTCCCGCCCGACGCCGACGCCGACGCCGGCGCGGGAACGGGTTCTTCATCGCGCCCCACGTCTCCGGGCGACGCCTCGCCTCCGGTCATCCGCGCGTGCGGCTGCTGAATCGAAGCACCTGATCGTGGCAAAACCATGGCCATATCCCCTTTCTTGCCGTCTCGTTGAAGGAGTCTTGAGGAGGGGGATGGTCCTCCCTGGGTGGTGTCCGTTCTTCGACGCCGCGTGTTGCGGAGATGGGCAGGTGTCGACGATCAAGGCTCCCCGTAGCAGGAGGACACGGGCGAGCGCCGGCTTCTGGCGCTCGCCCTTCGGCCCGCCCGCCGGCGCACCCGGCGTTCCGGCCATGCAGCGACACGTCGGCAGCCCTGGCATCGGTCCGCCGAGTCAGCCACGGCCTGCGATTCAACGGCACTGGACGAGGCCATCGCCCCGCTCGACCGGCACATGTCCGCGTCGTCCGCTCGCTCCTCCCCGCCGTCCCTTCTCCTTCTGTGAGGTCTGACGTGGCGCCCCCTCTCCCCGACCTGCGCACCCTGATCGCCGCCTACCTGGACCGGAATCCCGCCGAGCGCGATGCACTGGCCGGGCTGCTGACCGACTGGGAGGGCGCCGGCCCTCCGGCCGAACGATCCGCCGCCCCCGGGCACGTCACCTGCAGTGCGGTGGTGATCGACCGGCACCGGCGGGTCCTCCACGTCTGGCACGGGGCGTCCGGTGGGCTGTCGCGCTGCCCGGGCGGGCACGTCGAGGCCGCTGATGTCACGCTGCTGGACACCGCCCTGCGGATGATCGAAGCCGAGGTGGGGATTGCTCGGTCGTTCCTCGTTCTGACTCCCGAGTACCAGGACGTGCCCATCGACATCGACACTCACGACATCGGCCTCGGCCCCGACCCCGACCCCGACCCCGACCCGGCGACGGAAGAACGGGCCCATGTCCACTATGACTTCCGCTTCCTCTTTCGCCTCGCCGACGACGCACCCGACGTCGCCCCGCGGGCCGAGGAGGTGGCGAGCGTGGTGTGGCTGCCCTTCGAGGAGGTGACCTCCTCGACATTGCGGGACAAGCTCAACGCCTCCGGCCTGCAGGTCGAGCTCGTACCCGTGAACGCCTCCGCTGTCATCCATGACGGTCACGGCCGGTACCTGCTGCATCTCAGGGACGCCAACAAGCCGTGGATCTGGGAGCCGGGGTGCTGGTCGCTTCTGGGCGGCGGTCGGGAACGTCAGGACCGGACCCTCCACGAGACGATCGTCCGCGAACTGTCGGAGGAAGCCGGACTCGCTGTCGCAGGTCTGGAGCCGTACGCCGTCGAGAACGTAACGGGAAGTCTCGGCACCCGGGTACCGATTCAGATCTTCACGGGCCTCTGGAACGGCGACCCGACCCGGTTGCAGCTCACCGAGGGGGTGATGCTCGCATGGGTTTCGCCCGACAAGTTCCCGTACATGACCATGCTGGAGTCGACCAGAGCCCTCCTCGAGCGGCACGCTGCCGAGCACCCCGCACGGACGGCCGGAGGGAGGGAACCAGCGGAGAACCCGTCCGGGAGGCTGCTCCACGTCGTCGGCGTCCACCTCTACCTGGAGCACGAGGGCCGGATCCTGCTGGGGCTGCGGCACCCGAATGCGCCGTACGCGGGTGGGTCGTGGCACGCGCTCGCCGGTCACTGCGAGGCGGAGACCGCCACCGAGTGCCTGGTACGGGAGGCGTACGAGGAGGCGGGGCTGGTGATCGATCCGGCCGACGTCGAGCTCGTCCACACCGTGCACATGCGGGAGCGACCCGCGCCGTCCCCGCCCCGCGTCCAGCTCTTCTTCCGCGCCCGCAGGTGGTAGGGCACCCCCGAGCTGCGGGAACCGGACAAGTGTGTCGCCTGGCGTTGGTGGAACGCCAAGGACCTGCCGGAGCCGATCGTGCCGTACGCGCGCGCCGCGATCGAGGGAATCCGGGCGGGACGTACGTACACCGAGCTGACATGGGCGCGATGAGCGACTCGGGGCATCCCGGTGTACGCACGGGCCCGCTCTCCGCGGCAGGACGTGCGGATCCTCCACGGCCACCGGCCGGCCGCGAGAGGTCGGATGGCGGGGCGTGGGCGGACGGTGTCAGTCCTGCCAGTAGAAGAGGAGCGTGTCGACGTCACGGGGCCTGCGCGTGCCGAAGTAGTAGACGTCCAGGTCGGTGACCTCCGTGTCAGCGGTCTCCTGGTCGATCCAGCGGAATCCGGCGTCCTCCAGGTGGGGGCGTGCGGCGTGGGCGTGGGCGTGGCTCATGACGAAGCGGCCGAGGGTGCTCACGAGTACCTCCTGGCCGTCGCACTCGATGACGTAGTACGTGCCGTCGCCCTGCTTCTCGTGCTCCCAGCACGAGACGGGCGGCTTCGGCGCGAGGCCGGCCGCGGCGACGGCGGCGGCTGCCCGGGCCGTCTGGTCAGCCGTGTCGGGGCGAACGGGCGGCTCGGTGCACAGGGCCTCCAGTCGCCAGCGGGGGTCGCTCGCTCGCGCGCAGCCGGCCACGTACTCATGGACGATCGCCCGGCGCAGTTCCTCGTCCAGTCCCGGGACCTCGACCCGGGGGTGCCCGAGGCGCGCGTCGAGCAGGCGGGTCTCCTCGGCGTCCTCGGTGATCCGGTGCAGGGCCAGCACGGCCCAGACCGCCGCTTCGGTGGCCGGGTCCTCGGCGAGACAGGCGCGGAGCCCGTCCTGATCTGTCGCGAGCTCGTGGGCGGTATGGGCCACGCCCCGGTCGGGGTCGGCGAGATACGGGGTGACGTCACCGCCTTCCCGGTACCGCATCCAGACCGCGAAGGCACGGTCCTCCGGGCGGTCCTCGTCGAGTTCGGCCAGGACCGCCTCGGGGCCGTACCGCTCGACCAGTGCCATGAGCCCGTCCTCGCCGAGCTGCTGCTCGTGCCGCCAGAGCGAGAAGGCCAGCGTGGCCAGCGCTCGCGCGGCCGTGCGGTCGCCGAGCAGGCCCCGAGTCCTCAGCAGCGTCCCGGGCATGCGGTACCCGGACTCGCGGCTCCGCTCCTCCTCCCGCAGCCACGGCAGGAGCTCGGCGCGGTCACAGAGGAGGTCGAGCAGCGCGATGCGGACCTCACCGGTGTCCTCGCTGTCCCTGACGCGGTCCAGCAAGGCGGGAATCCGGGCCTCGGGCACCCGGCCCGCGAGCGCCTGCACGCAGATCCGGCGGCGCCACCACGCGTTCCGGACGTCCACCACATAGTCGGCGAGGGCGTCGGGTGCGACGGCGAGCAGGGCGGCGGTGTCACGCACACCGCTCTCCGGTATGAGGGAGTCGATCGTCGGCATCGCCCGATGCTAGCGATCGGGGACCGCGTTCCTCGACCGCTCGGCGACGGCGTGGGGGGCACAGGTGAGGATCACGGTGTCGTACGCGAGGGGTACGAGGGGTACGAGGGCCGTGGCCGCGCAGCGTTGGCCGGGGTGGGGCGCGGGCGTCGACCCGAGCCCGTCGGTGAGGCGATCCGGCGTCGGACTCCGGCACTCGGGCTCGGCACGGAGAGCGTGGCGCCATGCGGAACCGGAACCGGAGCCGTCCGGTCTCGTGGCCGTGTGTGTCAGAGCATTCGCCTCAGGAGCTGGTCACGGTCCAGGAGCTGGTGTTTGAGGATCAGTCCGACATGGGCCGCGAGCGCGATGAGGAACAGAACCTGAGCCAGCACGTGCAGCCACAGGAGGTCGTCCTCGCCCGAGGCGAGGAGCACCACGCCCGTGGCGGGGACGGCGAAGGTGAGGGGGAGCAGCGCTCCCTCCGTGCGGTGGGCGAAGCGGCGCTCGAACGGGCTCAGTGTCGGTGCCCAGGGCGGCAGTCCGGCCCTGCGCCGCCACGCCAACCGCGCCAGTCCCAGGGCGACGATGACCGCTCCGACGAGTACGTGGGCCGTCAGCACGCCGTCGTCGCCGAAGGGCTCGTAGCCTCCGCCTCGGCCACGGCCCCGCCCGGGACCGCCGCCGCGCCCCCGTCCACGGCCGCGCCCGGACTCCGAGGCGTCGAGGGCGTAACCGAGTACGAACTGGGCGGTGAACGCGATCACGACGCTCCAGTGGAGCACCTTCGTGAGGGACCGGTATCCGGCAGGACTGTCCACCTCCTCATCACACACCCTGCGGCGCCGCCCACCCTGCGCCACGCGCGAGGGGTGGTGATGATTGCGTGTGCCCTGACCGCCCCACCTTGTCGACCCCGTCCGTTCGGCCCCGCGTGCGCTGCCGCACCCGCTCGGCCTCTCCGTCGGCCGCTGCGTGAGGATAGGAGGCGTGAGCGGTCTGCGGGGTGGACGGCGGACCTCTGGATTCTCCGGCAGCAGGGAGCGTTTCTTCCGTGACCGCACAGCCCGCGCGCTCCGAGCGCCGCAGTCCCGAGACGGCGTCGGCCCTTGTAGCAGCTGTCCCGTCGTTCAAGCCGTCGCTCGTCAAGGCGGTGTTCAGGGACGTGACACCGATGCACGTCTCTCGGTCGGCCGCGTGGGCCGCCGGGTCGGTGACCCAGTCGGTGCTGGCGGAGATCATCGAGGGCGCGAGGAGGGCTGCGGCCGAGGAAGCGCGGAGGAAGCTCGTTCCGGCGGACCTCGTCGCGGCGATCGACCGGAACGTCGAGGTCGAGGTGGGGACCGCGTGGTACGAGCACAGCCCGACGTTCAAGGAGCTGACCGGTGTCGCGTACGACGCCGAGGGCGTCGTCGTGCCCGCTCGCGGGCGCGGCGGGGCGCGCAGGCTGAGTGCCGTGGCCGGCGCCCATCGGTTCGAGGCCGGGGTCAGGAGGCTGCTGAGGGGCCAGGGGGTGGCGGCCGTCCCTGCGCTGGTCCGCGACCTGAACGGAATCGCGAGCGTGTTCCTCACGGACCTCGCCCGGGACGCGGCGATGGTCGTCCGTGAGGGCGGGGTGACACGTTTCGGCTCGGTCGCCCTCGTGATACGGGGCGAACCGGCCACACCGGCGCCGCTCGACGCTTCCGTCCCGTCCCGGTCCTCGCGCACGGGGGACAGCCGGACCGTCGGCAGGGACGACGTCCTGGCTGCCGCCACGATCCAGTTGTTCGGCGCGAACCTCAGGCAGCGCGCCCTCGCCGAAGCGCTCGGCGCGACCCGGAACGTGACGGTGCTCCCTACTCGGTAGGCGGGGAGGGTGACGGCCCGAATACTCCCCCTGGCCCCCGCTGTTTGCCCAACGGGCACGTCACGTACAAGACGGTCCCCGCGGTCTGCCCGACGGCGATCCGGAGGCTACACACCCCGGTACGGGTCGCCCGGCTGACCTCGCATCAGCAGGACACCGAGGCGGCGCGCGGACAGGCCGCGTACGGCGAGAACCTTGCCTTCGGCTCCTGGTACTCGCTGACCGAGTGCCGCCCGGCCCGCGGCATCGCCGGGGCCCGCCGGAGCGTGTACCTCGCCCCCGCCTCCCGGCGGCGCGGCGCCAACGGCGTCCCCGTGACCGAACCCGGCCGCGCCCGGCCCGCCTCCACCGGGCTGCCGGGACGGCCGGGGGCGGAGCGGATGCACGGGCGCGGGCACGGGCCCCGTCACGTCGACCGGCACGGCGCCGGCGGGCGGAGGGGGCAGGGGTCAGCGGAGCAGGGCGACCGCCGCGTGGTGGCCGTCCGGGACGGCCACGTCGGCCAGGTACCAGCCGGGCGGTGCCGTCGGGACCGGGCCGGCGCCGACGTACTCCGCCGAGGGGTCGGCGCCGAGTCCCACGCCGAGCCCTTTCAGGTACGCCTCCTTCCGCGTCCATACGCGGGCGAACGCGTCCGGGGCGCGCGCGCCGGCCAGCACCGCAAGTTCGGCGGCTTCCGCCGGGTGCAGCACCTCGGCGGCCTCGGTCACCATGTGCGGCGCGGGGACCCGTTCGATGTCGACGCCGACCGGTCCCGCGGCGACCGCGATCAGACTCAGGCCCTCGCAGTGCGAGAGCGAGAAGTGCAGCCGTCCGTCCGGGAGGACGGGCCGCCCGTGCGCCTCACCGCAGCAGGGGCACGGCGCCCGCTCCATGGTCACGCTGCGCGGCGCGACCCCGAGGTGGGCGCCGAGCAGCCGGCGCAGGCCGACGTGGGCGCACAGGTAGGTGGCGCGGTCGCCGGGCCGCCGGAACTCCTCCGCGCGGGCCAGCTCGGCCGCGTCGAGCACGAGGGAGGCGTGCCGGGCCGCGCTGTCCCGGTGCGCCTCGGTGGCGACCAGCCAGAGCTGGGGCCGCAGCGGGCGGAGCCCCGGGGGCCGGGGCAGGGCCGCGGGCAGCGGCGGGAGCGCGGCCGGGTGGAGGAGGACGGGCCCGGGCTCGTACAGCTCGGGCGGGGGTGCGGGGATCAGGGGAATCATGTCTGCCTCACACGGACGTGACGGTGGTCTCCGGGGCGGTACGGATCCGGTCGGGGGCGCTCGTGCCCTGGGCCTTCTCCGGCGCGGCGCGCAGCGCGACGGCGGCGGCGATCGGCGACACCAGGGCGAGCCCGGCGCAGAGCAGCCAGGTGCCGGTCACCCCGAGGTGCAGGGAGACCGGGGTGAACAGGGCCAGGGACAGGGGCGCGGCACCGATCCCGGAGAGCGCGAAGGTCGACATCGCCGCGCCCATCTTCCCCTCGGGGACCGCGTGCTGATAGGCCGTCACCAGGGCCGGGCCGTTGAGTCCGGAGAGCAGGCCGACGGCGGCGGCGGTCCCGGCGAGGACGCCCGGCGAGGGGACGAGCGCCATGGCGCCCATGCCGGCGGCCAGGCCGACGCCCGTCACCACGAGCTTCACGGGCACGGGGACGCGGTGCGCGAGGGCGGCGCCCAGGGCGGCGGAGGCGAGGGCCCCCGCGCTGAAGGCGGCGAGGACGACGGCGACCGCGCCGACGCCCCAGCCGTGGTCGGCGGCGCGCAGCGGCAGGGCCACCTCGGCCGGCCACAGGAACGCCAGGTCCATCGCGAAGCAGGCCACGAACATCCACCGCAGGCGCGGGTGGGCGGCGAGGAGGCGGAAGCCGTCGCCGGAGCGGCGGAGCAGGGAGGGGCCCTGGGCGGTGGGTTCGGGGCGGGGCATGCCCCGGGTGACGTGGGCGGCGCAGGCCAGCCAGAGGACGCAGCCGGCGGCGGCGGCGCCCATGGCGACCGGCAGGCCGCCGACCACCACCAGCCAGGCGCCGAGCGGCGCGCCGGCGATCGGCGCGAGCCGCAGCACCATCGAGAAGAGGGAGTTGGCGCGGCCGAGGTGCTCCTTGGGCGCCAGGTACGGCAGGAGGACGCCGGCGGCCGGGCCGGTGAGGCCGAGGAGGATGCCGTCGGCGAGGGCGATGACGACGAGCGGCCACAGGGTGTGGGTGGTGGCCGTGACGACCGCGCCGGCCGCGAGGACGAGGACCCGGACGCTGGTGGCGCGCAGCAGCAGCGCCCGGGGGCCCAGGACGTCGGTGAGTGCGCCGCCGAAGAGGAGCAGGAGGGCGCGCGGGAGGGTGGCGGCGAGCGTGACGGCGGTGACGGCGCCGCGGCCGCCGAGCTGCACGGCGGTCCAGCTCATGGCGATGAGGAGGGCGAAGCTGCCGGCCTGGACGGCGGCTTGGCCGGTGACGAGGCTGCCGAGGCGGCGCCAGTCGATGCCGGGTGCGGTCGGGTCAGTGGTGGGCGCGGCCATGGGGTCGGCTTCCTGTGCGGGGGCGGTCGGTGGGCGGGTGGGATCGGGAGCGGGCCGGGGAGCGGCGGGCTCCGGCGGACGGGGCGGGGGCGGGGGCGGGTGCGTCGGGTGCCGGCTGTCCGGCCGGGGCGGCGCGCAGGGTCGTGGCGACGGCCGCCGCGACCGCCCGGGTGGCGGCGCGGCGCAGGGCGCGGGCCGGGGTGTGCCGGGGTGCGCGGAGTTCGACGTGGCCGCCCAGGTAGGCGCGGCCGGCCTCGGTGAGCGCCTGCTGCGCGGTGCGCCGGGCGGTGCCGTCGAGTCCGTACGGGAGGGGTGTGCGGCTCCCGGCGGCGGTGACGGTGATGCCGGGGACCTCCCGGACGGAGAAGCGGGCGCGGACGGCGGCGGCGCGCGGGCGGCGGCGGTTCACTCGGGACAGCCCGGTCCGTCGGCCGGGGCGGGGCCGGGGGCGGAGGCGGAGGCCGGTGCCTGGGCCGGGGCGTGGGCGTCGGCGTGGGGCGGGTGCGGCGCGTGGCCGGCGTACGGGTCGGCGTACGGGTCGGCGTACGGGTCGGCGTACGGGTACGGGGGCGGGGACCAGAGGTCGTCGGGGGTGAGGGCGGCGGGGGTGTACTTGCCGAGGGCGCTGACGAGGAGGCGGAGTTCGAGGGCGAGCGCGTCGACCAGGCGCTCCAGGCCGTGCTCGGGGTCCTCGTCGACGGCGACGAGGGCGGCGCGGCCGAGGCCGACGGCGCCGGCGCCGAGCGCGAGGGCGCGGACGGCGCGGCCGCCCTCCCAGACGCCGCCGGTGGCGAGCAGGCAGCCCGTCGGGGTGCCGACGCGGCGCAGGGCCTCGGCGAGCGGCAGGCCGACGTGGTCGAGGAAGACGCCCGGCGCCCAGCCGGTGCCGCCCTCGGCGCCGTCGACGGTGACGGCGTCGGCGCCGGCCGCCCAGGCGGTGCGGGCCGCGTGGCCGATGTCGCGGCCGGGGTGGAACTTCACCCAGGTGCGGGCCTTGGGGAAGTTGTTGCGCATGAAGCGGAGCTGCTGGCGGAGGATCTCCTCGGTGAACGTGCCGGGGGTGGCGCAGCGCAGGCTGCGCGGGGCGTCCGGTCCGAAGACCTCGCGGACGGTGAAGCGGCGGGCGAGCTGCTCGGCCTCGGCGCGGCCGACGACGGTCATGCCGCCGAGGCCCGGCTTGGCGCCTTGTCCGGTCTTCAGCTCGAAGGCGAGGCGGCCCGTCTCCAGGAGGGGGCGGAAGGCGGGGTCGCTGTAGAGGAGGTTCCACACCTCGGAGTCGGCGTCCTCGGTGGACTGCTGGACGACGATCCCGCCCACGCCGTCGGGGGCGGCCTCCAGGTACGTCTCGACGCGGGCGAGGAGGGCGGAGCGGGTGGCGTCGCCGCCGCCCGCGCCGGTGCGTCGGTAGCCGTGCACCGGGACCATGTTCTCCCCGATGACCATGGGGATGCCGAGCCGTGCGGCCTGGCGGCTCGCGTGGACGGCGAGGTCGCCGCTGCCGGCCCGGGTGGATCCGAAGGCGGAGAGGTAGAGCGGCAGGCGGGCGGTGAAGCCGCCGACGCGGGTGGTGAGGTCGACGTCGTCGAACTCCGGCTCCCGCGCCAGGTCGATGAGTTTCTCCAGCCGTTCGGGCATGAAGACCGGCGGCACGATCCGCATCCGGTCGAGCGCGTCCCCGCCGGCGGCCGCGGCCGTCGGGCCGAAGAGGCGGCTGCCGTACGCGGCGGGGTCGGGGAAGACGGCGGCGGTGCCGAGCCGGGCCCGGGCGCGTACCGGATCCTCGGGGAAGCCGGGGGCGGTGAGGGCGGGGGTGGCGACCACCGGAGCGGTGGGCGGCGTCGGGGCGTTGGGCGGTGTCGGGACGGCGGGCGGGGCGGAAGCGGCGGCCGGCGCCGGGGAGGCGGGCTGGATCGGGGTCGTGGTCACGGGGCCACCACCCCGGGGAGCTTCGGGTAGGCGCTGACCTGCCAGAGGGCGTCCAGGCCGGTGAGGAAGCGGACGAGCCTCTGGAGGCCCATGCCGAAGCCGGCGCTGGACGGGATGCCCTCGCGGGCCTCCTTGAGGTACCAGGCGTACTTGGCGGGGTTCTCGCCGCTCTCCCGCATCCGGGTGACGAGGGTGGCGTAGTCGGCCTCGCGCTCGCTGCCGGAGACCAGCTCGCCGTAGCCGTGGGGGGCGATGAGGTCGAAGTTGCGCAGGACGCCCGGGCGTTCGGGGTCCTCGCGGTCGTAGAAGCCGCGGGATCCCTTGGGGTAGTCGTCGACGAAGAACGGCCGGTCGCTCTCCAGGGACAGGATGCGCTCTCCGGTCCAGTCGATCTCGCCGTCGGGGTTCTGCGGGTGCCCGAGGGAGAGGAGCCGGGCGACGGCCTCCTCGTGGGTGCGGACGTCGTACTTGCCGGCGCGGACGTCGGCGAAGGCGGCCTCCTCGCGGCCGAGTCCGGTGAGCAGTTCGGGGACGGCGGTCCAGACGTGCTCGGTGACGTGGGTGAGGAGGCCGGCCGCGATCTCCTGGGCGTCCTCGCGGCTCGCGTCGGCGATCTCGACGTCGATCTGGTGGAACTCGACGAGGTGGCGGCCGGTGGTGGCGGTCTCCTCGGGCTCCACGCGGACGTTGGGGGCGATGTAGAAGAGCCGGGGGAAGCCGCGGAGGGACGCCTGCTTGTAGAGGATGGCGCTGGTCATGAGCTTGTACGGGTGCCCGTAGTAGTCGACGTCGAGGGCCTTGGCGCCGCGGCCGCCCGGGTCGGTGACGGGTCCGACGAGCGGCGGGAGGAGCTCGGTGAAGCCCTGGCCGCGCAGGTAGTCGCGGGCTGCCTGGAGGGCTTCCTGCTGGACGAGCATGGCGGTGCGCAGGCGGGGCGAGCGCAGGTGCTCGCCGAGCGGCGGCGGGGTGCCCGGCGCGGTCTCGTCTGCGGTGGCGGCGGTCAGGTCCATGTCGGGCTCCTGTTTCGTGCGGGCGGGTGGCGGTACGGCGGCCGGGGTGGCCTCGGGGCGTGTACGTCGAGGCCGTGGTGGCCTGGGGCGTTGCTTCGTGGCGGCCGGCCTCGGGCGTGTGCTTCGTGGCTTTGGCGGCCCGGCGTGTGCGGGTGGCCGTGAGGGCCTGTGTGCGGTGCGGCCGGGTCCGTCCGGTGGTGCGTCAGACGGGGAGCGGGGCCGCGGACGGGTGGGTGCGGCCGTCGCCTGCGGCCGGGTCTTCGGGAGGGTCGTCGGCGGGGTCCCGCCGGCCGTCGTAGCGGCCGGCCACGTGCCACAGGGCGGCGAGCAGGCCGTCGGCGGTGAGCGGGGCGGCGTCGGCGGCCGCGTCGGGGCTCAGCGGCATGGACCCGGTGCGGGCCCAGCGGAGGCGCCCGGTCGGGTCGATGAAGCCGAGGGAGCGGCCGGGGTTGTCGGGGTGGAGGCAGAAGGGGACGTCGAGGAGGCCCCGGGCGAAGGCGTCGGGCAGGGCCCGGGAGAGGTCGGGGTGGAGGTCGAGGACGGCCTCCACGAGGGCGCGGGCCTCCAGGTAGACCTCGCTGTCGGCGCCGTCGGCGGGACCGGGGACCTCTTCGAGGGCGGCTGCCGCGGCGGCGGTCTCCAGCGCGCGTACGTTCTCGTCGACGGTCGGGATGCGGTGGGCCTCGGCCTCGGTCTTGACGATGAGACGGCCGGCGCCGGCGCGGACCGCGAGGCGGGCGGAGTCCTCCAGGAGGCGCAGGGCGCCGCGCTCGGTGTGCGGGTAGACGCCCATGTACGTGTAGAGGACGACGTGGCGTTCGACGTCGGCGGGGAGGAACTCGGTGGCGAGCCGGCCGAGGGCGCGCAGGGCCTCCTCGTCCTGGCCGGGATGGGTCTGCTGGGCGTAGCTGAGGGAGACGCTGCGGAGCCCGTACCGGACGAAGAAGAGGCATTCCAGGAGGCTGGTGGCGACGAGCAGGCTCGGCGGGCAGAGCTGGCCGAGGAGGCAGCCGCCGAAGCTCTCCAGGTGCGGGGTGGTGCCGGGCCGGGCGCCTTCGGCGAGCAGGCCGCAGGCGCGGACCCAGGCGGCGACGGAGTCGCGCAGCGGGGTGCGGCCGTAGGGCAGGCAGTAGGAGACCGGGCCGCCCTCGGTGGCGTCGAGGCCGGCGGTGAGGAGCGCGCGGATGATGGCCTCGGGGCGGGCGGAGCCGTGGCGGACCTGGACGGGGAAGCCGGGGTCGTAGAGCTCGTCCAGGACGGCCCGGGTGGTGGCCCGGGAGTGCGTGGCGATCGGGTAGCCGTTGAGGCGGGTGCCCTCGGCGACGGCCGCGCGGGCCCCGGCGAGGTCGCCGACGCGGGTGTAGCTGTCGACGGTCAGGGTGCCCGCGGTGTGCGCGGTGGCGGCCTTGGTGCGGGCGAGGCCCGCGCGCATCTCGCCGGGGTCGCCGAAGCCCATGCGGGGCTGGACGACGAGCCGGCCCGCGGCGGCCGAGGCCGTGACGAAGGCCCCGAAGGAGGGGACCTGGCCGGCGGGGTGCGGGGTCACGCCGGGACCTCCGTGCGGGCTCTGGCGGCGAGGAAGGCGCGCAGGGCGGCGAGGTCGTCGCCGAGGACGGCGTCGCAGCCGACTTCCAGGAGCCGGGCGACGTCGTCGTCCTGGCGGTGGCCGGCGACGCCGAGCTTGCCGCCGAGGACGACCGGCAGGGCGGCCAGGGCGGGTTCGGCGCGCAGCCCGCGGACGGCGGCGAGGCCGTCGCGGTAGCCATGGCCGTTGACGCTGCTGAGCACCACCGCGTCGGGCGCGTGCCGCCGGCAGGCGTCCACGAGGAGTTCGGCGTCCACGCAGGGGCCGAGCCCGACGACCTCGTACCCGAGCTCCTCCAGGAAGAGCCGGAGGTACACGAGATTCCACGTATGGGAGTCCGAGGCGGTCCCGCTCAAGAGAATCTTCATGTCTGAAGAATATTTTTCGGAGGGTTCCGGAAGAGGAAGTAGGAGCGGCAGCAACGACCGGCACTTTCGCATACTGGAGAATCCTCGGAAGGGTACGGAAAAGGCGCCGCGCCCCGCTGGGAATGCGGGGCGCGGCGCCTTGGGCGAGAGGGTCGCGGGAGAGGTCAGGCGTACTGGGCGACGAGGCTCTTGGGGCGGATGTCGGTCCAGGTGGTGGTGATGTACTCCAGGGCTTCTCCCCGGTCACCGGGGCCCCAGACGCTGGTCCAGCCGGCCGGGACGGCGGCGAAGGCCGGCCAGAGGGAGTGCTGGCCCTCGTCGTTGACGACGACGTGGAAGGGGTTCTCGGCATTGTCGAAGGGGTTTACGGAATCGCTCATGACTGGGTCCTCGTTTCTTTCTTCTGAAGGGCGGAGAGTTTCTCCGAGACGATGTTTCCGATGTGTGCGAGTGGTTCCGGTTCGGCCAGGTGGAGATGGCCGTGTTCGAGGGTGTGGTTCTCGATGATTCCTTCGGTGAAGGGAATCCAGGTGGCGGCGAGGGCGCCTTCGGGCTCCCCCGGCCTGCGGGCGGTGAAGAAGAGGACGTCGGTGTCGGCGCGGCCGGGGACGTGCCGGGCCATCAGCTCGGCGTGGGTCTCGGAGGCGTGGAGCACGGCCCGGAGTTCGGCGGTGGAGAACCCGGCGAGGACGGGGTCCTCGCGGCGGATCCGGTCCATCGCCTCGGCGGGGTCGCCGGCGGGGCGGGCCTCGGTCTCCTCGGGCGGCAGCACGGAGACGCTGCCGGGGCCGGTCTGGTGGACGTCCATGAGGGCGAGCAGTTCGACGCGCTCGCCGGCCTCACGCAGCCGGACGGCCATGGTGTGGGCGACGATTCCGCCGAAGGACCAGCCGAGCAGCCGGTAGGGGCCCCAGGGCTGGATCCGGCGGATCCGCTCCAGGTAGGCGTCGGCCATCTCCTCGACGCTGCCGGGCCGGTGGCCGGGGTCGCTGAGCGCACGGGCCTGGAGGGCGTACAGCGGCTGCTCGGGGCCGAGGTGGCGGGCGAGGCCGGCGTAGGCCCAGCCGACGCCGGTCCCGGGGTGGACGCAGAAGAGCGGGCGGCGGGAGCCCGCCGGGCTGAGGGGCAGGAGCACGCCGAGGGCGGAGGCCGTCGCGCCGGCGTCCGTGCCGGCGTCCTCGCCGAGGAGTCCGGCGGGGGTGGGGGCGCGGAAGAGGTCGCGGACGGTGCGCTCGACGCCGAGGACGCCGCGCATCCGGTTGACGAGGCGGACGCCGAGGAGGGAGTGCCCGCCGAGGGCGAAGAAGTTGTCGTCGACGGTGACGCGGGGCACGTCGAGGATCTCCGCGAAGAGCGCGCAGAGGACTTCCTCACGGGCGTTGCGGGGCTCGCGGCCGCCGGGGGCGGCGGCGGGCAGGTCGGGGGCGGGGAGCGCGGCCCGGTCGGGCTTGCCGTTGACGGTGAGCGGCAGGGCGTCGAGGACGACGACGGCGCTCGGGACGAGGTGTTCGGGCAGGACCCGGCGGGCCTCGGCGAGGAGTTCGGCCTCGGTGACGGAGTCGCCGGCGCGCGGGACGGCGTAGCCGACGAGACGCTTGTCGCCGGGCCGGTCCTCGCGGACGACGGCGAGGGCCTGGCCGACGGCGGGGTGGGCGGCGAGGACCCGCTCGACCTCGCCGGGTTCGATGCGGACGCCGCGGAGCTTGATCTGGCCGTCGGCGCGGCCGAGGAAGCGCAGTTCGCCGTCCGGGGTCCACAGGACGCGGTCGCCGGTGCGGTACATGCGGCTGCCGTCGGCCTCGAAGGGGTCGGGCACGAAGCGTTCGGCGGTGAGGCCGGGGCGGCCGGTGTAGCCGCGGGCGACGTGGCCGCCGGCGATGTACAGCTCGCCGGGGACGCCGGGCGGGACGGGGCGCAGGGCGTGGTCGAGGACGTGGCTGCGGGTGTTGTCCATGGGCCGGCCGAGGTGGAGGCCGGTGCCGGTGAGGGTGCGCTGCCCGGTGGTGAACCACTGGTTGTGCGAGGCGAAGGTGGTCTCGGTGGGGCCGTAGGAGTGCACGAGGACGGTGTCGGGGCAGTGGGTGAGGACCCGCTGGACGGCGGCGGGCGAGGCGATGTCGCCGCCGGTCCACACCTCGCGCAGCAGGCGGAGGGTGTCGAGCCCCTCGTCGGCCATGACGTGGAAGAGGCCGACGGTGAAGTAGGCGGTGGTGACGCCGTGCGCGCGGACGGTGCGGTCGGTCTCGGCGAGGTCGGTGCCGTCGCCGCGCATGAGGACGAGGCTGCCGCCGGAGAGGAGCGGGACCCATAGTTCGAAGGCGGAGGCGTCGAAGCCGGTGGCGGAGTGGACGAGCATCCTGCGGCCGGGGCCGAGGGAGACGTCGCGGTCGGCGGCGAGTTCGACGAGGTTGCGGTGGGTGACGCCGACGCCCTTGGGCCGGCCGGTGGAGCCGGAGGTGAACATCACGTAGGCGAGGTCGTCCTCCGAGGCGTCCTTCGAGGGGTCCCTGGAGGCGTCTTCGGCAGCGCCCGGGTCGAGGGGGCCGGTCTCCCCCGCGTCGACGCCGAGCACCCGTACGCCCTCCGGGGCGGTGTGGTGCCGGTCGGTGGCGACGAGGCGTGCGGCGGAGTCCTCCAGCATGAGGCGGACGCGGGCCTCGGGCAGCCGGGGGTCGAGCGGCAGGTAGGCGGCGCCGCTCTTGAGCACGGCGAGCGCGGTGACGACGAGCGGGACGCCCCGGTCGAGGAGGACGCCGACGGTGTCGCCGCGGCGGACTCCGGCGGCGCGGAGCCGTGCGGCGAGGGCGTCGGCGCGGGCGTCGAGCTGCCCGTAGGTGACGGTCTCCTCGTCGGTGACGAGGGCGGGGACCTCGGGGGCGCGGGCGGCGCGGCGGGCGATGACGGCGTGCACGGTGCCCCGTTCGGCGGGGACGGCGGCGGTGTCGTTGTAGTCGCCGGTGAGCCGGAAGCGGTCGGCGTCGGTGAGGAGGGGCAGGTCGCCGACGCGGACGGCGGGGTCGGCCGCGGCGGCGCGCAGGGTGCGCTCCAGGTGGGCGGCGAGGAGGGCGGCAGTGGGGGCGTCGAAGAGGTCGGTGGCGTATTCGAGTCCGCCCGTGAGGCCCGCGGGCCGGCCGTCGGGGCCGCGCCGCTCGGCGAGGGCGAAGGTGAGGTCGAACTTGGTGGTGACGGTGGTGAGGAGGGCGGGCCCGTCCTCGCGGAAGAGGCCGTGCGCGGCGGCGGCGCCGGGGACGCCGCGGGTGTAGTCGTGGTGGAGCTGGACGACGATCTGGGCGAGCGGGTGGTGGGCGGTGGTGCGGACCGGGTTGAGGTGTTCGACGACCCGGTCGAAGGGGAGCTCCTGGTGGGCGAAGGCGGCGAGGTCGGTGTCCCGGACGCGGTGGAGGAGTTCGGTGAAGGCGGGGTCGCCGGAGGTGTCGGTGCGCAGGACGAGGGTGTTGACGAAGAAGCCGACGAGCCCGCCGAGGTGGTCGTCGTCGCGGCCTGCGGTCATGGTGGCGAGCGGGAGGTCGGTGCCGGCGCCGTGCCGGGTGAGGACGGCGGCGAGGGCGGCCTGGAGGACCATGAAGAGGGTGGCTCCGCCCCGGCGGGCGAGCGTTTCCAGGGCCTCGTGGGTGGCGGCGTCGATGGCGATCGGGGCGTGGGCGCCCCGGTGGCTCGCCTCGGCGGGCCGGGGGCGGGCGACGGGCAGGTCGAGGGCGGCGGGGGCGCCGGCGAGGGTGTCGTGCCAGAAGGCGCGGTGGGCGTCGGCGCCGGGGCCTTCGAGGAGGTCGCGCTGCCAGAGGGTGTAGTCGGCGTACTGGACGGGCAGCGGCTCCCACTCGGGTGCGCGGCCCTCGGCGCGGGCGGTGTAGGCGGTGGCGAGGTCGGCGAGGAGGGGGCCGGTGGACCAGCCGTCGGCGGCGATGTGGTGGACGAGGAGGACGAGGACCTGTCCGGTGCCGTCGTCGGGGGTGAGGAGCGCGGCCCGGAGCGGGGTCTCCCGGGCGAGGTCGAAGACGTGGCCGGCGGCTTCGGCGGCGGCGTCGGCGAGCCGTGCGGCGGGGACGGTCCGTACGTCGAGGGCGGGGCGGACGCCGGTGAGGACGTCCTGGTGGGGTTCGCCGTCGACGGCGCGGTAGCGGGTGCGCAGGACCTCGTGCCGGTCGGACAGGTCGGCGAGGGCCGCGGCGAGGGCGGTCGGGTCGAGGGGGGCGGCGGGGCGCAGGACGAGCGGGATGTTGTAGGAGGCGCTGGGGCCTTCGAGGGTGTCGATGAACCAGAGGCGGCGCTGGGCGTACGAGAGCGGGAGGCGTGCGGGCCGGTCGGCGCGTGCGGTGAGGCGGGGGCGGGGCGCGGCGCCGGCCTCGTCGCCCTCGGGGGCGGCGGGGGCGCCGATGCGGTGGGCGAGGGCGGTGGGCGTCGGGGCGAGGAGGAGGTCGCGGACCTGGACGTCGGCCCCGAGCCGGGCGCGGATCCGGTTGGCGAGGCGGACTCCGCTCATGGAGTGCCCGCCGATGGTGAAGAAGCCCTCGTGGGGGCCGACCTCGTCGAGGCCGAGGACCTCGGCGAAGAGGGCGCGCAGGGTGTCGACGAGCTCCCGGTCGGCGGGGGTGTCCTCCGGGGCGTCCGCGCTCTGCGGGGTGTCCGGCGCGGCGGCGCGGTCGCGGCGGGCGTCGAGGGCGTGCCGGTCGGCGGCGGGGACGAGGCGCTCGTCGGGGACGGGCGCGGTCGGGTCGTCGGCGGCGGTGCGCAGGGCGGCTTCGAGGGCGGCGAGGAGGAGCCGGGGGACGTCCTCGTCGAGGACGTCGCGGGCGTATTCGAGTCCGAGGGCGAGTCCGGCGGGCGCGCCGTCGGCGTCGCGGTGGTCGACGCAGGCGGCCGTGAGGTCGAACTTGGTGGTGGCGGGCCCCTCCTCGGCCGGGAGGCGGCCGGTGAGACCGCCGAAGGGGAAGGTCTCCGGGTCGGGTCCGGCGGAGCGGAGGGTGAGCATCACCTGGAAGAGGGGGTGGACGCCGGGCGTGCGGGGCGGGTTGAGGTGTTCGACGAGCAGGTCGAAGGGGAGCCGCTGGTGGGCGAAGGCGGCGAGGTCGGTGTCGCGGACGCGGTCGAGGAGGCCGGCGAAGGCGGGTGCGCCGGTGGTGTCGGTGGGCAGGACGAGGGTGTTGACGAAGAACCCGACGAGGTCGTCGAGTGCTTCGTCGTCGCGGCCGGCGACGGGGGTGCCGAGGGCGAGCCGGTCGCCGGCGCCGGCGGCGCGCAGGGCGAGTCCGAGGGCGGCCTGGAGGACCATGAGGAGGCTGGCGTCGTGGTCCTCGGCGAGGCGGACGAGCCGGGCGTGCACGGCGGGTTCGAGGCGGGTGGTGACGAGGCCGCCGGCGTGGTCGCGGAGGGCGGGGCGGGGCCGGTCGAGGGGCAGCGGCGTGACGGCGGGCAGGTCGGCGAGCGCGTCCCGCCAGTGGGCGAGTCCCTGGCCGGTGACGGAGCCGGGGTCGTCGGGGTCGCCGAGGACGTCGTGCTGCCAGAGGGTGTAGTCGGCGTACTGGACGGGCAGCGGGTCCCACTCGGGTGCGCGGCCCTCGGCGCGGGCGGCGTAGGCGGTGGCGAGGTCGGTCATGAGGGGGGTGAGGGACCAGCCGTCGCCGGCGACGTGGTGGAGCAGGACGGCGAGGGTGGCGCCGGGGCCGTCCTCGGGGAGGAGGAGGGCGACGCGCAGCGGGAGTTCGCGGGCGAGGTCGAAGGTCTCGGCGGTGAAGCGGGCGACGAGGCCGGGCAGGGCGTCCGCCGGGGCGTCGACGGTGCGGAGGCGTACCGCGCTCGCGGCGAGGACGTGCTGGTAGGGCTCGTCGTCGGGGGCGAGGAGGACGGTGCGGAGCGCCTCGTGGCGTTCGGCGAGGTCGGTGACGGCGGCGGCGAGGGCCGCGCGGTCGGGGGCCGAGTCCAGGTGGAGGACGATCGGCATGTTGTAGGCGGCGGAGGGGCCGTCGAGCTGGTTGACGAGCCAGAGGCGGCGCTGGGCGTGGGAGAGCGGCACCCGCTCGTCGGCGGGCAGCGGGTCCTCGTGGACGACGGGCAGCCGGGGGTCGGTGGTGCGGAGGACCTTGCGGTTGATCTTGCCGGAGCTGGTGCGGGGCAGGGCGACGACGATCGAGACGGCGGGCACGGCCGCGGCCGGCATCCGCTCGCGCACCCGGTCGCGCAGTTCCTCGGCGCCGGTGCCGCCGTCGGTGACGACGAAGGCGACGAGGCGCTTGACGCCGTCGGCGTCCTGCTGGGCGACGACGGCGGCCTCGCGGACGGCGGGATGGCCGGCGAGGACGGAGTCGACGGCGGCGGGGTCGATGCGCTGGCCGCCGATCTTCACCTCGTCGTCGAGGCGCCCGTGGTAGAGGATCTGGCGGTCGTCGCCGATGGTGACCAGGTCGCCGGTGCGGTAGGCGCGTTCGCCGTCGAGTTCGGTGAAGCGGCGGGCGTTGAGCTCGGGCCGGTGGAGATAGCCGCGGGTCAGGCCGCCTCCCAGGAGCCAGAGCTCTCCCTCGACGACGGCGGCCCGGACGCCGGGGAGGGGGCGGCCGATGGGGACCGGTCCCGGGTCGTGCCGGGTGAGGTCCGCGACGGTGGCGACGACGGTGGTCTCGGTGGGCCCGTACGCGTTGAGCAGCCGGACCCGGTCGCCGACGAGTCCGCGCCACTGGGCGATCCGCTCGGGCAGGGCGGCCTCGCCGTAGATGATGACGGTGCGCAGCGCGGCGGGGAGCCGGACGGCGCCGGTGGTGAGGACGTAGACCAGCTCGTGCCAGTAGGCGGCGGGCAGGTCGAGGAGGGTGACGCCGGTCCGCTCGCAGCCGGCGAGGAGTTCGCCGACGTCGAGCATGTCGTCGGTGCGCAGCACGAGGGTGCCGCCGGCGCCGAGGACGGTGAAGACCTCCTGGATGCTTGCGTCGAAGTGCAGCGGGCTGAACTGGAGGACGCGGGAGTCGGCGTCGATGCCGTACGCGGGGACGGCGCCGGCGATGAAGTGGGCGAGGGAGTCGTGGGCGACGACCACGCCGTTGGGCACGCCGGTGGAGCCGGAGGTGTAGATGACGTAGGCGGCGCCCTCTCCGGCGCCGGGTCCTTCGAGGACGAGCTCGCCGTGGCGGGCGACCTCGGCGGGTGCGGGGGCGGAGTCTCCGCAGGCGTCCCGGAGGATGGCGGCGTTGCGGGCGTCGGGGGCCTGCACGTCGAGCGGCAGGTAGGCGGCGCCGGTGGTGAGGACGGCGAGGAGGCCGACGATCGCGTCGATGCCGCGCGGCCGGTGGAGCGCCACGAGGCGGCCGGGTCCGGCGCCCTGGGCGGCGAGTTCGGCGGCCCGGGCGCGGACCGCGGCGCCGAGCTCGGCGTAGGTCAGGCGGGCGTCGGCGTGGACCAGGGCCATGGCTTCGGGGCGGGTGCGCTCCTGGCCGGCGATGAGGTCGAGCACCGGCGGCGCGGCGGCGGGAGAGGGACCGCCGTCGAGCAGGTCGTCCGTTCTGCTGCGGGGCATGCTGAGTTCCTCCGGTAAGGGGCGGGAGACCGGGGCGAACGGTTCCTCTCGCCTCCGTGGCCACCACGCTAGGGGCGGCCCCCGCCCGTCCGGGGCAGTAGACGCGGCAGCTCCGGGCGGCAGAAACGCCGTCCGGAGCTGCCGGTGTGCGGGGCCGTTCAGCGGCCGGTGCGGGTGCCCGCCCGGGTGCGCCGCTTGAGTGCGGGCGCCGGGACCGGCGGGCGCGGCGGCGCCGCGGGGCCGTGGGCGCGGGGCTCTCCCGGGGTCCGGGTGCCGTCGGGGGTGTTGCGGGTGGCGGGCGCCGGCTCGTCGAGCAGCCGGGCGAGGGCGGCGGCGGTCGGGTTGCGGAAGACGTCCCGCAGGGTGAGGTCCTGCCCGAACTCCGCCCGGACGCGGTTGAGGAGTCGCACGGCGAGGAGCGAATGGCCGCCGTTCTTGAAGAAGTTGTCCGCGCGGCCGAGGGTCCGGCCGCCGAGGACCTCGCGGAAGAGCGCGAGCAGCCGCTCCTCCCGGGCGCGGTCCCGGGCCTCGGTCTCCGGCCCGGCCGTGGCGGCGCCGGGCCGCGCTCCCCCGCCGCCGACCGCGACGCGAGCCGGGGCGAGGTACTCGGGGAGCCGCCGCTCGGCCCAGGCGCGCAGCTCCTCCTCGGTGACGGAGGCGCCGGGCGCGCAGGCGACGGTGGCGTGCAGCCGGTCGTCGTGGACCTCCACGGAGGCTCCGGTGACGGCCGGGTGGGAGAGCAGCGCCTCCTCGACACGGCCGGGTTCGACGGCGTAGCCGCCGGCGGTGAGGGTGGCGACGGGCCGCAGGGTGCCGTCGGCGGCGGCGTACGCCCGCCGGCCCGTGGCGCGCAGTCCGCCGCCGGGGGCCGGAGCGTGCACCTCGCCGGGGACGCGGACGGGGGCGGAGCGGCCCCGCTCGTCGAGGACGGTTCCGTGCGCCGACGGTGACGGTGCGCCGCTCCCGTAGTGGGGGGCGGACAGCGGGGCGTCGGGGTCGGCGGCGAAGGCGTCGAGGGTCTCGGCGAGGCGTCCGGCGAGGAGGCGGGCGGTGTCGGCGTCGTACAGGGCGGTGGCGTACTCCAGGACGCCGCGCAGTCCGCCGGGGGCGCCGTCGGGGCCGGTGAGTTCGGTGAGGGCGAAGGTGAGGTCGCTCTTGGCGCCCGTACCGGTGAAGGCGACGGGGTCGCCGTCGAGGACGGACGGGGCGCTGCCGGCGGCGTCGGCGGCGTGGACCTGGAGCATGACCTGGACGAGCGGGGCGTGGGCCGCGGAGCGCTGCGGGCTGAGGTGCTCGACCAGCCGGTCGAAGGGCAGGTCCTGATGGCTGTAGGCGGCGAGCCCGGACTCGCGGACCCGGTGGACGAGGTCGGTGAAGGCCGGGTCGCCGGAGGTGTCGGTGCGCAGGACGAGGGTGTTGACGAAGAAGCCGACGAGCGGGTGGAGGGCGTGGTCGGCGCGGCCCGCGACGGTGGTGCCGAGGGCGATGTCGGTGCCGGCGCCGTGCCGGGTGAGGAGGGCGGCGAGGGCGGCCTGGACGACCATGAAGAGGGTGGCGCCGTGGACCCGGGCCGTACGCAGCAGGGCCTGGTGGGTGGCGGCGCCGACCTCGAAGCCGGTGAGGGCTCCCCGGCCGTCGCCCTCCAGCGGGCGGGGACGGTCGGTGGGGAGCGCGAGGAGCGGCGGCATCCCGGCGAGGGCGGTGCTCCAGTGGGCGAGCTGTTCGGCGGCGACGCCCAGGGTGCCGGGCTCGCCGTCCGTGCCGGGGGTGCCGTCGAGCAGTCGGTGCTGCCAGAGGGTGTAGTCGGCGTACTGGACGGGGAGCGGCTGCCGGGCGGGTGCGCGGCCGGCGGCGCGGGCACGGTAGGCGGCGTCGAGGTCGGCGAGGAGGCAGGCGGTGGACCAGCCGTCGGACGCGATGTGGTGGACGAGGAGGACGAGGGTCTGCCGCTCCTCGGCGTCGGTGACGAGCGTCGCGCGGAAGGGGATCTCGGCGGTGAGGTCGAAGACATGGCCCGCCGCGGCGTCGACGGCGGCGCGGACGGCTCCGGGACCGTCGGCGCGGATCTCGTCGAGGACGGGTGCCTGGTCGTCGAGGACGAGCTGGTACGGCTCGCCGTCGGTGGACCGGTAGACGGTGCGGAGCACTTCGTGCCGGGCGGCGGTGTCGGCGAGGGCGGCGGCGAGGACGGCCGGGTCGAGCGGGCGGTGCAGGCGGGTGACGACGGGGATGTTGTAGGTGGCACTGGGGCCTTCGAGGCGGCCGACGAACCAGAGGCGGCGCTGGGCGGCGGAGAGCGGCAGCCGGGCGGGGCGCAGGGCGGCGGGGACCGGCCGGAGCGCGGGTCGGGCGGGGCCGCCGCCGTGCTCGTCGAGGCGGCGCAGCAGCGCCCGGGGGGTGGGGGCGAGGAAGACGTCGCGGATGGCGGCCTGGAGGCCGAGGGTGCCGCGCACCCGGTTGGCGAGCTTGCCGGCGAGGAGCGAGTGGCCGCCGAGCTTGAAGAAGTTGTCGTCGGCCAGGACGGTCTCGCGGCCGAGGAGTTCGGCGTAGAGGCCGCGGAGGATCTCCTCGCGCGGGTCGGCGGGTGCGGTCTCCCGGCGGGCCGGGCCGTCCTCGGCGCCGGTGGCGGTCTCCCGTGCGGCGTCGAGCGCGTCGTGGCGCCGGTCGAGCTCCCGCCGCTGGTCCTCGGTGGCCCAGGCGACGGCGCTCAGGGGGGTGTCGCCGGGCTGTGCGGCGAGGGTCGCGAGGGCGTGCCGGAAGAGGCCGAGGAGGAGGTCGGCGGTGTCGGCGTCGTACAGGTCGGTGGCGTACTGGAGGCCGAGGAGGAGCGGGCCGGGGGCGCCGTCGGCGTCGTGGCTTCCGGAGCAGTGGAAGCTCAGGTCGAACTTGGCGCTGCCGAGGTCGGCGCCGTCGAGGACGGCCGTGACGCCGCCGAGGGTGGCGGTGTCCTCGCGGCGCTCCTGGGCGCTGACCATGACCTGGAAGAAGGGGTGGCGGCCGAGAGAACGCTCGGGGTTGAGGTCCTCGACGAGGAGGTCGAACGGCAGGTCCTCATGGGCGAAGGCGGCGAGGTCGGCCTCGCGCACCCGCCGCAGGACCTCGGCGAGGGTGGGGTCGCCGGAGAGGTCGGTGCGCAGGGCCAGGGTGTTGACGAAGAAGCCGACGAGGCCGTCGAGCGCTTCGTCGGGCCGGCCGGCGACCGGGGCGCCGACGACCTGGTCGGGGCCTGCTCCGGCGGCGCGCAGGGCGAGCGCGAGGGCGGCGCGGACGACCATGAAGAAGGTGGCGTGGCCGTCGCGGGCGAGCCGGGTCAGCGCCCGGTGGGCTTCGGCGTCGAGCGTGGCGGTGGCCAGGGCGCCGCGGCCGCTGGGCTCGGTGCGGCGGGGCCGGTCGGCGGGGAGCCGGGTCTCGGCGGGGGCGCCGTCCAGCGCGGTGCGCCAGAAGTCGAGGCGCTGTCGTACGAAGGCGCCCTCGGGGGCGAGGAGTTCGCGCTGCCAGAGGGTGTAGTCGGCGTACTGGACGGGCAGCGGCTGCCACTGCGGTGCGCGGCCCTCGGCGCGGGCGGTGTAGGCGGTGTCGAGGTCGGCGAGGAGGCGGGCGGTGGACCAGCCGTCGGTGGCGATGTGGTGGACGGAGAGCACCAGGACCGCGGAGTCCTCGCCCTCGGTCGTGAAGAGGTGTGCGCGGAGCGGGAGTTCACGGGTGATGTCGAGGGGTCGGCGGGCGAAGTCGGTCATCCGATCGTGGAGTTCGCCGGGCGCGCAGGACGTGGTGCCGACGGGGACGGCCGGGGCGGTGGTGGCGGACTGGTACGGCTCGCCGTCGACGGCCGGGTAGACGGTCCGCAGCACTTCGTGCCGGTCGAGGAGGTCGCGGAGCGCGGCTTCGAGGACGACCGGGGCGGGTCGGGTGGCGAGGCGGAGGACGACGGGCGCGTTGTAGGCGGCGGAGGGGCCCTCCATCCGGCCGAGGAGCCACAGCCGGCGCTGGGCGGAGGAGAGCGGGAGCCGGTCCGGGCGGAGGGCGGCGGGGACGGCGCGCAGGGCGGGGCGGGGGGTGCCGCCGCCCTGGCCGTCGAGGCGGCGCAGGAGCCGGCGCGGGGTGGGGGCGAGGAAGACGTCGCGGATCGCCGCGTGGAGGCCGAGGACGGACCGGACCCGGTTGGTGAGCTTGCCGGCGAGGAGGGAGTGGCCGCCGAGCTTGAAGAAGTTGTCGTCGGCGAGCACGGTGCCGGCGCTGTCGAGGAGTTCGGCGAAGAGGCCGCGGAGGATCTCCTCGCGGGGGTCGGCGGCCGGTCCGGCGCCGGCGGCTCCGGCGTTCCACGCGTCGGGGCGCGGCTCCCGGGCGTCGGCGGCGAGGGCGCGGTGGCGACGGTCGATGCCGGCCTGCTGGTCCTCGGTGAGGAGGGTGAGCTCGCCGACCCGGGTGGTGCCGGGGCGCTCGGCGAGGGCGGTGAGGGCGGCGCCGAGGAGGTCGAGCAGGAGTGCGGCGGTGTCGGCGTCGTACAGGTCGGTGGCGTACTGGAGGCCGAGGAGGAGTCCGGCGGGTTCGCCGTCGGCGCCGGTGTGCTCCTGGCAGTGGAAGGAGAGGTCGAACTTGGCGGTGGCGAGGTCGGCCTCGTCGAGGACGGCGGGAACGCCGCCGAGCCGTACCTCCCGTGTCTCCCGGGCGTGCGCCGCGACCATCACCTGGAAGACGGGGTGACGCCCGAGGGAGCGCTCGGGGTTGAGGTCCTCGACGAGGAGGTCGAAGGGCAGGTCCTCGTGGGCGAAGGCGGCGAGGTCGGCCTCGCGCACCCGCCGCAGGACCTCGGCGAGGGTGGGGTCGCCGGAGAGGTCGGTGCGCAGGGCGAGCGTGTTGACGAAGAAGCCGACGAGTTCGTGCAGGTCCTCCTCGGGGCGGCCGGCGACGGGGGTGCCGACGACCTGGTCGGGGCCGGCTCCGGCGGCGCGCAGGGCGAGCGCGAGGGCGGCGCGGACGACCATGAAGAAGGTGGCGCCGCCGTCCCGGGCGACCCGGGTGAGCGCCCGGTGGGTGGCGGCGTCGAGGGTGGCGGTGGTGAAGGCGCCGGTGTGGGTCGGCTCGGTGGGCCGGGGCCGGTCGGCGGGGAGCCGGGTCTCGGCGGGGGCGCCGTCGAGGGCCGCGCGCCAGTGGGCGAGCTGTTCGCGGGCGGTGCTGTCCGGGTCGTCGGGGTCGCCGAGCATGTCCCGCTGCCAGAGGGCGTAGTCGGCGTACTGGACGGGCAGCGGCTCCCACTCCGGTGCGCGGCCCTCGGCGCGGGCCGTGCAGGCGGTGTCGAGGTCGGCGAGGAGGCAGCCGACGGACCAGCCGTCGGTGGCGATGTGGTGGACGGAGAGCACCAGGACCGTGGACTCCTCGCCGGCGGTCTCGAAGAGGCCGACGCGCAGCGGGAGTTCACGGGTGACGTCGATGGGGGCGCGGGCGAACTCCGTGACCCGGCCGTCCGCCTCCCCGGCCGGGCACCGAACCGTCTCGACCGGGATCCGGGCGTCGTCGAGGATCCGCTGGTGCGGCTCCCCGTCCACGGCCGGGTAGACCGTGCGGAGCACCTCGTGCCGCGCCACCACGTCCCCCACGGCCGCCTCCAGGACGGCCGGGTCCGGCCGGGTGGCGAGGCGGAGCACCACGGGCGCGTTGTAGGCGGGGGACGAGCCCTCCAGCCGGTTCATGAACCACAGACGCCGCTGGGCGTAGGACAGGGGGATCACGGTTGCTGCCTCTCGTGAAGGGCGGGGGCGGGCGGGTGGGCCGGTGGCGCGGGCCGCGGGGGTGCGACCGGCGGTCAGGCATCCCGCGCGGCCGTCAGCTCCTCGATGTGGGCCGCCAGGTCGCGGAGGCGGGGGTTCGCGTAGACGGCCTTGACCGGCAGGGCGACGGAGAGTTCGGCGCGGACCCGGGCGACGAGCTTGATGGCGAGGAGGGAGTGGCCGCCGAGCTTGAAGAAGTTGTCGTCGGGGCCGATCGAGGAGGCGCCGAGGACCTGGGTCCAGACGCGGCCGATGAGCTCCTCGGCGGGGCCGGAGAGACCCGCGCCGCCGGCGGGGGTGGTGTCGGCGGGCTCGGGGGTCTCGGCGCGGGTGGGCAGGGCGGCCCGGTCGAGCTTGCCGCTCGGGGTCGTGGCGAACCTCTCCACGGCGACGAACGCGGACGGCAGCATGTAGGCGGGCAGGGTCGCGGCGAGCGCGGCGCGCAGGGCGTCGGCGTCGCCTCCCCGGTGGTAGGCGAGGAGGGCGGGGCTGCCGGCGGCGTCCTCGCCGAGGACGACGGCGGCCTCGGCCACGCCTTCCTGCCGGGTGAGGGCGGCCTCGATCTCGGGGAGTTCGATGCGGTGGCCGCGGAGCTTGACCTGCCCGTCGGCGCGGCCGAGGTAGGCGAGGCGGCCGTCGGGGAGGAGGCGGCACCGGTCGCCGGTGCGGTAGGCGCGGGCTCCGGTGGCGGCGTCGGCGGCGGGATCGGCGGTAAAACGCTCGGCGGTGAGGGCGGGCCGGTTGCGGTAGCCGCGGGCGACGCGGGGTCCTGCGAGGTACAGCTCCCCCGTCTCGCCCGGGGCGACCGGGGCGAGCTTCTCGTCGAGGAGGCGCATCGACAGGCCGGGCAGGACGGTGCCGATGTGCGGCTGTCCGGGGCGGTCGATCCAGCCGGCGGTGGCGTCGACGGTGCACTCGGTGGGTCCGTACACGTTGAGCGCGCGCAGCAGGCCGGAGGTGTGGGCGGCGGCGAGCCGGTCCCACAGGGCGGGGCTGATGGCCTCGCCGCCGATGAGCAGGGTCAGCGGGCGGGGGCCGCCGTCGGCGGTCAGCAGGTCGAGCAGCGGCTCGGCGTGGGAGGGCGTGATGTCGAGGTCGGTGAGGCCGTGGGCGTCGACGAAGGCGGCGAGGAGGGCGGGGTCGCGGCGGGTCTCCTCGTCGATCATGACGAGGGTGTCGCCGCGGCAGAGCCGTACCCACTGCTGGACGGAGGCGTCGAAGGACGGCGAGGCGTTCCAGCCGACCCTGCGGGCCTCACCGGTCGCGGCGCCGGCGCCCTCCAGCTCGGCGAGCAGCAGCGAGGCGGCACCGCGGCCGATCTCGACGCCCTTGGGGCGGCCGGTGGAGCCGGAGGTGTAGATGACGTAGGCGAGGGTGTCGGCGGTGACGGGCACGGGCCGGTACGAGGCGGCCTGCCCCGCGGCGGGAGCGGTGAGCTCCGCGAGGGTGAGGGTACGGGTGCCGGTCCGGGCCGCGGCGGAGGCGTCCGTTCCCGTGTCCGCGCCTTGCGTGGCCGTGTCCTGTACGACGACGAGGTCGGCGCCGGAGTCGGCGAGGAGGTAGGCGCGGCGCTCGGCGGGGAGCGCGGGGTCGACGGGCAGATAGGCGGCGCCGGCGGTGAGGGTGCCGATGAGGGCGGTGGCGAGGCCGGCGCCGCGCGGCAGGCAGAGGGCGACGACGCTCTCCGGGCCGACGCCGAGGGCGGTGAGCCGGGCGGCGACGGCGGCGGCCTCGGCGCGCAGTTGGTCGAAGGTCAGCGTCCGGTCGGCGGCGACGACCGCGGTGCGCCCGCCGGGGGCGGTGGCGAGCCGGGCGAGGAGGTCGGCGTGCCCGGTGCCGGCGGCGCAGCCGGAGCAGGCGCAGGGGGCGGTGGCCGCGAGGAGGGCGGTCGCGTCGGCGGGGGCGGTGGCCTCGGGGAGGACGGCGGTCACGGCGGCCGGGGCGGTGGTCTCGGGGAGGGTGGCAGTCATGGCGGCGGGGCTCACATTCCGTACGGGTGGGCGGAGGGCGCGACGGTCGGGGAGCAGTCGGACAGCGGGACCGGCTCGCCCATGGCGACGAGGATCTTGCGGGCGCCCGTGTACGACTCGCGTCCGTGCGCGCAGAGGATGTTGTCGACGAGCATCAGGTCGCCGGCCTGCCAGGTCTCGCGGACGGTGACGGCCTGGTAGGCGTCGTTGACGGTGTCGACCTCGGCGTCGGTGAGGGTGGTGCCGTCGCCGAGCCGGGTGTCGAAGGGCAGGCCGTCGGCGCCGAAGGTCTCGGTGAGGACCTCGCGGACGTCCTCGTCGAGGCTGCGGGCGTTCCAGAAGGCGAAGTGGTTGAACCAGACGCGCTCGCCGGTGACCGGGTGGGTGACGATCGCGGAGCGGAGCTGGCGGGTGCGCAGGGTGTCCTCGTCGAGCCATTCGTACCCGATGGAGTGCGCGTCGCAGTACTCCTCCGCGCCGGCCGGGTCGTCGGCGGAGAACGCCTTGCGCCAGGGCATCCCGGCCAGGTCGGAGTAGTTGCGGACGAGCAGCCAGCCGGCTTCCTCGAAGCGGGCGACGAGCTCCGGCGGGAGGAGGGACAGGGCGCGGCGCATGTCGCCGACGGTGGTGGCGCCGCCGGTCTCGGGCGCGGTGACGCAGCCGAAGAGGAGGACGCCGGGGAAGTCGAGGGTGTAGCTGTTCTCGTTGTGCAGGCGGATCGGCTGGATCGCCGGCAGGTCGGTGGAGGAGAAGACGCCCTCGCCGAAGTCGGTGCGCGGGGTGGCCTTCTCCTTGTACCCGGCGCGCTGGGCGATCAGCGCGTCCCGGGCCTCGGCGAAGGTGCCGGCGTCGGTGACGGGCAGGCCGCGGAGCATCACGGCGCCGGAGCGGTGCAGCTCGGCCTGGATCTCGGGGCGGCGGGCGGCGAGCCAGGCGGTGGCCTCGGCCATCTCGGCGAAGCGGGGGACCTGGATCAGGGCGGGCTTGCCGGACTCCCGGACGACGGCCAGGGCGTCGTCGGCGGCGGCCGGTGCCTGAGTCGGGGTCGTGGTCGGGGTCGGGGCGAAAGTGGTCATGGTGTGTACCTCGTCTTCGGTGGGTGGCGGGCGCGGGGCGGCGGGCCGGGCCGCTCAGGCCGTGGCGGCGGGCGCGGCCAGGTGGCCGGGGCCGCTCGGCCGTGGCGGCGGAGGCGCGGGGCGGGATTGATCAGGCGGCGGGGCCGGGACCGATCAGGCGGTGGCGGCGGGCGGGGCCTGGTGGCGCGGGCCGCTCAGGCCGTGGCGGCGGGGGCGGCGTCGAAGGAGCGGAGGACCGGGTTCAGGCGGGCGAAGAAGCCGGCCAGGTCCTGCTGGAAGTAGAAGTGGTCGCCGGGCAGGACCTCGGGGACGACGGTGTGCCCGGCCACGAGGGACCATCCGTCGAGCAGGTCGACCGGCACGATCGGGTCGGCGTCGCCGCCGAGGACGGCGACCGGGCAGTCGAGCCGCACGTCGGGCGCGGTGCACCGGTAGGCGTCGTCGATGGCGAAGTCGGCCCGGATGGACGGGAGGACGATCTCGCGGAGCTCCGGGTCGTCGAGGATGCCGTCGTCGGTGCCGCCGCGCTCCTTGATGGCGGCCACCAGCTCGTCGTCGTCGAAGCGCTCCGGGTGCACGGGTGCCTGGTTGGGCAGGACGGGCGCCCGGCAGGCGGAGGCGACGAGCCCGAGCGGGGTGCGGCCGGCGGCCTGGAGCGCGCGGGTGACCTCGAAGGCGACCAGGGAGCCCATGCTGTGGCCGAGGACGACCAGGGCGCCGGTGTCCGCCGGCAGGGCGTCGACCACGGGGAGGGCCAGGTCGTCGACGGAGGCCGGCAGGTCCTCGCAGTAGCGGGCGCCGCGGCCCGGGTACTGGCCGATGAGGAGCCGGACGTCGGCCGGGAGGTGCTCGCGCCAGACGCTGTAGGCGTGGGCGTTGCCGCCGGCGTGCGGGAGGACGAGCAGGGACAGGCGGTGCGGCGCTTCGCCGGGCAGGTCCCAGACGACGTCCTCGGGCGCGGGGGTGAAGGAGGCGCTCATGAGCTGATCCGATCTGTCTCGGTGCGGCGGCGGAGGGCGGGTCGGGCCTTCCGCGCGGCCGGTGCGGTCTTGAGGGATTCGAGGTGCGCGGCGAGCCGGGCGGGGGTGGGGTGCTGGAAGACGTCGCGCACGGTGAGGCGGACGTCGAGGGCGCCGGCGATGTGGTTGGTGAGGCGGGCTCCGAGGAGGGAGTGGCCGCCGAGGTGGAAGAAGTCGTCGTCGATGGTGAGCGGTGCGCTGGTGTCGAGGGTGCGGGCGAAGAGGGCGACGAGGGTTTCCTCGAGAGGGGTACGCGGAGTCCGACCCCCGGTGGTGAGGGCGGCGGGGGCGGGCAGGGCCCGCTTGTCGATCTTGCCGTTGGGGGTGAGGGGCAGTCGGTCGAGGACGGTGACGTGGGTCGGGACGAGGTGGTCGGGCAGCCGCTCGGCGACGTGCCGGCGGATGTCGTCGGGCGAGGCGGCGCCGCCGGTGACGAGGTAGGCGGCGAGCCGGTCCTGATGGACGGTGACGACGGCCTGGGTGACGTCGGGGTGGGTGAGGAGCGCGGTCTCGGTCTCGCCGGGCTCCACGCGGAAGCCGCGGATCTTGATCTGGTCGTCGACCCGGCCCTCGTACACGAGCCGCCCGTCCCGGTCGAAGCGGGCGAGGTCACCGGTCCGGTACAGCCGGCCGCCCTTGCCGCCGAACAGGTCGGGGACGAAGCGGCTCGCCGTGAGGTCGGGCCGCCCGAGGTAGCCGTGGGCCAGGCCCTCCCCCGCGAGGTACAACTCACCGGTGACGCCGGGCGGGCACAGGTTCAGCCGGGCGTCGAGGACGTAGGCGCCCTTGTTGACGAGCGGGACGCCGATGGGGACGAGGAGGCCCGGGTCGGTGCCGGGTGCGATGAGGTGGGTGGTGGTGAAGCCCATGGACTCGGCCGGCCCGTAGCCGTTGACGACGGTGATGCCGGGCCGCTGCGCGTGCAGCTTCTGGACGTGGGCGGGAGAGGCGGCCTCGCCGCCGGTGAAGGCGACGGTGACCGGGGCGAAGGTCTCGGGGTGTTCGTCGACGAGGAAGTTGAAGAGGCTGGCAGAGAGCTGGAGCATCGTCACGCCGTGGCGCCGCGCCAGCTCGCTGATCAGGACCGGCTCCGGGCGCTGCCCCGGCTGCAGGACCGTGGTCCCGCCGTGCAGCAGCGCACCCCAGAACTCCAGGCTGAACGCGTCCCACGACACCGGCGAGCACTGGAGGAACACCTCGTCCGGACCGAAGCGGCCGTACGACTGACCGCTCACCGTCGACACCAGGTTCCGGTGCGAGGACAGGATCCCCTTCGGCCGGCCCGTCGAGCCGGACGTGAACATCAGGCAGGCCGCGTCGTCACCGTTGGCGTCCGCGCTCGGGTTCCCGGCGGGGAAGACCGCCAGTTCGCCGCGCGACGGGAGGTCGACGGTCCGCCAGGGCCCCTCGACCCTGGCCGCGTGGCCCGGGGTGGTGAGGAGCAGGGAGATGCCGGCGTCGTCGGCGGCGGAGCGCAGCCGCTCGTCGGGGAAGTCCGGGTCGAGGAGCGTGTACGCGGCTCCGGCCTTCACCACCGCGAGCACCGCCACCGCGAACTCCGCACCGCGGTCGAGCAGCACGCCCGCCAGATCGCCCCGGCCCAGACCATGAGCCCTCAGCAGATGGGCGAGCCGGTTGGCGGAGGCGTTGAGTTCGGCGTACGAGATCCTCCGCTCGCCGTCCACCAGCGCCGTCCGCTCCGCGTACCGGGAGGCTGCCTCCTCGAACCGCACGACCAGCGAGCCGTCACCGGTCTCGGCGGTGAAGCCGGCCCAGGGCCCGGTGAGCAGCGCGCGCTGGTCGGTGGTGAGCACGTCGAGGTCGGAGAGCCGGAGCCCCGGGTCGGAAAGCACCTGGTCGAGGACGCGGCCGAGGACCGCGGCCGTGCCGCGTACGGTCTCGGGGTCGAACAGCTCGGCGGCGTAGAGGAGCGAGCCGTGCAGCCGCCGTCCGTCGTCGGAGCGGAGCAGGAATTCGAGGTCGAACTTGGCGGCGCCGTTGCCGGTGCCGGCGACGGTGGCGGCGGGGAGCCCCGGGAGGGCGAGTCGGGGTGCTCCGCCGGTCTCCAGCCCGAGGCAGATCTGGAAGAGCGGGTGCCGGGCGAGGGTCCTGGCCGGCTTGACGGCTTCGAGGACGAGGTCGAACGGAGCCTCCTGGTGCGCGAACGCGTCCAGGTCGGCGGTGCGCACCCGGCCGAGCAGGTCCCGGAAGGTCGGGTCTCCCCCGCTGTCCGTCCGCAGCACCAGCGTGTTCACGAAGAACCCCACCAGCCCCGACAGGACTTCGTCGCTCCGCCCCGCCACCGGCGAACCGACCGCCAGATCAGAACCCGCACCCAGCCGCGTCAACGCCGCCACCAGCGCCGCGTGCACCACCATGAACGGCGTGCACCCCTCCTCACGGGCGAGGGCGGCGACACGCTCGAACGCGTCGGGACCGAGGTCGAGTTCGACCTCGCCGCCCCGGTGGGAGGCGCGGGCCGGACGCGGACGGTCGAGCGTCAGCCCGTGCTCCTCGGGAAGCCCCGTCAACGCCTCACGCCAGTGGCCGAGCTCGCGACCGAGAACGGACTCCGCGTCGTCAGCGGCACCGAGGACACGCCGCTGCCACACCGCGTAGTCGGCGTACTGCACCTCCAGCGGCACGAGCACCTCACCCGCGTACGCACGCTCCAGGTCCGTGAAGAACACGCCGTTCGACAGTCCGTCCGTCGCGATGTGGTGGAGCACGAGCGACAGCACGGCCGATCCGTCGGGGCGTTCGAGGAGCTGTGCGCGGATCGGGAGGTCGGCCGACAGGTCGAAGACGTGGCCGGCGGACCGGGCCAGCGCCTCGTCGAGGGCCGCGTCCGAGGCCACGGGTACGCGCTCCACGGTCGGGCGGGCGTGCTCGGGCGGGAGGACCCGCTGGCGCGGTTCGCCGTCGACGGCTTCGAGGAGCGTCCGGAGCGGGGCGTGCTTCCCGACCACGGCGGTGAGGGCGGCCTCCAGGGCGCCGACGTCCACGCCGGCGTCCAGCCGGACCACCATCGGCACGTTGTACGCCGCGCTCCCCCCGTCCAGCTGCGCAAGCAGCCACAGCCGCCGCTGCGCGAACGACGCCGGCGGCAGCCCGCCCTCCACCGCCGCCTCACCGGCGACCGGCGGAGGCAGGACCGCGCCCGCGCCGCCCTGTTCGGCGATCAGCTCGGCGAGGCCGGCGACCGTGGGTCGCTCGAAGACGTCCCGGATGGTGAGGCGGGCGTCGAGAGCATCGGCGATCCGGTTGGTGAGCCGCGCCGCGAGGAGCGAGTGCCCGCCGAGGGCGAAGAACCCGTCGTCGATGGTGAGGGGTGCGCTGGTGTCGAGGGTGCGGGCGAAGAGCGCGAGGAGGGTTTCTTCGAGGGGGGTGCGGGGAGCCCGGCCGTCGGTGGTGAGGGCGGCGGGGGCGGGCAGGGCCCGCTTGTCGATCTTGCCGTTGGGGGTGAGGGGCAGTCGGTCGAGGACGGTGACGTGGGTCGGGACGAGGTGGTCGGGCAGCCGCTCGGCGGCGTACCGGCGGATCTCGTCCGGCGACGTGCCCCCGCTCGTCACCAGATACGCGGCGAGCCGGTCCTCATAGACGGTGACGACGGCCTGGGTGACGTCGGGGTGGGTGAGGAGCGCGGCTTCGGTCTCGCCGGGCTCGACCCGGAAGCCGCGGATCTTGATCTGGTCGTCGACCCGGCCCTCGTACACCAGCCGCCCGTCCCGGTCGAAACGGGCGAGGTCACCGGTCCGGTACAGCCGGCCGCCCGCCGCACCGTAGGGGTCCGGCACGAACCTGGCCGCCGTGAGGTCCGGCCGCCCGAGGTAGCCGTGGGCCAGGCCCTCCCCCGCCAGGTACAACTCGCCCGTGACGCCGGGCGGGCACAGGCCGAGGTACGGGTCGAGGACATAGGCGCCCTTGTTCACCAGCGGTGTCCCGATCGGGACGGCCGACTGCGTGCCCGTGGTGTCCTCGATGGTGTGGGTGGTGGTGAAGCCCATGGACTCGGCCGGCCCGTAGCCGTTGACGACCGTGACGCCGGGCCGCTCGTGCCGGAGCTTCTCGACATGGGCGGGCGAGGCGGCCTCGCCGCCCGTGTAGGCGACGGTCACGGTGGTGAAGGCGTCCTGGTGTTCGTCGACGAGGAAGTTGAAGAGGCTGGCGGACAGCTGGAGCATCGTGACGCCGTGGCGCCGCGCCAGCTCGCTGATGAGCACCGGCTCCGGACGCTGCCCCGGCTGCAGGACGGTCGTCCCGCCGTGCAGCAGAGCGCCCCAGAACTCCAGGCTGAACGCGTCCCACGACACCGGCGAGCACTGGAGGAACACCTCGTCCGGACCGAAGCGGCCGTACGACTGACCGCTCACCGTCGACACCAGGTTCCGGTGCGAGGACAGGATCCCCTTCGGCCGGCCCGTCGAGCCCGACGTGAACATCACGCAGGCCGCGTCGTCGCCGGTCAGCCCGGTCTCCGGGGCGTCGGACGGGAACGCCGCCAGGTCGTCGTGGGCCGGGAAGAGCACGGTCGGCCACGTGCCCTCCACGCGTGCGGCATGGGCCGGGGCGGTGAGGAGCCGGGAGATCCCGGCGTCCTTCGCCGCCGAACGCAGCCGCTCGTCGGGGAAGTCCGGGTCGAGGAGCGTGTACGCGGCTCCCGCCTTCACCACCGCGAGCACCGCCACCGCGAACTCCGCACCACGGTCGAGCAGCACCCCCGCCAGATCGCCCCGGCCGAGACCCCGGTCCCGCAGGAGATGCGCGAGCCGGTTCGCGGAGGCGTCGAGTTCGGCGTACGAGATCATCCGCTCGCCGTCCACCAGCGCCGTCCGCTCCGGGTAGCGCGCCGCCACGTCCTCGAACCGTCCCGCCAGCGAGCCGTCACCGGTCTCCGCGGCGGACCCGGCCCAGGGCCCGGTGAGCAGCGCGCGCTCCTCGGGCGTGAGGACGTCGAGGGCCGAGAGGCGTACGCCGGGGTCGTCGAGGATCTGGCGGCACACCCGGCCGAGGAGGTAGGTCATGCGGTGGACGGTCTCGCCGTCGAAGACGTCGGAGGCGAAGAGGACGGTGGCGTCGAGGCCCTCGCCGTCCTCGGAGCGGAGGAAGAACTCCAGGTCGAACTTGGCGGAGCCGTTGCCCCGCTTCTCGACCGGCCCGAACACGGGGGCCGCGCCGGTGCCGCCGGCCGGGGTTCCGGTGCCGGCCTCCAGGGTCAGGCAGATCTGGAACAGGGGGTGCCGGGCGAGCGACCGCGTCGGGTTGACGGCTTCGAGGACGAGGTCGAACGGAGCCTCCTGGTGCGCGAACGCGTCCAGGTCGGCGGTGCGCACCCGGCCGAGCAGGTCCCGGAAGGTCGGGTCTCCCCCGCTGTCCGTCCGCAGCACCAGCGTGTTCACGAAGAACCCCACCAGCCCCGACAGCGCTTCGTCGCTCCGCCCCGCCACCGGCGACCCGATCGCCAGATCAGAACCCGCCCCCAGCCGCGTCAACGCCGCCACCAGCGCCGCGTGCACCACCATGAAGGGGGTGCACCCCTCCTCACGGGCGAGCCGGACGATCCGGCGGTGCAGGTCGGGGCCGAGGTCGAGGGCGATCTCGCCACCGCGGTGGGAGGCGCGGGCCGGGCGCGGACGGTCGAGCGTCAGCCCGTGCTCCTCGGGAAGCCCCGCCAACGCCTCACGCCAGTGGCCGAGCTCGCGACCGAGAACGGACTCCGCGTCGTCAGCGGCACCGAGGACACGCCGCTGCCACACCGCGTAGTCCGCGTACTGCACCTCCAGCGGCTCCAACTCCGCACCCGCGTAAGCGCACTCCAGGTCCGCGAAGAAGACGTCGTGGGAGAGCCCGTCCGTGGCGATGTGGTGGAGCACGAGCGACAGCACGGCCGGGCCGTCGGCGCGTTCGATCAGGGTCGCCCGCAGCGGGAGGTCGGCCGCGAGGTCGAAGACCCGGCCGGCGGCCGCGTCGAGCGCCGCGTCGAGCTCGGCGCTCGTGTCGACGGTGACGCGCTCCAGGGTGAGGCGAGCCTGCTCGGTGGGGAGCACCCGCTGGTGCGGTTCGCCGTCGACGGCCTCGAAGACGGTGCGCAGGGGGGAGTGCCGCCCGACCACGGCGGTGAGGGCGGACTCCAGGGCGCCGACGTCCACGCCGTGCTCCAGCCGGACCACCATCGGCACGTTGTACGCCGCGCTCCCCCCGTCCAGTTGCGCAAGCAGCCACAACCGCCGCTGCGCGAACGACGCCGGTGGCAGCCCGCCCTCCGCAGCCGCCTCACCGGCGACCGGCGGGGGCAGGACCGCGTCCGGGGCGCCGCCGTTCTCGCTGATCAGTTCGGCGAGGCCGGCGACCGTGGGGCGGCCGAAGACGTCCCGGATGGTCAGGCGGACGCCGAGCAGTTCGGCGATGCGGTTGGTGAGCCGGGCGGCGAGGAGGGAGTGCCCGCCGAGGGCGAAGAAGCTGTCGTCGATGCCGACCTCGGCCGTGTCCAGGGTGAGGGAGAAGAGGGCGGCGAGGGTCTCCTCGGTGCGGTCGCGCGGGGCGCGCCGGGTGGTGGAGGCGGTGGTGTCCGGGGCGGGGAGCGCACGCTTGTCGATCTTGCCGTTGGGGGTGACGGGGAGCCGGTCGAGGACGGTGACGTAGGTGGGGACCAGGTGTTCGGGGAGGCGGTCGGCGACGTGGCGGCGGAAGTCCTCCGGGTCGGGGGTCGTCCCCGGCGGGGCGCTGCCGGCGGGGGTGTCGAGGACGAGGTAGGCGGCCAGGCGCTGCTGGTGGACGGTGACCACGGCGCTGGTGACGGCGGGGTGGGTGAGGAGCGCGGCCTCGGTCTCGCCGGGTTCGATGCGGAAGCCGCGGATCTTGATCTGGTCGTCGGCGCGCCCCTCGTAGACGAGGCGGCCTCCGGCGTCGAAGTGGACGAGGTCGCCGGTGCGGTAGAGGCGGGCGCCGGCGGGGTCGAAGGGGTCGGCGACGAAGCGGGCGGCGGTGAGGTCGGGGCGGCCGAGGTAGCCGTGGGCGAGGCCCTCGCCGCCGACGTACAGCTCGCCGGTGACGCCGGGCGGGCAGAGGTTGAGGTACGGGTCGAGGACGTAGGCGGGCTTGTTGACGAGCGGGGCGCCGACGGGGACGACCGCGTGGGGCTCGTCGGAGGGTTCGACGGCGTGCGTGGTGGCGAAGATCATCACCTCGGCGGGGCCGTACCCGTTGAGGACGGTGATGTCGGGCTTGAGCCGCTGGAGTCGGTGGACGTGGGCCGGGGAGGCCGCTTCGCCGACGGTGAAGGCGGTGGTGACGGTCTCGAACGCCTCGGGGTGTTCGTCGGTGAGGTAGTTGAAGAGCGTCGCGGAGAGCAGGAGCGTGGTGACGCGGTGGCGGCGGGCGAGCTCGGCGACGAGGGCGGGCTCGGGCTTCTGTCCGGGCTGGAGGACGGCGGTGCCGCCGTGCAGGATGGCGCCCCAGAACTCCAGGCTGAACGCGTCCCAGGAGACCGGCGAGCTCTGGAGCCAGACCTGGTCGGTGCCGGTGGGGAGGTACGGCTGGCCGAGGAGGGTGGCGATGAGGTTGCGGTGCGAGGACAGGATGGCCTTGGGGCGGCCGGTCGAGCCCGAGGTGAACATGAGGCAGGCGGGGTCGTCGGGGCTGATGAGGACGTCCGGGCCCGGTTCGGCGTCGGGGCCCGGGTCGGGGCTGACGGCGTCCGTGTGGGTGGTCCAGGTGCCCGCGAGGCGGTCCGCGAGCCCCGGTCGGGTGACGAGGTGGGTGATGCCGGCGTCGGTGGCGGCCGAGCGGAGGCGCTCGTCGGGGAAGTCGGGGTCGAGGAGGACGTGGGCGGCGCCCGTCTTGAGGACGGCGATGAGGGCGACCGAGAAGGGGACTCCGCGTTCCAGGAGGACGCCGGCGAGCTGCCCCCGGCCCAGGCCGCGGGCGGCGAGGCGGCGGGCCAGCCGGTTCGCCGCGGCGTCGAGTGCGGCGTAGGTGACGCCGTCGTCGGCGTGGACGAGGGCGGTGCGGTCGGGGTGGAGCCGTACCTGCTCCTCGAAGCGGGCGATCAGGGTCGTCCCGGCGCGCTCCGCGACCGGTCCCGCCCAGTCGTGGGTGAGGAGGACGCGCTCCTCTGGGCGGAGGACGTCGAGGTCGGCGATCCGGCGGCCGCCGGGGGCCTCCTCGGAGGCGAGGACGGCGGTGACGAAGGCGGCGAAGCGGTCCTGGTGGGCGGCGGTCAGGGCGGGGTCGACGCCCTCGACGGGGGTGTCGAAGTCGATGCGGAGGCCGTGGGCGGCGCCGAGGTCGAGGACGGCGACGTTCAGGTCGTCGACGGGGCCGTTGGAGACGTTGTGGTTGACGGTGGGGTGGCCGCCGACGGTCAGGTCGGCGTGGAAGCCCATGATGTTGAGGACGGGCGAGGCGAGCCTGCGGCCCGTGCCCGCGTCCCGGCGCAGGTCCTCGTAGCGGGTCCGCTGGTGGCGCAGCCCGTGCTTGACCGCGGCGGCCGTGGCGCGCAGCAGCTCCCCGAAGGTGTCCTCGGGGCGGATCCGCAGCCGGAGCGGGACGATGTTGGACGCCATGCCGGGGGTGCTGCGGGCGGCGCGGGTGGTGCGGCCGGTGACCGGGAGGGCGAGGACGAGTTCGTCGCGGGCGGTGACGCGGTGCAGGTAGACGCCGAAGAGGGCGATGAGGAGGACGGACCAGTTCACCCGCTCGGCGCGGGCTGCGGTGCGGAGCCGTTCGGCGTCGGCGGCGGTGACGCGGACGCTGCGGCGGGCGAACGGCAGGGCCCCGTGGGCGGCCGGCGCGCGGTCGCGGCCCCGGACGAGTCCGGCGGGGGCGTCGGGAGCGCCGGCGAGGTGCGTGCGCCAGGCGGCGAGGTCGGCGGCCGCCTCGTCGGAGGCACGGTGGGCGGCGTCCTCGGCGAGGAGTTCGGCGAGGGGTCCGAAGGGGGTGTCGCCCCAGGGCTCGCCGGCGACGGCCCGTTCGTACAGCTCGACGAGCCGGGCGAGGGCCATGGAGACGCCGACGCCGTCCACGACCAGGTGGTGGAAGCCGTAGAAGTAGAAGAAGCGGTCCTCGGCGAGTCGGACGAGCACGCAGCGGACGGGGGGCTCGCCGGTGAGGTCGAAGGGCACGCCGATGAGGCCGTCGATGATCCGCCAGGCGGCGGCCTCCGGGTCGTCGGTCGCGCTGACGTCGTGGAACGGCAGCGTGCGGTCGCCCGCGTCGGGGTCGAGGAGCTGCCAGACCTCCTCGCCGTCCTCCTCGAAGCCGCGGATCCGCAGGAAGTCGGCCTCCTCGACCAGTCGCCGCCACGCGGCCGCCATCAGCTCCGGATCGACCGGCCCGTTGATCTCCCGGCATTCGCCGACGTTGTACTTGACGCCGGTCGGGTCCAGGAGGTGGGCCGTCCAGATGTCCCGCTGGGCCACCGAGAGCGGCAGCCGCACGGCGGCCGGTGCGGATGCGACGGGCGTGTCGAACGGCATGGGGGCTCCTGTGAGGTCACGTCGGGCGGAGGGTGCCGACGGCACCGGATGCGTACGGGGTCGGCCTGGGGCCGGGGCGGGACCGGGCCGGGGGCGGGACCGGGCCGGCCGGGTCCCGCGCCGGATCGGGGCGGATCGGGGCGGATCGGGGCGGATCGGGTGGAACGGGCGGCTCAGGGGTGGGCCGGGATCTCGTCGGGCGGATCCCGGTCCCGCGCGGTGGAGCGGTCCGGCGGACCCGCCCGAGGATCGTCGGGCGGGTCCGACCGGTTCCGTCCGGCCGGCCGGTCGGCTTGTGGCGACCGGCCGGCAGTGGCCATACAACCCGTCCGCGGGGGCCCGGAGCGGCAGTTGGTCCGGCGGTAAGGCAGCGGATCGGCGGTGCTGCGGCAGTCAGGCGGCAGCGGGAGCGGCGACGGCGGCCGGGGCGGCGGGCACGGGCGGGGTCGCGGCGAGGGCCCGGACGACGCGGAGGAGGCGGAAGGCGGAGCGGCCGTGGTCGGTGCTCGGGCGGATGACACCGCCGATGAGCAGGGCGCGGACCGTGCGGCCGCAGTCCGGGAGGGGGCGGCCGGTGAGGCGGACGACCTCGTCCAGGTCGAAGTCGGCCTCGTCGGCGGCGCACAGCCGGGCGACGAGGTCCCGGGGGCCGGCCGGCAGGCCGTCGAGGGTGCGGGTCACGCCGTCGCGGAGGTGGGATCCGGAGGTGCCGTCGGAGAGGTGGTCGAGGAGCGGGGCCGGGTCGGTCTCGACGATGCCGCGGAGGGTGGGGAGGTCGCAGACGGTGAGCCAGGACGCGGCGGCGGCGAGGGCGAGGGGGTGTCCGTCCAGTCCGTGCGCCACGCGGGCGATGTCGGCGAGGCTCCGCTCGTCGGCGACGATGTCGGGCCGCACCCGGCGGATCCGGCTGAGGAGGAACCGTACGGCGGGGGCGTCGGCGGACGGCGTGCCGCCGGGGTGCGGGGCGTCGAGCGGCGCGAGGAGGAAGAGGCGCTCGCCGGGCACGTTCCAGGGGGTGTCGGCGGTGACGAGGACGCGGAGTCCGGGCAGTTCGCGCAGCAGCCGGCTCAGCCGGGCGAAGTCGAGGCGCGCGCAGTCCGCCCCGTCGAGGACGAGCAGCGCGTCGCGGTCCCCGCACGCGGCGAGCAGTTCGGCGGGCGGCTGCCCGTCCCGGTCGCCGGAGCCGTACGGGGGGCGGGCGGCGGCCTCGGGGCCGTGGAGGTCCCGGGTGCCGGACTCCGCGCCGAGCGGGGCGGCGGCGGGGTGGTCCGGGAGGTGGAGGTGGGCGGCGCAGGCGGTGGCGAGGGCGGCGAACGGGTCGCCGTCGGGGGGCAGGTGGTCGGAGGCGGCTCCCGGGGACGTGTGCCAGAGGACGGGGAGGCCGGCGTCGTGGAGGCGGGCGGCGGTCTCCAGGGCGAGCCGGGTCTTGCCGACGCCGCTGAGTCCGACGACGGTGACGAGGCGCTCGGCGCCGGAGCGCAGTTCCTCCGTGAGGACGGCGGCCTCGGCCTGCCGGCCGATCATCGGGTGCAGCGGGACGGGCGGCGCGCACCGTTCCAGGAGCAGGTGCCGGCCGGCGCCGCCCTGATGGCCCCGTCTCACCGCCTCTTCGAGGCCGGCGCGGGCGCGGGGGCCGAGGCGGAGGCCGTCGGCTATCAGCCGGACGGTGTCGGCGCGGGGCCGGAGGGCCTTCCCCTTCTCCAGATCGCGGATGGCGCGGACGCTGATGGTGGACAGGTCCGCGAGCTCGCGCTGGGTGAGGCCGATGCGGAGGCGGTGTCCGCGGATGAGGGCGCCGATCGCGGCGGTGGCCGTCGACGAGCCCTCAGGGGAGAGACCGGTCGTCATGGAGTGCTCCCGCTGGTCAGGTGGGGGCGGGGGCCGTGCGGCCGGCCTGGTCGGGACCGGTCGCGGCGGCTCCTCGCCGTCTGCTGGCACCAGATTCCGGGGGCCGCCTATCGACGGGGCATCGCGCCACTAACCGTGCCGGGGGCCTGCGGAGGGGGTTGCGGAGATAGCGGTGAAAGGCCGCGCGGCGGCCCGTGATAGCGGCCGGCGGCCCGGAGCGCGCGGATGCGGTGCGGTGATAGCGGGGCGATAGGGCAGCGGGCGGTGCGGTGAATCCGCCCCTTCGTAGCTTGGTGTCCAGAAGGAAACGACAGCCCCGGACGAAGCCCGGAAGGGGCCCGGACGGACCCCGCGAAGGGCCCGCCCGGAACACGAGACGAGACGGAGAGTCCCATGCAGAAGAACACCACCGCCGCCCGCACCGCCCTCCGCGCCGCCGTCACCTCCGCCCTGGTCGTCCTGGTGACCGGCTTCGGCCTCCAGGCGAGCTGGGCCGACGACCCGGCCACCGGCACCCCGGCCGGCTCCTCCGCCCCCGCGCCGGCCTCCGCCCCCACCCCGACGCCCACCGCCACCACCGACAACAACCCCTGGGACTGACGCACCCCGGCACGCCCCGCGGTTCCGGCATCAGCTCCGGACCAGGAGCACGGCGCGCCACGGATCCACCCCCCGCGGCCTCCGCGACCTCCGCGACGAGGCACCGCAGGCACCGCCCCGCTCGGCCAGACCCCCGACGTCCCGTACGTCGGACCCGACACCCGGACGCCGGCCGTCCACCGGCCCCGACGTCCCCCAAGCCCCGGCCTTGAGCACTCCCCCGCGGACTTCCCGCCGCAGCACTCCCCCGCGGACTTCCCGCCCCGGCACTCCCCCGCGAAACTCCCGCCTCAGCACACCCTCGCGAGCTCCCCGCCCCGGCACTCCCCCGCGCGCTTCCCGCCGCTCGCCGTCAGCACGTGCCGAGCAGCCGCTCCGCCTCCGCGAGTTCCCGTGCCATCCGCCGCTCGCGAAACACCTCGACCGCCGGCACCAGCAGTTCCTTCGAACGTCCCGGCTCGTCCGTCAGCAGTCGCGCCAGATCCAGGCGCGCCAGTGCGCCACCGCTAAAATCCATGATCTGCTCCCGCGAGGAGACCGCGCGGTCGTAGAAGTCGCGGGCCCGGTCGGGCCGTCCCATCATGGCGAAGGCGTGGCCGAGGTCGCGCAGCAGGTGTCCTTCGCCGATGACGTCGCCGGAGTCGCGGCAGAGTTCGAGCACTTCCGTGAAGGTGAGGACCGCCAGGTCGCTCCTGCCCTGTTCGAGGAGGACCTGGCCGACCCGCCGCAGGGTGCGGGCCCGGCCGCCGGTGTAGCCGATGCCCTCGTAGATGTCGAGCGCCTCGTCGAGCTGCTTCTGCGCGAGGTCGATCTCGCCCTGACGCATGCGGATGTGGGCGCTCTGGGTGAGGACGATGGCGCGCCCGACGACGTCGCCGGCGCGGTCGAAGTCGGCCAGGGAGCGCCGGTAGAGCTCCAGGGCGGCCGGGTCGTCCCCGTTGGTCCGGGCGATCAGGGCCATGTCACGACGGCAGAGCGCCTCGCCCATCGGCTCGTCGAGCGCCTGGAAGACGTCGAGGGCCGAGTTGAGGGACTGGCGGGCCGTGTCGTACTGGTTGCGGCTCATGTAGAGCGAGCCGAGGGAGGCGCGGATCGCGGCGGTGCCCCGGAGGTTGCCGGCCTTGCGGACGGCGGCGAGCGCGGTCAGGTGGGTCGACTCCCACAGGTCGTAGTGGCCGCGCACCTCGAACAGCGTGACGAGCGAGGTCGCGAGGTCCCAGCTGAGGTCGTGCAGTCCCTCCTCGGCGGCGTGCCCGACCATGCCGCAGAGCGCGGCCTGTTCGGCATCGAGCCAGGCGAGCGGGTCGGCGAGGGCGTCGGTCGTGTACGGGGACGGCGGCTGCCAGCGCGGCGCGGCACCGTGCAGCACGGTGAAGTCACCCCCGTACACCTTGCGGTGGGCCTCCTCGACGAGGTGCATCCAGCCGCCCGCCATGCGGGCGAAGGCAGCGCGGCGGACCTCAGGCGGGTGCTGCGCGGCGAGCTGCTCGCGGGCGTAGACGCGGATGATCTCGTGGAAGCGGTAGCGGAAGCCGCCGCTGGGCTCGACGCCGGCGACGTCGAGCATCTGCACGTCGACGAGGGGTTCCATGAGGTCGGAGGGGAAGGGCCGGTGGTCGTCGAGGAGGGCGCCGGCGAGCCAGCTGGGCAGGGTCGGCGCCTGCGCCATGCTGAGCAGCCGCAGCAGTCCCCGGTCGTCGGGGGCGAGCCCTTCGTAGGTGAGGGAGAGGCTGGCGCGCATGGTCATCTCGCCGTGGGCGAGCTCGTCGAGCCGGTGCCGTTCGTTGGCGAGGCGCTGCACCATGGAGGCGAGGGTCCAGTGCGGGCGGGCGGCGAGGCGGGCGGCGACGATCCGGAGGGCGAGCGGCAGGCGGCCGACGGTGCGGACGAGCGCCTCGGCCGCGGCGGACTCGCCGGAGACCCGGTCGTCGCCGATGATGCGGGCGAGGAGTTCGAGGGCCCGGTCCTCTTCGAGGACGTCGAGCTCGACGCGGTGGGCTCCGGGAAGCGCCGTGAGGCGGGCGCGGCTGGTGACGAGGACGGCGCAGCCGCGGCTGCCGGGGAGCAGGGGGAGGACCTGGCCCTCGCCCGCGGCGTCGTCGAGGACGACGAGGACGCGTCTGGTGGAGAGCCGGGTGCGGTACATCTCGGCGCGCTCGTCGAGGGACTCGGGGATGAGCTGGCCGGGGATGCCGAGGGCGCGGAGGAAGCGGCCGAGGACTTCCGCGGGGGTGGCGGGGGCGGCGGTGGTGCCGCGCAGGTCGCAGTAGAGCTGTCCGTCGGGGAAGCCCGTCTCGGCGAGGGCGTGGGCGACGTGGACGGCCAGGGTCGACTTGCCGGTGCCGGGCTTGCCGGTGATGGCGGCGAGGCCGACGGTGCCGCGTCCGTCGCCGCCCGCGAGGGCCTTCTCCAGGGCGGCGAGCCGCTGCCCGTCGGCGACGAAGTCGGCGATGTCCGCGGGAAGCTGGTGCGGCACGGTCTCGTGCCGAATCGATTCAGCAACGGGGACCTGCGGCGGCGCCCCGGGCGTGGCGGAAGCCCCGTCCGGCACCTCGGGGCCCGGCGCGGCGACGCCCCGGGCGAGCGCGGGAGCGGGGCGCGCGGCGGCGGGCGGCGGGAGCTCCCCGGCGAGGATGGCGGCTTCGAGGTCGCGCAGTTCGCGGCTGGGTTCGAGGCCGAGCTCCTCCGCGAGGTAGCGGCGGGCGGTCCGGAACGCCTCCAGGGCCTCGGCCTGCCGGCCGGACCAGTAGAGGGCCTGGATGAGCCGGCCGTGCAGCTTCTCCCGCAGGGGGTGCTCGTGCGTGAGCCGCTGGAGCTCCCCCACGAGCCTTTCGTGGTGGCCGAGTTCGAGTTCGAGCCGGATGCGGAGCTCCACGGCGGCCAGGCGCTCCTCGTTGAGCTGCCGGGCCGCGTTGGCGAGCGGGCCGCTGTCGAGTCCGGTGAGGCAGTCGCCCTGCCAGAGCGTGACCGCGGATCTCAGGAGCCGTACCGCCTCTTCGCGGTCACCGCCCTCGCCGAGGGAGCGGGCGCGCTGCACCAGATCCGTGAAGAGGGCGGCGTCCACGTTGCCGGCCTCGGTGTGGAGCACGTACCCGGGCGGCCTGGTGGTGAGGGCGACCTCGCCGTCCGCGTCGACGAGCAGCTTGCGCAGCCGGGAGACGCAGATCTGCACCTGGGTCCTGGCGGTCTCCGGCGGGTTGTCCTCCCAGATGAGGTCGACCAGCTGACTGGTGCTCACGATCCTGTTGGTCTCCAGGAGGAGCGCGGCGAGGATCACCTCCTGCCGTCCGGGAGGCACGCGCAGCGGTCCGGCGGTTCCCTGCACCTGGAGCGGTCCCAGGACCCGGAAGGTGAGACGGGGTCCGCCCGGGACGTCCGGATGCCCTAACCCGCCGTCGGCAGCAGCCACTGATTCCCCCACGCAACAGACGAGACGACACACCGGAACCGCACCGCGCCACACCGGAACGTGCCGGTCCGCACCGGGACGTCAGGATCAAGTGAAGACAGTCTCCACATCTCCTCCCCTCCTGTCCATGCCATGAAATCCCCGGTACGCGATAGGGCGGCGATAACGGCGAGTTGGGCGGGCGCCGCAGAATCCTGGACGGAAGGTGAAAGGGGTTGGCACCGTTGAACAGCCAAGACACCATGACGACCGGAAACCCGGGATGCGGGGATCTGGTGACCGCCGCGGGCCTCGACCACGTGCGGCTGGTCTACGACTACCTGGACCGGGGTGACCTCGACGGTTGCGGTTCGCTGCTGCACGACGCGATGGTCCTGGAACTCCCGGGTCAGCAGGCGGCCCGGGGCCGTACGGACGCCCTGCGCGCCCACGTCCTGCACGCCCTGCCGGGCGCCCGGCACGTCGTGGACCGGGTCGTCGCGCAGAACCGCACGGTGATCGCGACGGGCCGCCGGGTCACGCCGGGGAGCACCACGGCCGACCAGCGCTTCGTGGACGTGTTCACGATCGCGGACGACGGCCTGCTGCGCACCTGCGTACGGTACTTCCACGCCACGCCCTGAAGCCGGCCGACGACGGACACCCACAGGGCCGCACGACCCGGCCCCGTGCGCCGGCCGGACGGCCGCTCGGCGGCGCGCCTTCGTCCGTAGCGGCTCCCCCGGTCCTCGCTCCCCGGCCGCCCGAGCCCCAGCCGCCCGGGCCCCGGTCACCCGGCCTCCGCGCCCTCGGCCCGGCCTCCCGGCCTCCCGTGGTGGTTGCGCCGACGGAAGGAAATGAGGGCTACGTCACGTCTCTTCGTGCACCCGCCGGGGCCCCTATGCGCATCTTGTGGGGGAGAAGGACGTACGGTCCTTCTCGACAACCACAACTCCTACCGAGGGCAGAACACTTTGATAACTACGCCACTGCGCGTGCGGCGCGCCGTGACGGTCGTGGTCACCACCTCCGCCGTGCTGGCCGGAGGCTTCTCCGTGAGCCAGGCGCAGGCCGCGACGCCGCCCACACCGTCCGTCTCCGCCCCGGGCGGTTTCGTGATGAACAACGGGACCGGCACGTCGCTGTTCGGGAAAGCCGCGGACACCCGACGGGCGACCGGCTCCACCACCAAGATCATGACGGCGAAGGTGGTACTGGCCCAGCGCGGTCTGAACCTCGACGCGAAGGTCACGATCCAGAAGGCATACAGCGACTACATCGTCTCGAAGAACGCCTCCTCGGCCCGGCTCATCGTCGGGGACAAGGTGACGGTCCGGCAGCTGCTCTACGGCCTCATGCTGCCGTCGGGCTGCGACGCCGCCTACGCGCTGGCCGACAAGTTCGGCACCGGCTCCACGCGGGCGGCCCGGGTGAAGTCGTTCATCGGCAAGATGAACGACGAGGCCCGGAAGATGGGGCTGCGGAACACGCACTTCGACTCGTTCGACGGGATAAGCAACGGGGCGAACTACTCGACCCCGCGCGATCTGACGAAGATCGCGAGCAGTGCGATGAAGAACAGCACGTTCCGCACCATCGTCAAGACCAAGTCCACCACGCAGAAGGTGACCACCAAGACCGGTGGCTACCGCAACATGGCGTGGAGCAACACGAACAAGCTGCTGAGCACCTACAGCGGCGCGATCGGCGTGAAGACGGGCTCGGGCCAGCAGGCCAAGTACTGCCTCGTCTTCGCGGCCACCCGCGGCAACAAGACCGTCATCGGCACGGTCCTCGCCGCGCCGAGCGAGGCGCAGCGGGCGGCGGACGTGAAGAAGCTGCTGGACTACGGCTTCGCGAGGTGATCGACGGCGGCGGGCGCCCTCAGGGGCCCGCCGCCGTTTCCGTGACCCGCTCCAGCGGGGAGGGCACGGCCGGGGCCGCGGCGCCATGAGGCGTCGCGGCCTTCGCGTTCGCGACCTCCGCGCCTGCACCGGGAGGGGGCCAGGCTCCGGCCGGCGGGCAGCCAGCAGGCCGCCCCAGTGGACGGTGCCGCACCGCTCATCCGTTGTCGCGCGCCGGCTTCCACGGGCCGACGGCCAGGCGGCCGGTGGTGCCGAGGTCGAGCTCGGGGACGACCATGACGGGGGCGGCACCCGGCCGCCACCGGACACGGACGTACGGGGCGTTGACCGGGTCACCCGCCTCCGTGGTGTTGCGCCAGACGAGACCCGCTTGGGCACGTTCACCGGGGCGAAGACTGAACGGGCGCGCCGGGCCGTCCGCACCGGTGCCCGCAGCGATGGATTCGCCGCCCTGGAGGACACGGACGTCCGGGAGGGCCCGGTGGTCCTCGTCGAGGGGCTGGACCGCGGGGTAGCCGTCGAGAGACAGGGGCCGTGTGCCGCAGTTCTCCAGGTGCAGGCCGACGGCGCGCAGCCCCATGGCCGCGTCGCCCTCGTCCGCGTACACCCGCACGCCCGACGGCGGGCAGGGGCCGGTGGCAGCGGGCGCCTCGGCCGCGGGCAGGGTCCGCACCGTGCCGATCTGGACCCTGCCCCCGAGGAGCGAATCCTGCGGGGCGAGGGGGGCGGTGACGGTACGGGTCACCGTGGCGCCGGGCGCGACGGCCGGGATGGTCTCCTTCACGTTGTCCATCGCCCGCCCCTCGGCCGTCCGGAACTCGAAGACGGCGATGGTGACGACCGGGCCGTCCACCGGACCGGTGACGGTGTACGTGGCACAGGGCCGCGCACAACCACCGGTGTCGGCGCTGGTGATCCGGATCCCGTCCTTCTCTTCGGCGACGGCAGAGGGTGCGGGGTCGGGGGCGGTGGATGCCGAACCGCCGGTGGAGCTCTGGCTTCCGCAGGCGGTGAGGAGGACCAGGCACCCGGCGACGAGTGCGGGCGATAGGGCGGTGTGCGGGCGCATGGACCAAGTCGATCAAGCCCCGCCCCCGGACGGCCATGGCGTACGTCACTCGACCGGTCACAGGCGCGTCACAGTTCGCCCCCCGTGCGGCGATCCGCACCACGCTGAACCGCTCGGTCACCCGCGCTCTTGGACGGGGGGACGCCGCAGCAGCGCGCCGTTCCAGCGGGGCCGACCGGTGGGCCGGTACGCGCGGGACGAGCGCCGTGGCTCACCCGTACGACGCTCGTCCACGGACCGCGGCGGGTCGGGGCGCTCGCACCCGCGAGGACCAGCCCCCGCAGCCTTCTTCCGGGCGGCACCGCGCGAACTCCAGCGAGGCGTAGACCACCGGGCGAGTGCCCCACGACCAGCGCCGGTCCCTGGGCGAGTCGGCAGCTCCACCAGCCCACGCTTGACCGCGTCCCGGGGACGAAGACGGTGGACGGTGCAGCCCCCGCCGTCGCGATCCCTCCGGATCAGCATGTGCCTCCGCCGGCGTCTGCGGGTGGGTACGCCGCGGCCCTCGGGGGACGAAGAGGCTTGGGGCCCCAGGGCCCCAGGGGCTCAGGGGCTCAGGGGCTCAGGGGCCGACGATGGCGCCGTGGATGGCCCAGCCCAGCTCACCGGCCGACCAGCTGACGTTTCCGAGAAGGGCCACATCCAGGTCGTACCGGGGATAGTGGAAGAGGCGCGCGCTGACACCGTCCTCTTCGCCCGTGTGACCCCAGCGGACCACGGTCTCGTCGTCGTCGAGAAGGTGGCTGAGGCCGAAGCCGTACATCCACCGGTAGCCGCGGATCTTCTTCTCGTACTCGGCGACCTGCGGCGTGAGGGCCAGGCGCGTCATCTCCTCGTCCAGCAGCCGCCCGTGGCGCAGGGCTTGGCTGAAGGCCGTCAGGTCGGCGGCCGTACAGGTGGCGCCGCCGTCGGCCGCCGCGCGGGGAGTGGTCGCGTAGTGGTTGGTCCGATACGGCGTGGCTCCGGTCGCGGTGGTGAGGTACCCCTCGGCGATGTCGGGTCCCAGCTCGTCCAGGGCCGGGAAGCCGGCACCACTCATGCCGGCCCGGGCGAAGACCTCCTCGGTGACGACCTCCTCGAAGGAGCGGCCGGTCACGGCCTCGATGAGCAGGCCGAGCAGGATGTAGCCGGCGCCGTTGTAGAGGTGCCGCTCCCCGGGCGGGAAGTGAGCCTCCTTGCCGGCGAACAGGGGCACGTAGTCCTTGTTGCCGCGCAGCAGGTACAGCGGGTGGGACTCGGTGAGCGCCGTCCACGCCGCCTCCCATTCCGCGCTGCCCTCCTCGAACCAGTCCCCGATGCCCGAGGTCATCGTCAGGGCGTGACGGACCGTGACCCGCGGGTCGAGCCGCGGCATGTACTCGCGGACGTAGTCCACCAGCGGGTCGTCCAGGCGGATCCGCCCGGCTTCGACGAGCTGCAGGACGGCGACCGCCGTGAACGTCTTGGAGACCGAGGCCACGCGGAAACCGGTGCGGGGGGTGTTCGGCACGGCCCATCGGCGTGAGGCCATCCCGAAAGCCCGGGTGAAGAGTGCCTCCCCGCCGAGCGTCACCCGGATCGCGCCGGAGAACTCCGCCGACTCCGCCAGCTCGGCGACCGTCCCTTCGAAACCGACCGGATCGAAGCCGTCCGCACGATCAGCCCCCGCCACCACGAACCCCCAGAGAAGTGAGACAACCCTCGGTCGGTGATCATCAAGGGCTTCCTACCGGCGGTCAACCTATTTGCGGGCGGCCGCTGCTGTCCGAGTCGGCCCGGGCGCACTGCCGCGCTGTGCTGGAGCAGGCCGTCCCCTGACCGTCCAAGGCACGTGACCGGCGCGGCCGTTCTCCGGAATCGCCGCATGGGCCGTACGCGTCGCCCTCGGCGCGTCGGCTCGGCCGGGTCGCTCGCGCGACTGCCCCAATCGGCTGAAGGCCCGAGCCACGCGGGCGGAGACACGGGGCGCCGGTGGCCCGACGCCTTAGCTTGAGGAGCGTTTCGGCCCCACAACCCCCCACACAAAGGTGCCCATCATGCGCTCCCTCCTCCTCCCCGTCCTCGCCGCCGGCGCCATCGTCCTCGGCAGCGCCGGATTCGCGAACGCCGACGTGAACGTGGAATACGAGCCCGAGAACTCCTACACCATCGTCTTCGGCGACTGGGGGCAGTTCGCCGCCGACGACGTGTTCAACGCCGGCCACGACAACACCGTCGGCTCCGACAACTGACCACGGCACTCCACCGTCCACGGCAGATGCAGCCCCGGCGCCGGCCCGGTGCACGACCGTCGGTGAGGACGCGCTGCTCCTCTTCAGCCCCCGCCCGCCCCGTGACCCGCGGGCGGGCGGGGGGCTGTGGCAGCCGTGGGCAGGAGCGACCGCCGTGAGCTGCCCGCCCGCCCGCCCACGCGACGCTGCGAGGGCGGGTGCTCGACCGGGCAGCCCGGTGCCTCTGTTCCTCGTAGGCAGACCTTCCGGTCGTGGCGACCGGGGCACCGGGCGGTACGCCTGGCACGATGGCTGCATGGAGCCGCTGCCGACCCCTTGCCCCGCGCCCCTCGTCCCCGACGCCACGGGCGCCGGAAGTTTCGACGCCGCCTACCGGCGGGCCAAGTCCGAGCAGGCCGTGTTGATCGCGATCGAGAGCCAGGGGGCATGGTGGACGGTGAAGGCGGACACCCTGACCGCCGACCCGGAGCACACCGTCGATGACGCCGTGACGGCCGCCGCCCGGGACGCCGTGATGCGGCTGGTAGCCGCTGGCGAGGTCCGCTCGGACGCGTACGCGGGCCCCGTCTACTACGTCCTGCACGGTCTGGAGAGTGAGGAGCGGGCCCGTGAGATCGCCGCCGCGCTCCACGCCGCCCTGTACGGCGACCTCCGCCCGCTGACCGCCGCCGTCCCCGCAGCCCCCTGATCACCTGACCGGCAGCCCGGCCGGGACGACGGCGGCCGCGTGGCCGCCGTGTCCGGCGACGAGGGCGACCCGTGTCACTCGGGGAAGGAGAAGTACAGCGCCTCGCTGTAGAAGGAGGCGAAGTGCCTCTGCCAGTCGGCTCGGACCGAGGCCAGCCAGTCGTCGTTCTGGCCGGCGAGCGCCGCCTCGGCCTGGGCGACGGCGTGGGGGATGTCGTCGGCCGCCAGACGCCTGACGCTCTCCGCAGGATCGTCGTCCGTCATCGAGACGATCTCCCCGGTCTCCAGGACGAAGTACTTCGCCTGCTGCTTGTCGAGGTGTGCGGTGGTCCTCGCGGCACACTCGGCGAACTCGGCGTCGTCCTCCAGGCCCTTGCCGACCTCGCGCAGGAGGTCGCGGAGCAGGGCCGCACCCTCGGCGTAGTCCGCGGCGATGCCGATCGGAGGATTCCAGATCATGGACGGGACGACGGTGGTGCCGCGCCCCACCAGGAGCTTGTGCGCGAGCGGGATGTCCCAGTTGTGCTCGGATATGCATCGGATCCGCTGGGGGATCCCCTCCTCGGTCGGCATCGAGTCTGCGGAGTAGAGATAGGAACGGTTCGCCATGATCACGACGCTAGCACCGGGGTCCGACAACCAGGCGGCGTCGGACCCCGGAGCCGTGGTTCAGCGCGGGTTGCGCGGGAAAGACCCTAGGTCGGGACGGTCGACCACGTCCGAGGGGTGCGGGGCGGGGCCGCCGGGGACCTGGCCGGGATGGTCGACCACACCGGTCGTCACCACGGCGTAGGAATCAGAGTGGTCGCGCACTCCGCCCACGTCCAGGCGGTGACCGCGGTAGGCGTACGTGTCCGGGTCCAGGAAGAGGTACTGGCGGTCCCGGATCTCGCCCTTGGTGGTGAAGGCGAGGGTGATCCCCGACCGGCCGGCCGCGTCCCGCATCGGCTCGCGGACCAGTTCGGTGCCGGGGATGAGCCCCAGCCCGCGGTAGAGCGCGGCGTTGATCCGGGGAGGGATGTCCGGCGCGGTCTGCAGGATGTTGAGGATCCTGGCGAACTGGTCTCCGGGGGTGGTCGCCGGAGGGTACTTCACCTTGTCCCCGTCGCGCGCTCCGCGACCGGGTTCGGTGAGCGCGAAGCCCAGCTCCTCCATCATGGAACGGAAGAAGGGATCCCGGCTCACCCGCTCAAGGAGTTCGCGGGGGTCGGTGGGCAGCCGGGACAGGGCCTCACGCATCTCCCGTGGCCCGGTCAGGCCCCTTCCCTGCCCGCCGATCAGGGTACCGATCACCGTCACGACCTGGCGGTCTCCGGTGGACACGGTCTCGTCCACGAACGCGCTCTTGGCCCCGTCGTACCGGACCCAGTGCGCGTCGTGCTCGCAGACGCTCCCTCAGACGACGCTGTCCTTGTAGATCCACTGACGCGGGCGCGGCTGCTTGTCCGGGCGCTTCTCCGCGTTGGCCGCTGCGGAGTCCAGGACCTGGGCGACCGTCAGGGCGCTCACCTGTGGGGGCTGTACCCCGTCGCCGCCCGTGGTGGCGACGAGGGCGACGGCGACCGTGCCCGCGGCCAGGCCCGTGAACGCGGTCCGCCGTATGCCGGGCCGCGCGAGGACGCGGCGGGCGGTCCTCGGTCCGTCGTGCGCGGACGCCGTTTCGGCGGCACGCTCGGCCTTGGCCCTTTCCAGGACGGCCGGCTCCTCGCCGAGCCGCTGCTTGAATCCGGTGGGGGTGTTCATCGGGTGGCCTCCGCGAGGTGGGTGCTGAAGGTCTCGGGCGGGGAGGGGCGCCCGGCGCGCAGCGCGGCACGGGCACGGTGCAGGCGGACACGGGCCGTCGCCGGGGAGATGCGGAGCACCTTCGCGGGCCTCCTTCGTGGTCAGGCCGTCGACGGCGACCAGGTCGATGACCGAGCGCAGCGGTTCGGACAGCCCCGCGTGCCGGGCGAGCAGGTCTCTGGCCTCCCGCTCGGCGTCGATGCGCTCCTCGAACCGCAGCAGGTCCTGCTCGTCCAGCAGCCGTCGGCCGCTCACCGCGGCCACCGCCTCCCGTTCACGCGCCGTGTGACGGGCGTACGAGGCGAGCGTGTTGCGGGCGATCCCGTAGAGCCACATCAGGTGCGTACCGCGCCGGGGGTCGTAGCCTTCGAACGCCTCCAGCGCGGCCACGAAGACGTCGGCCGTCAGGTCCGCGGCGACGTGCCGGTCCGCGGTTCTGCGGGCGACGAAGCCGAGGACGGCGTCGAAGCGCAGGTCAGAGCGGTACGGACGGAGGCACGGTGAGGGAGGGGCGGGGCAGGGCCGGCGGCGTCGCGGGCCGGGGCGACGCCGAGCAGGTCGTCGGAGGGGGCTGCGCACCGGCGCCCCGTACGCGTCGGCTCACCGCCCGAGCTCAGGCGGCGCGGCGGCTTCCGTCGGTGTCGCAGGGGAGTTCGGAGGCGGGGTGGTTCGCGGTGAAGTCGCGTCGTGCCTGGCGCTCGGCCTCGGCGATGGCGGTGGGTTCGATGTCGATGATGCCGCCGAAGGGCCGGTCGACGTCGCGGATGATGACCAGGGCCGTCGTCAGCAGGGCGGTGATGACGACGAGCGTGACGATCTGGCCGCGGTTGTTCCTGCGGGGCAGGCAGATCCCCAGGGCCGCCACCGTGACGACCAGGGTGGCCAGCAGGAACCAGAAGATGGTGCTGGGGATGCTGGAGGTCGCCTGGGTCAGGCGTTCCTCACGCTCGTCGGAGCGCTTGTTGTCGGCGGCCACCAGCATCCCGAAGGCCGGCCGGCCCTCCAGCGTCTCGAACGTCTCCCGGAACGAGGTCGACCACACGCTCGGGGCCGTCGAGCCGTTGCCGTCGGACATCGCGGGCCACTCCTGGACGCGCACCGCGCGGGCGTAGCAGACGGCGTCGGCCTGGATCCGGGCCCTCTGCGCCACGGGGGCGTACTCGGCGGTCTCGACGAGCTGGTCCAGGGCGCGTGCCTCGCCGCGGGCGGCGACCTCGGCCTTGCCGTAGGAACCGTTGGCGGTGACCAGGACGAAGGAGAGCAGCAGGACGGTCATCGTCAGCAGCGGGCCGACCAGGTCCTTGACCGCCATTCCCTCGTCGTCGTCGGCGTTGACGAGGCGCGGCCGCAGCCACCGGTTCGCGGCGAGGCCGGCCAGCAGGGCGAGTACGGCGACGATGACGACGAGGGCCACGGGAGCCACCTCCGGGAGGGCGCGGGGTCCCGGCGGGGCGTGCCGGGTCCGCATGATCCTCTCCGGCTCCCTGCCGCGAGCGGGAGAACGGAAACGTTCACTCGCCCCCGCATGGGCGACAGCCCGTCGGCCACCCGGCCCAGGGCCTTCCCTGCCCGGTCCCCCGCACGACGACGGCGCCCGCACAGAGTGCGGGCGCCGTCGGAAGGGGCGAGCCGTGTCAGCCGCGGACGATGTTCTCCGCCTGCGGGCCCTTCTGACCCTGGGTGATGTCGAACGTCACCGTCTCACCCTCGGTGAGTTCGCGGTATCCGTTGCCGGAGATGTTGGAGTAGTGGGCGAAGACGTCCGGTCCCCCTCCGTCCTGGGCGATGAAGCCGAAGCCCTTCTCGGAGTTGAACCACTTCACGGTGCCGCTGGCCATGCTCGTCCTTCTGGTCAATTCGGTGGCTGCCCGGGTTCGGGCCCCACTGGGCCTCCCTGGGACGCCCGACACAGTCCTCCCCCGACAGCCTCAGGTCTACACACGTTCTCCAGATCCTTTTCGGATCCAGGTGACGTCTACGATTCGGTCTCGATCGGGGGCGCGGCTTGGGGGCGGCCGCGGGTGCGGCCATCATGGGCGCCATGCAGCGGCCGCTCCCCCTCCACCTCCCCGAGTGGTCCACGGTCGACGACGCGTCGGTGAACGTGGCGCTGGTCTATCCGATGCAGGGGCCCGCCGGGATGTTCGGTCCGACGTGCGGGGCCTGTGCCCGGCTGGCGGCGGAGGAGGTCAACAAGGCGGGCGGCGTGCTGGGCAGGGAGCTGCGGCTGGTCGAGGTCGACGGAGGGGCAGCCCCGGGGCGGGTCGCGGCGGAGGTCGAGGCGCTGGTGGCGACGGGGTTCGTGCAGGGCGTCACCGGATGGCACATCTCCTCCGTGCGGCGTGCGGTCGCGCCGCGGATCGCGCACCGGGTGCCGTACGTGTACACGGCGCTGTACGAGGGGGGCGAGCGCACCGAGGGCGTGTTCCTGACCAGCGAGACCCCCGCGGGGCAGCTGCTCCCCGCGATGCGCTGGCTCATGGAGGCGCGGGGGGTGCGGCGCTGGTTCGTCGTCGGCAACGACTACGTGTGGCCCCGGCGTACCGCGCGGGCGGCCCGCCGGTACGCCCGCGACTGCCGCGGCCGGGTGTGCGGGGAGGCGTATCTGCCGCTGGGCACGGACGACTTCGCCGGCGTGCTGCGGCTCGTCGAGCGGGCGGAGGCGGACGGCGTGCTGATGCTGCTGGTGGGCAGTGACGCGGTCCGGTTCAACCGGGCCTTCGCCGCTTCCGGTCTCGATCAGCGGTGTCTGCGGCTGAGTACGCTGATGGACGAGAACATGCTGTTGGGCAGCGGTCCTGACGCCACCGCCGGCCTGTTCAGCACGGCCGGGTTCTTCGCGTCCCTGGCGGACCGGAACAGCATGGACTTCCACGGGCTGTACGCCGGGCGCTTCGGGATCGACGCCCCGGTGCCGGGGAGTCTCGGGGAGTCCTGCTACGAGGGGGTGCTGCTGCTGGCGGCGCTCGTCGAGCGGGCCCGCACCCTCGACGTGTCCGCCATCGGGGAGGCCGCCGAGCACGTCTCGTACGAAGGTCCCCGGGGGCTCCTGGGGCTGAGCGGCCGCCATGTGCGGCAGCGCATCTATCTGGCGGAGGCGGACGGGCACGACTTCAACGTGCTCGCCCAGCTCCCCGCCCCGCCCCGGCGGCCGTGACGGCGTCGCCGTCGCCCAGCGCCCCGGTCAGCCGGCGCAGCAGCTCCGCGAGGTGCGCCTCGTCGGCCTCGGCGAGCGAGGCGGCCCACCGCTCCCGGTCGGCGCCCACCTCGCGGGACAGCAACTGCCGGTGCTCGACGCCCCGGGGGGTGAGGGCCGCGAGCACGCGGCGGCGGTCGGCGGGGTCGGCGCGCCGGTAGACCAGGTTCCGGTCGACGAGCTGGTCGACGAGTTTGGTCAGGGTGGCGGCCGGCAGGAAGGCGTACTCGGCGAGAGCCGTCATGGTGTGGCCCCGCCCGTCGGCGAGCAGGTCCAGGACGCGCCACGCCTCCAGGGAACAGTCGAAGGCGCCGAGCACGGACTGGAGCCGGCGCGCGGACAGCCGCTCGGCCCGGGTCAGCAGGTGGAGCAGGTCCTGATGCCGGTTCGTCATCTCGCTCCTCGCGCTCGCGTCGGTACGTCCGCCCGGGGTGGGGACGCGTCGAGCCTACCGCCGTCCGGGGCGATCCCCCAGGGGGTCCGGGAAGCCGATCCTTCCGTCAGGAAGCAAGGCGGCGTGGCAGCAACTGCGCTTGTCAGCAAGGATTCTGACGGAACCTCTCCTGCGTCCTGCCGGCAATTGCTTCCTGTGGAAACTGTTCATCAATTGCTCGGAAACGCGGTGGAAACAGATCCGGCGCAGGCTGTGTCGCACTTCAGCGATCGGAGTCTTCCGCTCCCCTCATCTCGCCCTCCGGGGCACGGAGGTCACGCATGTCCGGGCTCATCCTCACCAGACGCGGTCTTCTCACGAGCATGTCGGCCGTCGGCGCCGCCGGAGTCCTCGCCGCCTGCGGCGCCAAGACCGGCAGTGGTACGTCCCCCGGCGCCGAGGCCAAGGCGGACACGTCCGGCGCCACCGTCAAGGTCGGCCTGCTGAACTCGCTCTCGGGCACCATGGCCATCAGCGAGGTGACGGTGCACAACGCGCTCCTCCTCGCGGTGAAGGAGATCAACGCCTCCGGTGGTGTGCTCGGCAAGAAGCTGGAGGCCGTCAGCCAGGACGGCGCCTCCGACTGGCCCACCTTCGCCGAGAAGGCCGAGGCGCTGATCACGGACGACAAGGTCGTGGCCACCTTCGGCTGCTGGACCTCCGCGAGCCGCAAGGCCGTGAAGCCGGTCTTCGAGCGGTACAGGTCGCTGCTGTTCTATCCGGTGCAGTACGAGGGGCTCGAACAGTCGCCGTACATCTTCTACACCGGCGCCACCACCAACCAGCAGATCGTGCCCGCGCTGGAGTACCTGAGGAAGCAGGGCCTCACCCGGCTCTACCTGGTGGGCAGCGACTACGTCTTCCCGCGCACCGCCAACAAGATCATCCAGGCGTACGCGAAGGCGAACGGCATGCAGGTGGTCGGCGAGGACTACGCGCCGCTCGGCTCCACCGAGTTCAGCACCATCGTCAACAAGGTCAAGGGGGCCGGCGCCGACGCCGTCTTCAACACCCTCAACGGCGACAGCAACGTGGCCTTCTTCAAGGAGTACAAGTCGGCCGGGCTCACCGCGAAGAGCCTGCCGGTGCTCTCGGTGTCCATCGCCGAGGAGGAGGTCAAGAGCATCGGGACGCAGTACCTGGAAGGGCAGTTGACCGCCTGGAACTACTACCAGACGACCCCGGGCGCGGCGAACGAGAAGTTCCGTTCGGCCTACCAGGCGGCGTACGGCGCCGACAAGCCGACGAGCGACCCGATGGAGGCCGCGTACAACGCCGTGTACCTGTGGAAGGCGATGGTGGAGAAGGCCGGCTCCTTCGACGTGGCGAAGGTGAAGACCGCCGCGGACGGCATCACGCTCGACGCGCCCGAGGGCACCATCACCGTCGACGGGGCGACCCAGCACGTCCACAAGACCGCCCGGATCGGGAAGATCGGCGCGAACGGGCTCATCGACGAGGTGTGGAACTCGGGCAAGCCGATCAAGCCGGACCCGTACCTGAAGGGCTACCCCTGGGCCGCCGGGCTCTCCTGATCCGCCCTCCGCCCTCACGCCCCGCCCGTCCCCTTCCGGAGCCGCTTCATGACGGTCGTCCTCAACCAGTCCTTCACCGGCATCAGCATCGGTGCCGTCCTCCTGCTCATCGCGCTCGGTCTGACCCTCACCTTCGGGCAGATGGGCGTGATCAACATGGCGCACGGCGAGTTCATCATGGCCGGCGCGTACACGACGTACGTCCTCCAGCAGTCGCTCGGCGGCGCGGGCGCCCCGCTGCTCGTCGCCCTGCCGCTGGCCTTCCTGGTCGCCGGCGCCATGGGGGCACTCCTCGAATGGCTGCTGATCCGGCGCCTCTACGCCAGGCCGCTGGACACCCTGCTCGTCACCTGGGGCGTCTCCCTGATGCTCCAGCAGCTCGCCCGGGACGTCTTCGGCGCCCCCAACGTCCAGACCCGCGCACCCGACCTCCTCACCGGGAACGTCTCCGTCGCGGGCGTCACCTTCGCCACCAACCGGCTGTTCATCCTCGCTCTGGCGCTGCTGTGCGTGCTCGGCCTCACGCTGCTGCTGCGGCTGACGCCGCTGGGGCGGCGCATCCGGGCCGTCGTGCAGAACCGGGACCTCGCCGAGGTGTCCGGCATCGCCACCGCCACGGTGGACCGGACGACCTTCTTCATCGGCTCGGGCCTGGCCGGGGTGGCCGGCGTCGCCCTCACCCTGGTCGGCCCGATCGGCCCGACGATGGGCACGAACTTCATCGTCGACGCCTTCCTGGTCGTGGTCGTCGGCGGGGTCGCCCAGCTCAAGGGGAGCGTGATCACCGCCTTCGCGCTGGGCGTGCTCCAGTCGGTCGTGGAGTACTCGACGACCGTCAGCGTCGCCAAGGTCTTCGTGCTCGTGGCGATCGTCGCCTTCCTCCAGTGGCGACCCCAGGGCCTCTACACACTGCGTACCCGGAGCCTGGCATGACGACGACACTCTCCCCTCCCGGCACTCCCGGCACCACGGACGAGCCGGTCGCCCCCTCACCCCTCGCCCGGTTCCGTGTGCCGGGTGCCTTCCTCCTCGGCGCGGTCCTGCTCGTCGGGGTGGCGCCGCTGGTCCTCTCCGACTTCCGGCTCAACCTCCTCGCCAAGTACCTGTGCTACGCGATCGTCGCGGTCGGCGTCAGCCTCGCCTGGGGACGCGGCGGGCTGCTCGTCCTCGGCCAGGGCGTCTTCTTCGGCCTGGGCGGCTACGCCATGGCGATGCACCTGAAACTGGCCGACGCCGCCGCGACCGGGCAGACGCTGCCCGACTTCATGCAGCTCTACGGCACCTCCGACGCGCTGCCGTGGTGGTGGGCGCCGTTCGCGAACCCGGTCTTCGCCCTCGCGATGACGGTGCTGCTGCCGATGGCGGTCGCCGCCCTGCTCGGGCTGTGCGTCTTCCGGCGGCGGGTGAAGGGCGCGTACTTCGCGATCCTGAGCCAGGCGCTCGCGGCGGCCCTGGCGATCTGGCTGATCGGACAGCAGGCGACGACCGGCGGCACCAACGGGCTCACCGACTTCCAGGGCTTCTTCGGCTACGACCTCGACGACCCGGTGAACCAGCGGATGGTGTACTTCGTCATCGCCGCCGCGCTCCTGCTGCTGATGGCGGCGGTCCGGCAACTGTTCGTCAGCCGCTACGGCGAGCTCCTGATCGCCGTGCGGGACGCCGAGGAGCGGGTGCGCTTCCTCGGATACGACCCGGCCGTGGTCAAGCTGGTGGCGTACGTCGGCGCGGCCGGCGCGGCGGGGCTGGCCGGCGCGCTCTTCGTCCCGGCCGTCGGCATCATCTCGCCCGCCCTGATCGGCATCGTGCCGTCCATCGGCTTCGTCATCGGCGCGGCGGTCGGCGGCCGGGCGTCACTGCTGGGCGCGGTGCTCGGCGCGATCGCGGTGGCCTGGGCCCAGAGCGGCCTGTCCGACGCGTTCCCCGCCGCGTGGACCTACCTCCAGGGCCTGCTCTTCGTCGTGGCCGTCGGGTTCCTCCCCGGCGGGCTCGCCTCCCTGGTGTCCGTCGTCCGCGGGCGACGCGCCCGGACCCGTACCACTCCCCCGGCTCCCCGAGGAGGAACCGTATGAACGGCGACGGACTGGTCGTCCGCGACCTGCGGGTGACGTTCGACGGGTTCACCGCCGTCGACGGCGTCGACCTCGACATCCACCCCGGTGACCTGCGCTTCCTGATCGGCCCCAACGGGGCCGGCAAGACCACTCTCGTCGACGCGATCACCGGACTGGTGGCCTCGACCGGGTCGGTCCGCTTCGAGGGCCGGGAGCTGCGCGGGAAGCCCGTGCACCGCATCGCCCGCCTCGGCATCGGCCGCACGTTCCAGACGGCCACGGTGTTCGAGGAGCTGACCGTGCTCCAGAACCTGGACATCGCGGCGGGTGCCGGGCGCGGTCCGGCGACCCTGCTCAGGCGGAGCAAGGACGTGCCGGAGGCGGTGACGCGTGCGCTGGAGACCACCGGGCTCACGGCGCTGCGCGACCGGCCCGCGGGCGCGCTGGCCCACGGCCAGAAGCAGTGGCTGGAGATCGGCATGCTCCTCGTCCAGGACGTGCGGCTGCTCCTGCTCGACGAGCCCGTCGCCGGCATGAGCCACGACGAACGCGAGGCCACCGGCGAGCTGCTGCGGAGGGTGAGCGGGGAGCGGACGGTCGTCGTCATCGAGCACGACATGGATTTCATGCGGTCGTTCGCCCGCAGCGTGACCGTCCTGCACGGCGGCAGGGTCCTCAGTGAGGGCTCGGTCGCCGACGTCCAGGCCGACGCCCGGGTCCAGGAGGTCTACCTCGGGAGCGTCTCCGAACCCGACCGCGAGGTCGCCGTCAGCGGTGTGGAAGGGGCGTGACCGCCGTGCTGGAGATCAGGGCCCTGCGGGCGGGCTACAACCGCAGCACCGTGCTGCACGAGGTGACCGTCACCGTCCCGGCGGACGGCGTCGCCGCCGTCCTCGGTCACAACGGCGCCGGCAAGAGCACCCTCCTGAGGGCCGCGATGGGGTCGATCAGACCGACCGCCGGGACGGTCCTGCTGGACGGCGAGGACATCACCCGTCTCGCCCCGCACCGGCGGGTCGCCCGGGGCATGGCGTACGTCCCCCAGGGCCAGCAGTCCTTCCCCCACCTCACCACCGCCGAGAACCTGCGGCTCGTCGCGGACGGGCGCCCCCACGGCAGGGAGGCGATCGCGGAGGCCCTGGACCTCTTCCCGGTCCTGGGCGAGCTGGCCGGCCGCCGCGCGGGCCTCCTCTCCGGGGGCCAGCGGCAGCAACTCGCCCTGGCCCGGGCCCTGATCACCCGGCCTCGGGTGCTGCTCCTGGACGAGCCGACGGAGGGCATCCAGCCGTCCGTCGTCCGTGAGATCGAGGACGTGATCCTGGCCCTCACCTCACGGGGCGGTCTGTCGGTCCTCCTCGTCGAACAGCACGTGGGCTTCGCGATGCGGGCCGCCGAGCGGTACTTCGTGCTGGAGGCGGGCCGCGTCACCTCCTCCGGAGCGGGCGGGTCCGGTGCGGAGAGCACCGTGCGCGAGGCGCTCAGCGTGTGAGGCGGCAGGCGGAACGGAAGGGGGCGGACGCGGGTCCGCCCCCTTCCGGCCGTCACGGACCGGTCGGGCGGGGGAAGCGGAACTCGGTGCGGCGGCGGGCGGTGGTGCCCGGGCGGAGGACGGGGCTGGGGTACGCGGGGCGGTTGGGGGCGTCGGGGAAGTGCTGGGCCTCCAGGCAGACCGCGCCGTGCCGGAGGAGCGGGCGGCCGGCGGGGTCGGTCAGGGTGCCGTCGAGCTGGTTCGCCGTGTAGACCTGGAGGCCGGGCGCGGTCGTCCAGAGTTCCATGACGCGCGCCGCGCCGGGGGCCGTGAGGCGGGCGGCTCGGCGGGGTTGCGGTGACTCGGCGCCGGCGAGGGTCCAGCAGTGGTCGTAGCCGCCGGCGAGGCGGAGCTGTTCGTCGGCGGGAGCGAGGAGGGTGTCGCGCAGACGGCGGGGGGCGGTGAGGTCGAAGGGGGTTCCCGAGGTGTTCGCCGGCGGGCCGAGGGGGATGCCGGCGGGGTCGACGGGGAGATAGCCGGTGGCGTCGACCTGGAGGGTGTGGTCGAGGACGTCGCCGCCGTCGGCCGCGAGGTTGAAGTAGGCGTGGCTGGTGAGGCTCACGACGGTGGCTCGGTCCGTGGTGGCGGCGCACTCCAGGGAGAGGGTGCCGGCGGCGTCGAGCGCGTACGTGGCGGTGACGTCGAGGGTTCCCGGGAAGCCCATGTCGCCGTCGGGGCTGCGCAGGGTGAGCCGCAGGGCCGCGGTGTCGCCGTCGACGAGCGGCGCGGCGCTCCAGACGCGGGTGTCGAAGCCGTCGGGCCCGCCGTGCAGGGCGTGGCCCCGGTCGTTCGCGGGGACGTGGTGGGTGACGCCGTCGAGGGTGAAGCGGCCGTGGGCGATGCGGTTGGCGTACCGGCCGATGAGGGCGCCGAGGTACGGGCTCTTCTCCGCGTACTGGTCGAGCGAGCCGAGCGAGAGGACCACGTTGTCCGTGTGCCCGTGGACGTCGGGGACGCCGAGGGCGTGCAGGATTCCGCCGTAGGTGAGGATCTCCGCGTACGCCCCGGAGGGCGACGCCAGGTGCCAGAGGGTGACCTCCTCCCCGGCGGGGGTGGTGCCGAACGGGCGGTGACGGATGGTGGGTCGGGGCATGGGCATTCCTCGGGCCGGGGGGAGGAAGGACGGGCGTCCTCGGGGCGGGACGGGCCCCGAGGACGTGTTCAGGGAGCGTCGGTCACGGGGGCGGTCGCCGTCGCGGAGGCTCGCGGCGCGGCCACCGTGTGGGAGCCGCCGGTGGATTCGCGGACGACGAGTTCGTAGCCGGGGCGGATGCGGCGCGGCTCCGTGACGGGGGCGCCCGCGAGGCGCTCCACCAGCCGGTCGACGGCCTGCCGGGCGATGGCCCGCTTGTCCGGGGCGACGGTGGTGAGGCTGATCGTGCCGTACCGGCTCTCCTCGATGTCGTCGAAGCCGACCACGGCGATGTCGTCGGGGACGCGCAGGCCCCGCTCGGCGAGGGTGCGCAGCGCGCCGAGCGCGATCAGGTCGTTGTAGGCGAAGACGGCGTCGGGCCGGACGTCGCGGTCGAGGAGGGTGGCCATCGCGTCGGCGCCGTCGCCCCGGCCGTAGCCGTCGGTGGCGACGACCAGCCGGTCGTCGGGTTCCACACCGGCGGCCGTGAGCTCTTCGCGCCAGCCGCGCAACCGCAGGTGGGCGGGCTGGCGTTCGCGGCCGGTGCGGGAGCCCAGGAAGGCGATGCGACGGCGGCCGAGGTCGAGCAGGTGGCGGACCGCGCTGCGGGCGGCGGCGACGTTGTCGATGGCGATCTGGTCGTACGGGGCGTCGTACTCGCGCTCGCCGAGGAGGACGAGCGGGGAGGTCTCCTGGCGGGCGAGCAGGTCGCCGTTCTCCAGGTGGATGGGGCTGAGGATCAGCCCGTCGATGACGTGGGAGCGGAACTCCTGGCAGACCAGCAGCTCCCGCTCCCGCAGCCCCGCCGTGTGGTCGACGAGCACGGTGTAGTCGTGCTGGGCGGCCGCGTCGATCACCGCGCCGGCCAGCTCCGCGAAGTACGGGTTGCCCAGCTCGGGGACCGCGAAGGCGATGATGCCCGTGCGCCCCTTGCGGAGGTGGCGGGCCGTGAGGTTCGGCCGGTAGCCGAGCTCGTCGATGGCCCGCTGCACCTTGGCGCGCATCTGCGGTGTGACGTGCGGGTAGTTGTTGACCACGTTGGAGACGGTCTTGATGGAGACGCCGGCCCTCTGCGCGACGTCCTTGAGGCTGACGCCCACGAGACTCCTCTGGTTCGGCTCTGGCCGGTGTCGGGGCCGGGACGGGACCGGCGGGGCGGTTGCGGTGGTACGGATCGGCTTCAGAGCGTTCTTCTGGTACGTGAAACGTACCGCTGGGCCACCACGACCAGGATCAGGAAGCCTCCACTGACCACCGACTGGTACGAGGAGTTCAGCGAGCCGATCTGGTTGATGAGGTTCTGGATGACGGCGAGCAGCAGGACGCCCCACAGCGTGCCGGTCACCGAACCCGCGCCGCCGACGAGCAGGGTGCCGCCGATGACGACGGCGGCGATGGCGTCGAGCTCCATGCCGGTGCCGATGATCGTGACTCCGGAGGAGAGCCGGGCGGCGTTGATCGCCCCGGCGAAGCCCGCGAGCAGGCCGCTGAGCACGTACACCGTGACCTTGGCGCGGGCCACCGGCAGCCCCATCAGGGTCGCCGCGTCGCCGCTGCCGCCGACGGCGAACAGCGTCTGGCCGAAGGAGGTGCGCTGCAGGACGAGGCCGCCCGCGGCGAACAGCACCAGGGCGATCAGGATCGGGTACCCGAACCCGGCGACGCTGCCCTGGCCGAGCTCCGCGAACGCCGAGCCCTTCGGTACGAGATGGGTGGTGGCGCCCTCGTCGGTGAGCGCGAGCAGCAGGCCCCGGGCGCCCAGCAGGGAGGCGAGGGTGACGATGAAGGGGGCCATGCCGGCGCGGGCGATGAGGAGGCCGTTGAGCAGTCCGATCGCACCGCACACGACGAGCGGCGCGAGCAGCGCGGGCAGCAGGCCCCACTGCGAGGCCCAGGCGGCGAGGACGCCGCCGAGGGCGAAGACGGAGCCGACGGACAGGTCGATGCCGCCGGTGATGATCACCAGGGTCATGCCGAGGGCGACGACGGCGAGGAAGGACGCCTGGACGAGGACGCCGCGCGCGTTGTCGAGGGTGGCGAAGGTCGGGTAGACGAAGGACGCGATCACGACGACCGAGAGGAGGACGGCGAGCACGCCCTGGCTCCGCACGCCTGCGAGGAGGCGTTCCGCTCGTGTGCTTCCGGGGTGGGGGCCGGAGGGCCTGCCGGGGGCGGCGGGTGTGCCGGTGGCTTCCGGGGTTTCCGGGGCTTTCGTGCCGGCCGTCGTGGGCGTCCCTGTCGGGTCGGCCGGGTCGGCCGGGGCCGCTGTGGCTGCTCTGGCTGCGGACGGGGTCTGCTTCATCGGGATCGGCGCTCCCGTGCGACGTAGACGGCGGCGACGATGATGGCCGCCTGGGCGATCTGGGCGGTGGAGTCGGGCAGGTCGTGCTTGACGAGCGTGGCCCGCAGCAGCTGCATCAGGAGCGCTCCGGCGACCGTGCCCAGGACGCGGATCGAGCCGCCGCTGAGCGGGGTGCCGCCGACGACCACGGCGGTGATCGCGGAGAGTTCCATCAGCGTGCCGAGGGAGGAGGGGTCGCTGGCGGTGAGGCGGGCGGTGGCGAGGACGCCGGCGAGGGCGGCGAGGACGCCGCACAGGATGTAGACGCCGGTCAGGACGCGCTTGACGGGGAGTCCCGCGAGGGCGGCCGCGGCGCGGTTCCCGCCGATGGCGACGACCTGCCGTCCGAAGGTGGTGCGGTGGACGACGAAGGCGACGGCGAGGGCCAGGGCGCCGGCGATGAGGACGACGAGCGGGATGCCAAGGAAGCTTCCGGTGCCGAGGGCGAGCAGGTCGGGGTTGACGATCTGCTTGAGCCGGCCGTCCGCCATGACGAGCGCCAGGCCGCGTCCGCCGACGAACAGCGCGAGGGTGGCGACGATCGGTTGGAGCCCGACGACGGAGACCAGGGTCCCGTTGATCGCTCCGACGAGGGCGCCCGAGAGGAGCGCGACGAGCAGGGCGGGGATCAGTCCGTAGCCGAGGTAGAGCGGCAGCAGCGCGGCGGCGAGGGCCATGGCGGAGCCCACGGAGAGGTCGACGCCCTCGGTGCCGATGACCAGGGCCATGCCGAGCGCGACGATGACGATCGGCGCGACCTGGATGAGCTGGGTGCGGAAGTTGTCGGCGGTGAGGAAGTGGTCGGTGAAGACCGCGTTGAAGAGGAGCAGCGCGGCGACGGCCGCGTAGACGCCGTACTCCTGGAGCCAGGCGGCGGTACCGCGACGGCCCCGGGTTCCGGAGCTCTTGGTGCCGGGTGCGCCGGGGCCGCCGGCGTCTCGGGCTCCCTCGCCGCGGACGGGTTCCGCGGTGGCCTGGGCGGTCATCGGGGGGCCTCCTCGGATGCGGGGCGGGGGTGTGGGGGTGGGGATGCGGGTGGTGGTGTGGATGCGGGTTCGGGTTCGCCTGCCGGTGCGGGCGGGGTCGCGGTGGGGTCGTCGGGGGATCGGGGGTGGCAGGTGTCCGGGGCCTGGTCGGTGAGTGCCGCGCGGTCGGCGGGAGGGGCGTGGTCGGCCAGGGCGGCGAGGAGGGCGCCTTCGGAGACGTTCTCGCCGACGAGTTCGCCGACGGTCGCGCCGTTGCGCAGGACGACGATCCGGTCGGCGCCCTCGACGAGTTCCTCCAGGTCGGACGAGATCAGCAGGACGGCCAGGCCCTCCCCCGCGAGTTCGTCGATGAGGGCCTGGACCTCGGCCTTCGCCCCCACGTCGATGCCCCGGGTGGGTTCGTCGAGGAGCAGCACCTTCGGTTCGAGGCAGAGCCAGCGGGCCAGGAGCACCTTCTGCTGGTTGCCGCCGGACAGTTCGCCGACCTTCTGCTCCGGGCTGGACGCCTTGATCCGCAGCCGCTTCATGAAGATCTCCACCAGGCGGTCCTGGCGCGCCCGGGAGACCACGCCGCCGCGTGACAGCCGGGGCAGGGCGGCGAGGACGATGTTCTCCCGCACGGACAGGCCGGGCACGATCCCCTCCGCCTTGCGGTCCTCCGGGAGCAGGCTGATCCCCGCCCGGATGGCCGCCGCCGAGGAGGAGCGGGCGAGCGGCGTGCCCGCGACCCGTACCTCCCCCGCGTCCAGGGAGAGCGCGCCGGCCAGCGCCTTCGCCGTCTCGCTGCGGCCGGAGCCGAGCAGACCGCCGAGGCCGAGCACTTCGCCCGGATGCAACTCCAGCGAGACGTGGTCCAGTTGGTGGCGGCGTACCAGGTCCTTCGCCGTCAGCACGGGGGTCCGGGTGACGTCGTGGCCGTCCGTGCCGAAGCTGGTGACGCCGTTGCGGCGCAGCTCGGACACCTCCCGGCCCAGCATCATGGAGACCAGCTTCACCCGGTCGAGCTCCGCGAGCGGGCCGGTGTGGATGTGCCGGCCGTCGCGCAGGACGGTGACGCGGTCGCAGATCCGGTAGAGCTCGTCCATGCGGTGGCTGACGTACACGACGGCGATGTTCCGCCGCCTGAGGTCCTCGATGACCCTGAAGAGGGTCTCGACCTCGCGGGGTTCCAGGGACGACGTCGGTTCGTCCATGACGACGACCTGGGCGTCGACCGAGACCGCGCGGGCGAGGGCGACCATCTGCTGGGTGCCGAGGCCGAGCGTGTGCAGGGGGCGGCGCGGGTCCACGGTGACACCGAAGCCGCCGAGGAGTTCGGCCGCCTGCTCGTGCATGCTCGGGAAGTCGATCAGGCGGAGACGGTTCTTGGGTTCGCGGCCGAGGAAGATGTTCCGGGCCACGCTCATCAGCGGGACGAGGTTGACCTCCTGGTAGATCGTGGAGATCCCGGCGCTCTGCGCCTCGGAGGGGCGGGCGAAGCTCACCGGGCTGCCGACGAGCAGGAGTTCGCCCGCGTCGGGGCGATGCACTCCGGTGAGCACCTTGATGAGGGTGGACTTGCCCGCGCCGTTCTCGCCGACGAGGGCGTGGGTCTCGCCGGCGCGGAGCGTGAAGGAGACGTCGTCCAGGGCGACGACGCCGGGGAAGCGTTTCCCGACGCCGCGGGCCTCCAGCACCGTCGGCGCGGACGCGGACGCCGTGCCGCGGACCGCGGACGCTGCCGCTTCGGGGGGTGCCATGGGGGCCTTCCGGGGTTCGAGGGTGGGGTGGGACGGGGTGGGACGGGGTGGGCGGAGGTCGGAGGGGGCGGCCGGCCCGCGGGAACCGGCGGGGCCGGTGCGCGCGGGGCCGGTGCGCGAGGGGGCCGGTGCGGCGCGGGGCCGCACGGAGCGGGGAGGCCGGGTGCGGCCCCGCGGATCCACGAGGAGGAGGTGCGTACCGGGAGCGCGCCGGGCTCCCCCGCGTACCGCTCCCGTCCCCGCACCCGCCCCCTTCGGTCAGTACGCGCCGCCCAGCGACTCCGCGGCGTTCGCCGGGTCGTAGGCGCGGTCCGCGATGATGACGTCCTCCGGGACGCCCTCGCCCGCGTAGAACTTCTGCGCGGTGGCGAAGGCCAGCGGGCCGAAGCGCGGGTTGGACTCGATCACGGCGTTCAACTCGCCGTTGACCAGCGCCTGTACGGCGTTGCGCGTGCCGTCGATCGACACGATCTTGATGTCCTTGCCGGGCTTCTTGCCGGCCGCCTTGAGGGCGGTGACGGCACCCAGCGCCATCTCGTCGTTCTCGGCGTACACCGCCGTGATGTCGGGCTTGGACTGGATCAGCTGCTCCATGACCTGCTGGCCCTTGTCGCGGGCGAACTCGCCGGTCTGCTGGGCGACGATCTCCAGACCCGGCGCCGTGGCGGCGACCTGGTCGACGAAGCCCTTGGTCCGGTCCGTGGTGACGCTGTTGCCGGAGGAGCCGAGCAGGATGGCGACCTTCCCCTTGCCTCCGGTCGCCTTCACCATCGCGTCCGCCGCCCGCTTGCCCTGCTCGACGAAGTCCGAACCGAGGAAGGCGAGATAGTCCTTGCAGGAGGTGGCGTTGACCTTGCGGTCGATGGTGAGGACCGGGACCTTCTTGGCGGCGGCGGCCTGGAAGGCCGGCTCCAGACCGTCGGAGTTGAGCGGGGCGACGATCAGGAACTGCGCGCCCTGGGCCAGCATGTCCTGGATGTCGCTGATCTGCTTGGACAGCTGGGACTGGGCGTTGGTGGTGAGGAGCTTCTTCACTCCGATCTTCGCGGCCTCGTCCTTGATGGACTGGGTCTCGGCGATGCGGAAGGGGTTCGCCTCCTTCTCCGACTGGGAGAAGCCGACGACGGCGTCCTTGAGGTCGAGCTTCGGCGCGCCGTAGGTGGTGAGGTTGCAGCCGGGGCCGGCGGAGGCGGTCGGCGTCTGGACCGTCTGCGCGCCCTGGCCGCTGTCGCCGGCGGCCTCGCCGGTCGTCTCGGACTTGGCGCAGCCGGAGAGCGCGAGCGCGGCGGTGGCCGCGACGACGCAGGCGAGGGAGAGCGTGCGGGATCTCTGCGGAAGGGTCATCGGAAGGACACTCCTTGGCGGGGGACAGCACCGCCGGGCGGCGTGCGGTCGCGCGGGGGCGGGGAAGCGGAGCCGGACCGCCGCGATGAGGACGGCGGACCTGTGACGCACAGTCTCGATCAGCCCGGATCATGGCCCTGACCTGGGAAGATCATGGCTCGGAGTGCCTTCCGGGACGGGCGGCGACTCCGGCTTTACAACGTTATAACCGCGCCGCGGCGAGCTCTGCAAGAGCCGGGGACAACGTTTTCCGGAATCCCTCACGGAGGCGAAAGGGCCATCCGGTACGGCTTGTTGACGAACCCTCACAGAGGGCGTGCGCGGGGTCTGGACAGCCTCCGCGCGGCGTGCTGTCATTCCGCTGCACGCCGATTTCCAACGTTGGAATTCCGGTCGGCCGCCCCGCCGGGGCCCCTTGCCGACCCCCTACGCAGGCAGCCGCCGTACACCGGTTCCGTACGCCACCGGCGTACCTCCCCGCCGTACGCCGTCACCCCGCCGGCCTCCCCGCCGGCCTCCGTGCCGGAACCGCCGCACGGCGGAGCGCTCCGGGGCCGGCTGCCCCCTCGCCCCCCTCCTGCCCCGCACGAGGAAGACGTGATGACACGACAACGACGCACCACCCGCCCCCGCACCCGATTCTGGTCCCTCCTCACCGCCGCCGCCCTCGTCCTCCCCGTGGGCGCCCTGACTCCGCCGGCCGCCGCCCTCGCCGCCGACCGGACGCAGGCCTCGGCCGCTTCCACGGCCCCCGCCATCGAGGTCCACGGCCTCAAGGGCGAGTACTTCGCGATGTCCGCGCCCGGTGCCCGGGACTTCGCCCGGCTCGGTGGCACCGCGCTCGACCCGCAGGTCGACTTCTCCGGGCTCACCGGCACGTTCGAGGCGCTGACCGGCAGCGCGGAGCACACCACCGCGCGCTGGACCGGCCGGATCGCCGCCCCGGTCACCGGCGACTACACCTTCCACGGCATCGGCGACAACGGCTTCCGGCTGTTCGTCGACGGCGAGCCGGTGATCGACCACTGGGTGCCCGACTGGGACCGGGAGCAGACCAGCGCGCCCGTGCGGCTGACCGCAGGCGAGAAGCACGACTTCCGCCTGGAGATGTTCCAGGACGTCGGCGGCGCCAACATGTTCCTGCGCTGGTCGACGCCGTCGATGCCCAAGCAGCTCGTGCCGGAGTCCGCGTTCACGCCACCGGACGACTTCGCGGTCTACCCGGTCGAACCGACCGTCCCGGCGGGCGGCCGCCAGCTGAGGCTCCGCTTCGACCACCGGGTCGGCGGACTCGACCGGCTCGCGGACCACCTCACCGTCGAGGCCGACACCACTCCCCTGCCGATCCGCTCGGTCAAGGCCGCGCCCGGCGACCCGACGACCGCCGTCGTCGAGCTCGGCGCGCCGGTCCAGAAGGGCCAGCAGGTACGGATCGACTACGACGGCGCGGGCGGGCTGACCAACGGCGGCGAGACCGTCCCCCGGCTCCTGCGCTCGGCGGCCAACGCCTCCACCCACCGCCTCACGACCGAGTGGGGCGACGAGCTGGACCCGAGGAACCCGCTGCCCGAGTACCCCCGCCCGCAGCAGGTCCGCTCGCAGTGGAAGAACCTCAACGGTCCCTGGCAGTTCGCCCCCGCCGAGGCCGGCGAGACGCCCGTCTTCGGCCGGGACCTGCCCGAGCGGATCGTCGTGCCCTTCCCCGTCGAGTCCCAGCTCTCGGGCATCGAGCGGCACGAGGACCACATGGTCTACCGGCGGCTCGTCGACGTCCCCAAGGGCTGGAAGGTCGGCGGAACGGGCCGCGACAACCGCCTGATGCTGAACTTCGGCGCCGTCGACCACCGGGCCACGGTGTACGTGAACGGCAGGAAGGTCGCCGAGCACACCGGCGGCTACGACGCCTTCAGCGCCGACGTCACCGACGCGCTCAAGGCCAGGGGCCCGCAGGAGATCGTCGTCGCCGTCACCGACACCGGCGGCCCGAACCAGCCCACCGGCAAGCAGTCCACCCACCCCGGCGGCATCTTCTACACCCAGTCCTCCGGCATCTGGCAGACGGTGTGGATGGAGCCGGTCGCGCCCGTCGCCATCGACGACGTCGTCACCACCCCCGACGTCGACACCTCCACCCTCGCCGTGACGGTCCGCTCCGCCCGCGCCTCGGCCGGCGCGCGCGTCGAGGCGGTCGCCCGGGACGCCCGCGGCAGGATCGTCGGCCGGATCAGCGGCCCGGCCGACCGCGAACTGCGGCTTCCGGTGCCGAAGGCCCGGCTGTGGAGCCCGGACGACCCGTACCTGTACGACCTCGACGTGCGGCTCACCGACGGCCGGTCGTCCGACCGCGTCGGCAGCTACTTCGGCATGCGGAAGATCTCCGTCGAGAAGGTCGGCGGCTTTCCGAAACTGGTGCTCAACGGCAAGCCGGTCTTCTCGCTGGCCACGCTCGACCAGGGCTTCTGGCCCGACGGCCTGTACACGCCGCCGAGCGACGAGGCGCTCGCCTTCGATCTGGAGGCACACAAGAAGCTCGGCTTCAACGCGGTGCGCAAGCACATCAAGGTCGAGTCGGACCGCTGGTTCTACCACGCCGACCGCCTCGGTCTGCTGGTGTGGCAGGACTTCGTCTCCGGCGACCTCAAGGACGCCGCCGGCCGGCAGGCCTTCGTCGAGCAGGGCCGGGAGATGATGCGCGAGCACCACGACTCCCCGTCCGTGATCGGCTGGATCGTCTTCAACGAGGGCTGGGGCGAGTGGGACCGCGAGGAGTCCGGCCGGATCGCCGAGTCGGTGAAGGCGGCCGACCCGTCCCGGATCGTCAACGCCCACAGTGGTGTCAACTGCTGCAATTCCAAGGGCGATTCGGGCAAGGGCGACATCATCGACCACCACGACTACAACAACACCGACGCGCCCTACCCCGACCACCGGGCGGCGATGGACGGCGAGCACGGCGGCTTCACCCTGCGCACCCCCGGCCACATGTGGCCCGGCGCGCCGACCGTGATCTACAGCGGTGTCGCCGACAAGGAGGCACTGACCCGCAAGTACGTCGAGAACACGGAGAAGTACTACCTGGAGGCGGCGGGCGCCGAGCTGTCGGGCTCCGTCTACACCCAGATCTCCGACCTGGAGAACGAGCTCAACGGCCTCTACACGTACGACCGCAGGGAGATCAAGGTCGACCCGGTGCGCGTCCGTGAGATCAACCGTAAGGTGATCGCGGCCGGTGCCGCCGCCGGGCAGCGCACGCCGGTGGCGGGCGGTGCCTCCTGGTCGCTCGACGAGGGCACGGGTACGACGGCCGGCGACTCCGGCCCGAACAGGGCGACGCTCACCCTCACCGGGGACACCGGCTGGACGGACGGCGTCCGGGGCAGCGCGCTGCGCTTCGACGGCCAGGGCGACTTCGCGCAGACGGCGGGCCCGGTGGTCGACACCACCGCCGGATACACGGTCTCGGCCTGGGCCACGCTCGACGCCCTCCCCGGCAACTACGCCACCGTCGTCAGCCAGGACGGCCGGCGCCAGGAGAACCCCTTCTACCTCCAGTACGGCCAGGGCGCCTTCGCCTTCAGCACCCCGGGCGGCAACCGGGCCCGCTTCGCCACCACCCCCGAGCTCGGCCGCTGGTACCACCTGGTGGGCGTCCGCGACCCGGCACGGAACGAGATCCGGCTGTACGTGGACGGGGCGCTCGTGGCCACGGCCGCGGCGGGTCCGGCGGACGTGAGCACCGGTCCGCTGGCGGTGGGCCGGGCCAGGTGGGGCGGCGGGAACGTCGACTTCTGGAAGGGCTCCGTGGACCAGGTCGGCGTCTTCGACCGGGCGCTCTCCTCGGAGGAGGTGGCCGCCCTGAACGCCGCGGGGCGCTCGTAGCGGCCACGCCTTCCCGGATCGGGGCCGGGCCCCGGTCGCCTCGCGGCGGCCGGGGCCCGGTCGTGCGGTCAGGGTGCCCAGGGCGCCTCCAGGGACCAGCTGCTGTCGGCGGTCAGGGTCTGCGGACGGTCGGCGCCGCCGCCGCCGGCGCCCGAGGCGAGGTACACCGCGGAGTCGAAGTGGCGCAGGAACGAGCCGGGGACGTTCAGCGACTCGAAGGTGACGCCGGTCCCGCCGATCCCCGGCCGGGCGCACCAGGTGGCGTCCTCCCGGAAGAGGGCGCTGCCGTCGGAGGGGGCGTTGCGGACGCGGCTCGCGGCGTGCCGGAGGAACTGGCCGGGGTAGTTCACGGACTCGAAGGAGTAGCACGACGAGTCGGCGAGTCCGCGCCGCACGGTGTAGGTGGCGTCCTGCTTGAGCAGGGCGCCGCTGCCCGCGTTCACGATCTCGGTCCAGGCGAGGCTGTCGGCGTGCCGCAGGTAGCGGTCGGTGTGCCCCCAGGTGGTGACGCGCAGGGAGCGGCGGACGTCGGTGGGGAGGAGGACGGAGCTGCGCCAGAGGGCGGGCCCGTCGGTGCTCCAGGTGGCGTCGGCGGCGAAGGAGGAGGCGGTGTCCCAGGGGTCGGGTCCGCCGCTGCGGGCGAGGTGGACGGCGTCGGCGTAGTGCCGGAGGTAGGAGCCGGGGTAGTTCAGCGACTCGTACGAGGTGCCTCCGGCGGCGAGGCCGGGGCGGGCGCACCAGGTGGCGTCGGCCGCGAAGGTGCCGCCTCCGGCGGCGTCGACGCGGGCCCGGCCGCCGGCGTGGCGGAGGTAGCGGCCCGGGAGGTTGACGGATTCGAAGGAGAGGCAGCGCGGGTCGGCGAGCCCGGGGACGGTGCGGAAGGAGGCGTCCTGGCGGGCGCCGTCGGCGGAGGCGGAGCTGAGGACGTCGGTGCGGGCGAGGGAGTCCGCGTGGCGGAGGTGGCGGGTGGTGTGGCCGGGGGTGGTGACGCGGAAGGAGCGGACGTGGCCGAGGGTGTGGACGGGAGTGGCATTGAGGTTGCGGGAGGCCGCGACGAGGCCGGCGTGGGCGGCGCGGAGCCGTGCGGTGTCGACCTTCTGGACCCTGCGGTCGTAGGTGAGGAGGCCGTTGTACTCGCCCTCGACGTCGGTGATCTCGGTGTAGACGTAGGCGGAGACGCCCTTGGTGGTCATGAGGCGCTGGACGTCGCGGACCATGCCGGTGTAGCGGTCGTCGAGCTGGGCCGCGCTGCCGACCTGCTCGTAGGCGAAGAACCGGCCGTCGGGGCTGTACTCGTGGCCGGGGGTGCGCAGGCCGATGCCGCCGAACTCGCCGAGGACGGAGATCCGGGTGGCGGAGGGGCGTGGCGCGTCGGGTCCGGTGTAGACGTGCCAGTCGATCATGTCGCCGGTGCCGGGGTCGCCCTTGGAGGCGCAGCAGTTGTAGCCGCTGTGGGCGTTCATGAGGCGGCTGGGGTCCTGGTTCTCCAGGGCGGTGGTGATCCGGCGGGTGTCGTCCAGGTTCCATTCGCCCCAGCCCTCGTTGAAGGGGACGTAGGCGACGACGGCCGGGGAGAAGCGGTGTTCGTCGATGATCTCGCGCGCCTCGGTCTCGAACTGCGCGATCTGGGCGGGGGTGCGGGTGGCGTCGAAGGCCTGGGTGGAGGGGATGTCCTGCCAGATGAGGAGACCGAGGCGGTCGGCGTGGTAGTACCAGCGGGCGGGTTCGACCTTGATGTGTTTGCGGACCATGTTGAAGCCGAGGTCCTTGTGCTTGACGAGGTCGGAGGCGAGGGCGGCGTCGGTGGGCGCGGTGTAGAGGCCGTCGGGCCAGAAGCCCTGGTCGAGGGTGCCGATCTGGAAGACGAACTCGCCGTTGAGGGTGGGGCGCAGGACGCCGTCGACGAGCTTGGTGCCCACCTCGCGCATGCCGAAGTAGCTGGTGACGGTGTCGACGGCGGCGCCGGTGGCGTCGCGGAGGGTGACCCGGAGGTCGTACAGGAAGGGGTCGTCCGGGGACCAGAGGCGGGCGTTCGGGACGGGGACGGCGAACTCGGTGAAGCCGCCGGTGGCGGTGGAGACGACCTGGCCGCCGCTCAGGGCCTCGGCGCGGACGGTGTGGCCCGTGGTGGAGCCGCGGGTGAAGACCTTCACCCGGGCGGTGCCGGCGGCGAGGTCGGGGCGGATGTCGACGGAGTAGAACGAGGTGACGGGGGTGGGTTCCAGCCAGACGGACTGCCAGATGCCGCTGGTGGGGGTGTAGAAGATGCCGCTGGGGTCGGTGGTCTGCTTGCCGACCGGCTGCTTCTCGCCGCGGGCGTCGGTGGGGTCGTAGACGCGGACGACGATCTCGTTGGCGGTGCCGGCGCGCAGCTGCGGGGTGATGTCGACCTCGAAGCGGTCGTAGCCGCCCTTGTGGCTGGTGACGCGGGTGCCGTTGACCCAGACGGTGGACTCGAAGTCGACGGCTCCGAAGTGCAGTTGGACGCGTCGGCCGTCCCAGTCCGGCGGGACGGTGAAGGTGCGGCGGTAGAACATCAGGTCCCGGTCGTCGTTGCGCATGATGCCGGAGAGCGCGGACTCGACGGGGTACGGGACGAGGATGCGTTCGGGCAGGGTCCGGCCGAGCGGGGGCGCGGCCTCGCGGTCGACGTCGCCGGCGGCGTCGGTGGGCGGGTTGAGGAACTCCCACTCCCCGTTGAGGGACATCCAGTCGGGCCGCGTCATCTGGGGGCGCGGGTACTCGGGCAGCGGGTTCGTGGTGGACACCTGACCGGTCCACGGGGTGGTCAGGGGCGGCGTCTTGGGGACGACGGCGGCGGTCGCGGCGGCGGTGGCGGCGAGGACGATGCCTCCGGCCGTCATCAGCAGGGCCGCGAGAAAGGCGACGATGCGTCGCATCGAACTCCTCCTGGGCAGGACGGCGCGCGGAGTCCCCCGCACGCCGGGGCCGTGAGGCGGCGACGTCGGGAGGTCCGTGCGGAGTTGGCGAGCGGCTCGTGCAGGGGGCGAGTGCCCCGCGTCTCGGGAGACCGAGGTGCCGGGGAACCTAACACGGAACATGTATCGACGGAATCCCCCGGGGAAGTCCATGGAATCCAACATTTTTCGTCAGCCGGGCAGGGTGAACCCGCCCGGCGTCATTGACATGCCCATTTCACACAGCGATGCTTCCCCACGGGATTACATCGTTGTACAACGCGCCGATCCGCTCACGGGAGCAACCATGAAGCGTGCCCGACGGTGGTCCGGGATGCCCGTCACCCTGGTCCTGACCCTGCTCCTCACCCTGCTCACCGCCGCGATGGCGACCACCGCGGCCACCCCCGCCGCGGCGGAGCAGACACCGCTGCGGGCCGCCGACCCCAGCGTGCTCCGGGTCGGCTCCACGTACATCGCCGTCCAGGCGACGGGCGGCTCGATCGTCGTCCGCCGGGCCGACACCACCGCCGGACTCGCCACCGCCCCCGAACGCACGGTGTGGACCGACACCGGAGGGCTCGGCGAGGTCTGGGCCCCGGAGATCGTCCGTGACGGCGGCCGGTACCACGTCTACTTCACCGCCGGCACGGGCGCCGCGCACCGGATGTACGTCATCAGCTCGGCCGCCCCCGACAGCGGCTACACCGCCGCCACCCGGCTCGCCCTGCCCGATGACAAGTGGGCCATCGACGGCACGCTCTTCACCTTCGGCGGGCAGCGCTGGTTCGTCTGGTCCGGCTGGGCGGGCGACACCGACGTCGAGCAGAACCTCTACATCGCCCGCATGAGCGGCCCCACCACCCCCACCGGTGCCCGGTACGTCATCTCCCAGCCGCGCGAGCCCTGGGAGCGGGTCGTCGGCAACCCGTACATCAACGAGGGGCCCGAACCGATCCGGGACCCCGCCGGGCAGCTGCACATCGTCTACTCCGCCAACGGCAGCTGGAGCGACAGCTACTGCCTGGCCGACCTGCGGCTGCGGGCCGGCGGCGACCCCACCCACGTGTGGGACTGGTACAAGTCCAACGGCTGCCTCTTCGGTTCGCACCGCGACACCATGATGGCCGGCTGGGACCCCACCCTGTCCGTCGACGGCCCCGGCCACCACACCTTCGTCCTGCTCGACGGGGACATCGCCACCAGCCCGCCGGCCGGCCCGAGGTTCCCGCTCATGTTCCACGCCGTGCGCAAGGGCACCCCGTACGCGTGGGAGAACCGCTACTGGCACACCGGCACGTTCTGCTGGTGGGGCGACACCACCTACCGCCGCGCGAACGTCCCCGGGCCGACCTCCGACACCGGGTGGAGCCTGAAGTTCTTCGAGTAGTGCCGCCGTGCGCCGGCCGAGGGCCTGACGCTCCGCGGGCGGTGCCGCGCCGGAGCGTCAGGACGGCGGCGCGGTGCTGCCGCGCACCACGAGACGGGTGGCGAGCTCGACGCGCAGGTTCTCCACCCGCTCTCCGTCGATGATCCTCAGCAGCGTGTGGGCCGCCATGGCCGCCATGTCGAAGAGCGGCTGGCGGACCGTGGTGAGCGGGGGGTGCGTCCAGCGCGCCACCGGGAGGTCGTCGAAGCCGACGACGCCAATGTCCTCCGGGATCCGCAGCCCCCGCCCGCGCAGCTCCTCGTACGCGCCGAGGGCCTGGAGGTCGCTGGCCGCGAAGATCGCGGTGGGCGGCGGCTCCCCCGCCGCCTCCAGCCCGTCGAGCAGCCGAGCGGTCTCGCGGCGCCCCGACACGTCGTTGAACTCCCCGTGCCGCACGAAGCCCTCCGGCACGGGCAGTTCGGCCCCCTCCATCGTGGCCCGGTAGCCGTCGGCACGGGCCCGGCTGCACAACAGCTGCCGGGGCCCGGCGAGATGGGCGATCCGGGTGTGACCGAGGCCGATCAGGTGCTCGGTGGCCGCCACCGCCCCGGCCCAGTTGGTGGCACCGACCGTCGGCACCAGCGCGTCGGCCTGCCCGACCGGGTCGAGGAGGACGAACGGCACGTCCATCGCGGCGAGCCTGCGCCGCTGCTGCTGGGTCAGGTCGGAGACGACGAGGATGGCGCCGTTGCTGCGGCGCGCCGCGAGCTGTTCGATCCATTCGCGGGTGTCGGCGCTGCGCCCGTGGACGGCGGAGAGCACCATGCTCGCGCCGGCCGCGTGCAGCACCTCGTCCACGCCCCGCACGATCTCGACCGACCACAGGCTGTCGAGTTCGTTGAGGACCAGGTCGACGACGCTGCCCCGCCGGCGGGCCGGACGCCGCCGGTAGCCGAGGGCGTCCGCCACCTCCTCGACGCGTTCCTTGGTGTCGGCCGAGATGTCGGTCCGCCCGTTCAGCACCTTGGAGACCGTGGAGACGGAGACCCCTGCCTCGGCCGCGACCATGTGCAGGGTGACCTTGCCGCCCGGGGCGTCGGTCCGCTCCTCCGTCATGCCCTGCCTTCCGCTCGTGGGGTGGGGTGCCCGTCGGCTGTGCCTCCGAAGCCTAACGGGCGGTGCCGCAGGCCCCCGCCGGTGTCCGCACAGGTCACGCCCACTCCCGGTGGACGGGCCGGGTGAAGTCGGCCGGCGCCCGCCCACCGGTGAGGTCCTGGGCGCACAGCCCGGCGAAGGCGCCGGTGAAGCCCCACGCCGTGTAGTGACCAGTCTCGGGATCGCCCCGGGTGGCGCCCTCGTCGGAGAGCGGCGACACGTCCAGGGCCTCCCCGAGCGGCTGCCACCGCGCGTCTCCGGCCCGCTCCACCGCCCTGCCGTCCCGAGCGTCCCGAGCGTCCCGGCCGCCCTGCCGCCAGGAGAACCGGCCCTCGGCGCCCCGGACGGCGAGCCGCAGCTCCACCGGCCCGTCGCCGACCGGCAGGGGCGCGGCGGGCTCGCCGTACCGGCCGTGCTCGCACACGCCGAGCCTGAGCACGCGGCCCAGCTCCTCGTCCCAGGTCAGATGGGCGTAGTGCCAGAGCGTGGTGTTGTAGTAGTGGACCAGCCCGGCCATCGCCAGCGGCGATCGGGGGCGGAAGTCGAGCCGTACGGAAAAGTCGCCGTCGGCGGACTGACGGCGGCGGGCGACGAGGCTCTGCCCGTGTGTGGACCCGAGCGACTGACCGCCGTACAGCCGGACTCCGCCGGGCAGCGGCGCCAGCCACCCGGGATCGGGGTGGCGGCGGAGGGCCGACCACGGCGGCACGAGCCGGGCGGAGTCCGCGGAAACCACCTGCTCCGTTCCGCCGGGCGAGGCCGGGGCGGGGGGCGGGGGTACGAGCACGGCCGGGGCGGGCGCCGGAGACGGGGGCGGGGGTACGGGTGCGAGCGCCGGCGGCGTCGGGCGTGCGGGCGCCGGGGTCGGCGCCGGGGCACGGACGACGGTGCGGGGCAGGGTCTCGCCGCCCGGGACCGGGGTGGCGCCCGCGAGGCGGGGCCAGCCGTCCGGGGTCCACTCCACCCTCTGGAGCGCGGTCTCGCGCCCGAGGACACAGGCGCCGCGGGGGGTCAGCGGGCGGGCGGTCAGGTGGGCGAGGTACCACTCCCCCGAGGGGGTCTCGACGAGGCTGCCGTGGCCCGCCTTCTGGAGCGGGGCCTCGGGGTGGTGCCGGGAGGTGAGGAGGGGGCCGGCGGGGTCGGCTTCGTACGGGCCGGTGAGCGAGCGGGAGCGGGCGACGGTCACGGCGTGGTCCCAGGAGGTGCCGCCCTCGGCGGTGACGAGGTAGTGGTAGCGGCCCCGGCGGTAGAGGTGCGGGCCCTCGGTGTGGGCGAGGGCGGTGCCGGTGAAGACGCGGTGCACGGGGCCGGTGACCGTGCTGCGGGCGCGGTCCCATTCCTGGAGGAGGATCCCCGCGAAGGGGTGGCGGCCCGGCCGGTGGTCCCACTCCATCCACACCGCCCAGCTGCGTCCGTCGCCGTCCGGCCCGTCGTCGTGGAACAGGGAGGGGTCGAAGCCGTGCGAGGGGAAGGGGACCGGGTCGGACCAGGGGCCGGCGAGGGAGGGCGCGGTGGTGACGCGGTTGCGGACGTCCTTGAAGGCGCCGGCGAGGTTGGTGACGTCGCTGTAGACGAGGTGGAACAGGCCGTCGGTGTGGGAGAGGCAGGGCGCCCACACGCCGCCGGAGTCGGGTCGGCCCGCCAGGTCGAGCAGCCGGTCCTCCTGGAGGAGGCCGCCGAGCGGGGTCCAGTGGACGAGGTCGCGGGAGTGGTGGAGGGTCACGCCGGGCGTCCACTCGAAGGTGGAGGTGGCGATGTAGTAGTCGTCGCCGACGCGGAGGATCGACGGGTCGGGGTGGAATCCGGGCAGCACCGGATTGACGAGGACGGGGTCGTCGGGGTCGTCGGGGGTGGTGGGGAGTAGGGGTTCGGGGACAGGACCGGGGAGGGGGACGGGGATGCCGAGGACGGGCCCGGAGGTCATGTGCTCCTGCTTTCGGAAGGGTCAGCCCTTGACGGCGCCGGCCATCACGCCGGAGACGATGCGGCGGGCGAGCACGGTGAAGGCGACGAGGACGGGGAGGGCCGAGACGACGACGCCGGCGAGCATGAGGGTGTAGTCGGTGTAGTAGCCGGCGGCGAGCTGGTTCAGCGCGATCTGGACGGTGCCGTTCTCCGGCGGCAGGGCGATCAGCGGCCAGAAGTAGTCGTTCCAGGCGAACATGAAGGTGAAGAGGCCGAGCACGGTGGCGGTGGTGCGGACGCCGGGGACGACGACGTGCCAGTACGTGCGGAGCAGCCCGGCGCCGTCGACGCGGGCGGCCTCCACCAGCTCGTCGGGGATGTTCTCCTCGACGGCCTGCCGCATCCAGAAGACGCCGACCGCGGAGACCAGCGCGGGCACGATCAGCGCCGACAGCTTCCCGTACATCCCGAGGTCGGTGACGAGGATGTAGAGCGGGATGACGCCCAGCTGGGTCGGCACCATCAGGGTCACGACGACGCAGCCGAGGAGGAAGTCCCGTCCTCGGAAGCGGAGTTTGGCGAAGGCGAAGCCGGCGAGCGAGGACAGCAGCACGTTGGAGACGGCGGTGCTGCCGGCGACGAGGAGGGAGTTCCCCAGCGCCTGCCAGAAGGCGGACAGCTCGAAGACGCGCTGGATGTTCTCGATCAGGTGCCCGCCGGGCACGAGCGACGGGGTCGCGCCGGCGAGGACCGAGTTGTCGTCGTGGGAGGCGACGACGAGGCTCCAGTACAGCGGGAAGACGGAGGCGGCGGTGACGGCGGCCAGGAGCAGGTAGGCGAGCGGGCCGGCCGCGTCGAGACGCCGGACCCGGCGCGGGACCGCACGGAAGGCACCGAACGGTGCGCGGGGTCGGCGCGGGCGGATCCGGGTGGGCGGTGCGGTGGCTGCCATGGGTGTCCTCCGTGACGGGGCGGGCGGAGCGGGGTGGGACGGGAGCGGGCGCGGGCGCGGGCGGTTCAGGGGCGGCGCGGGCGGCGGGCGAGCAGGAGGTTCACGGCCGCCACGACGGCGATGACGAGGAAGAGCACCCAGGAGACGGCGGAGGCGTAGCCGGCGTCGTTGTTGATGAAGCCGTACTTGTAGAGCATCAGCGTCAGCGTCTGGAACTGGTGCTCCGCACCGCCCTCCGCGTTGCCCTGCTGGTCGAAGAGGAAGGGTTCGGCGAAGAGCTGGAGGCCGCCGATGGTGGAGATGACGACGGTGAACAGGAGCGTCGGCCGGATGGCGGGCAGGGTGACCTTGCGGAACGTGAGGAGGCGGGAGGCGCCGTCGATCGCGGCCGATTCGTACAGCTCGCGGGGGACGGCCTGCATGGCGGCGAGGTAGATGAGGGCGTTGTAGCCGGTCCACCGCCACATGACCATGAAGCTGATGGCCAGGTGCGAACTCCAGGTGTCGGCGGTCCAGTCGACGGGGGCGTCGACGATGCCGAGCCCTTGGAGCACCCAGTTGACGACGCCGTAGTCCCGGCCGAAGAGCTGGGAGAAGACCAGGGCGACGGCGACGACGGAGACGTACTGCGGGACGAGGACGAGGGCGCGCCAGACGGTACGGGCCCGCAGGTGGCGGTCGAGCAGCCAGGCGACGCCGAGGGCGGCGAGGAGCTGGGGAACGGTGGAGAGCAGGAAGATGCTGAGGGTGTTGAAGAGGGCGGTGAAGAAGTCGGCGTCGCCGAGCAGCCGCCGGAAGTTCTCCAGCCCCACCCACTCCCCCTGCCCGGCGAGGCGGTCCCAGTCGTGCAGCGAGACCCAGAAGGTCTGGAGGAGGGGGTAGGCGCCGAAGACGGCGAAGAGGAGGAAGAAGGGGGCGACGAAGAGGTACGGGAGCGCGTTCCGCACCGGCCGCCGGGACGGGCGCGAGCGCGGGCGCGGCGCGCCCGGCGGGGCGGTCGGGAGCGGGCGGGTCTGGACCGCCATGGGGGTCTCCGGGGAGGTGGGTGAGGGGGGCGGGGGGGCGGAGTGCGGAAGGCGGAGGAGGAGGGCGGAGAGGGGAGGGCGTACGGGGGGAGGCCAGGTACGTCAGGGGTGCCGGCCCGCCGTGAGCGGCGTGGTGATGCGGCGGGCCGGCGGTCGGGGGCAACCGGCTCTGCCGGCGGGTCGGGGCCGTTCCTGTCGGAGCGGGTCGCTTCAGGGCGGCTCGCGTCGGGGCGGCTCGCGTCCGGGCGGCTCGCTTGGGGGCGGTCGCTTCAGGGCGCTCGCGTCCGGGCGGTTCGCTCGAGAGCGGTGGCGTCAGCGGAGGTTCTTCGCGGCCTCGGCGAGGGCCTTGTCCCAGGCGGCCGCGGGGTCGGCCTTGCCCTGCTCGACGAGCTGGAGGGCGTTGCCGAAGGGGATGCGGACCTGCTGGTCCTTCGTGCCCCGGTAGTTGGGCTTCAGGGACTTGGCCGAGGAGGCGAAGATCTCGCCGGTGGGGGCCTTCGAGAACCAGTCCTGCGTGGCCCCCTTGACGTCGGGGTCCTCCAGCACGGGGACCAGGGAGGGCAGCGCGCCGACCGGACTGGTGAAGATCTTCTTCTGGGAGGCGGCCGAGGTGAGGAAGTCGGCCAACTCAGCGGCCTCCTTCACGTGCTTGCCCTGCTTCGGCACGGTGAGGAAGGAGCCGCCCCAGTTGCCGCCGCCACCCGGGACGGAGGCGATGTCCCAGGTCCCGGCGGCGGACTCGCCGGCGGCGGTCTTGATGAGCCCGGTCATCCAGGCCGGGCAGGTCATCGTCGCCATCCTGCCCAGCTTGATGCCGGTGTTCCACTGCTGGGAGAAGGGCTGGAGGTTGGCGGACTGGCCGGTGGCGGTGGCCCGCGCGGTGGCGGTGAAGAACTCCCTCACCTTGGGGTTGGTGTCGCCGATGTACCGGTCGTCCGCGTCGAAGAAGCCGAACTCGGTCTGGTTCATCATGGCCGTGAAGATGTTGCCCGAACTGTCGAACCACGCCTTGTCCTTCACCTTGGCGCGGAACTTCTCGCCGGTGGCGAAGTAGGCGTCCCAGGTGGGCCAGAGCGCGGAGACGGCGGCGCGGTCGGTGGGCAGCCCGGCCTGTGCGAAGAGGTCCTTGCGGTAGCAGACGGCGAGGCTGCCGACGTCGGTGCCGTAGCCCATGACGAAGTCGGAGGTGCCGAGGGTGGCCTGCTGCCACTTCCAGTCGAGGTACTCGCCCCGGCGTTCGTTCGCCCCGTGGTCGGCGAGGTTGGTGAACTTGTCCTTCACCGCACGGAACTTGGGGAGATAGCCCTCCTCGATGGCGACCACGTCGGCGGCCCCGCTGCCGGAGGCTATCTGGGTCGACAGCTGGTTGTGGTGCTGGTCGAACTGGGAGATGCGCTCCTTGATCACCACGTTCGGGTGGGTCCGCCGGTACTCCTCGATCAGCGGCTTGTAGCCGAAGTCGCTGAAGGTCGCGACGGTGAGCGTGATCGTTCCGTCCGCCGCCCCTCCCCCGCCGCCGCAGGCGGAGAGGGCGACGAGCGAGGCGGTGGCGGCGAGCGCGCCGAGGGTTCTGCGGGCACGGGAACGGCCCATGGTGATCCTCCGGGAAGAGGGCGACGGGTGGGTGCCACCAAGGTCGGGGACGACCGAAAACACTGTCAAGGTTTTCGCGAAAACTTCCGACAAGAGATCTGAGCTTCGCTCACTACAGCTCCTTCAACTGCGATTTCCTCGCGAAACTTTTCGCAGCTTGTCGCCTCTGACCTGCTACGCAGCACGAAAAGTGCGCACGCCGTTGACCCGCCCCCGCCGGGACCCCACCATGCGACCGCCACCGGCTCCCATGCCGCCGGCCCTCTCCCTTCCCCGACTCCGGAGGCCTCCGCATGCCCCGTCCCGCACCTCCGCTCCGGCGCGCCCTCGGCACCGCCGCCGCGGCCGTCGCCGCCCTGCTCGCCTTCACCGCCCTGCCCACCCCCGCCGGCGCCGCCACCTCCGCCGCGGCACCGCCGGGCCTCCCGCCGGCCGGGAAGGTCAGCCTGGTCCTGGGCCAGGACAGCGACACCCTCGGCGACTACCGCCGGGACGTCCTCGGCGACGCGTCCCTCGGCGCCCCCGCGCCCGGGGCGGTGACCCTCTACACCAACCTCGTCCTCGGCGGCTCGCCCGCACCGCTCGCCGGGATGACCGGCCCCGCGAACTGGGGTGCCGGAACGGTGGACTTCGCCCGCACCCTGGCCGACTACCCCACCTCCTCGCTCGCCGTGGGCCTCTACCTCTCCGACGCCACCTCGGGCTGCGGCAACCAGCCGCTGCGCGCGATCATCGGCCGCCAGGACGCCGACGTCACCGCCGGGAACCCGAACCTCATCAGCCAGTACCGGGCCAAGGTCGACGAGATGATCAACCGGTTCAAGGCGTACGACCGGGACGTGCTGCTCCGCATCGGCTACGAGTTCGACGGCCCCTGGAACTGCTACAGCGCGGACTTCTACAAGCAGGCGTTCCGCTACATCAAGGGCAGGATCGACGCCCTCGGCGCCACCCGGATCGCCACGGTCTGGCAGAGCGCGGCCTGGCCCGTGAACACCCACCCGGACCACCCGGAGTGGAACTACGTCGTCACCGACCCGGCCCACCTCGACGACTGGTACCCGGGTGACGCCTACGTGGACTGGGTCGGACTCTCCTCGTTCTACAACTCCCGCTCCGTGAGCACCCAGTGGGGCTGCGGCTCCTTCGACACCGACCCGGTCGGCCTCCAGAACCGCATCCTCGACTTCGCCCGCGCCCACGGCAAGCCCGCGATGGTCGCCGAGGCCGCCCCGCAGGGCGCGCGGACCGGGGCGAAGACCAGCAGCTGCATCTTCCGCAACAGCCCGGCGGCCACCAGCGGGCAGGCCATCTGGGACGGCTGGCACGCGGGCTACTTCGACTGGGTCGACCGCAACAAGGACGTCGTCCGCGCGGCCGCGTACATCAACACGAACTGGGACGCGCAGACGCAGTGGCAGTGCGCGGCGGGCGCCCAGGCCGGCGGCCCCGGCTGCGCCAACGGCAACTGGGGCGACTCCCGGGTCCAGGCCGATCCGACGGTTCTGAGCCGCTTCCTGGCCGAGATCAGGAAGCCGCTGTGGACCAACGGCTCCACGGGTCCGACGCCGACCCCGACCCCGACGCCCACCCCGACCCCGACGGGCACCCCCACGCCCACCCCGACACCGACCCCGACGACCCCGACCCCGACGCCGACGACTCCGGGACCGCAGGGATACACCCAAGGCGTCACCGGCTCCGCCTCGGACGCCACGCTCTGGTTCGCCCCGCAGGGCTTCCAGGCCACGTTCGTCACGGTGCAGTACCGCGTCGACGGCGGCTCACCGCAGAACCACTTCCTCACGTACGACCCCGCCGACCGGCGCTGGGAGCTGTCCCTGCGGGTCCCGGCCGGCGCCACCGTCTCGTACTTCTTCCACTACCAGCCCACGACCCAGACCAGCCAGCTCACCACCCCCTCCTTCACCTGGCGTGCCGTCTGATCCGGCCGTGCCCGGGGGGGGGGGGGGGGCGCCCCGCGCCCCCCCCCCCCCCGGCCGCCCCCCCCCCGGGGCGGGGCGGGGGGGGCGCGGGGGGGGGGGGGGGGGGGGCCGCGCGCCCCCCCG
>NZ_JBIAMB010000011.1:0-92767 GCF_042873895.1 Streptomyces sp. NPDC004435 | reverse complement strand
AACCCCCCCGGGGCGCGTGGCCCGCGCCCCCCGCGGGGGGGGGGGGGCCCCCGCCGCCCCCCCCCCCCCGCCCCTCCCCCCCTCCCTCTCCCCCGCCCCCCTCAACGGAAGCAGCCACGATGCAGCACCCACGTCCCCCGAGGGCCGCCGCCCGGCTCCTCGCGTCCCTCGCCGCCCTGGCCCTGGCCGCGTTCGCGGTCCTGCCCGCGGGCCCGGCCTCCGCCCGCACCGACGACTCCCCCCGTACCGCGTCCGCCGCCGCGGCGCCCGAGCTGCTGATCGGCCAGTCCACCCGGACCGCCTGGGACGACTTCCAGAGCTACGGACAGGACGCCGACGGCGGTTCGGTCTACTACGAGCTGCGCCGCGGCGACTGGGTGGGCGACAACCACCGCTCCTACGCGACGATGCTGGCCCAGCAGGGCGGAACCGTGCAGGTAGGGATCAGCTGGAAGGACAATCCGCCCGGCTTCACCGGCGGCGACGAGAACGCCAAGGCGGCCCGCTCGCGCGCGGTCACCGCCGAGATCGCCGCGGGCGGACACACCGCGGCCCTCGACCGGCTGCTCGCCTTCACCGACGCGTACCCTGCCGCCCGGTTCAAGCTGCGCCTCGACTACGAGGTCAGCTCCTTCTACCACTGTGCGGACGCGTCCTGTTCCACGTACAAGAACGCCTTCAGCCGGCTGGCCGCCCACCTGGACGCCCGCTCCCGCGCGCACAACCTGGAGTACGTCTTCCACCCGGTGCGGGGCGAGTACGAGGCGATGTACCCGGGGGACGCCGCCGTCGACTGGATGGGCGTGTCCGTCTTCGCGCACGAGCTGTGCCTGCCGATCCACGACCGCGGGTACCTCTACAACGGCACTCCGCCGCAGAACTACGACATCGCCGCGAGCCAGTGCCGGAACGCGTACATCGGCACGGACGCGCACGGCAATCCGGCGGCCGTCTGGCGGAACTTCGACCACGACGGCAACGTCCTGAAGCTCGTGAAGTTCGCCCGCGACCACGGCAAACCGGTCGTGCTGTCCGAGGCCGGCCTGATGAACTTCACGGCGGACGGCACCTCCACCGACGGGATCGAGCAGGTCCGCGCCGAGCAGTGGGTCAACCGGCTCTTCTCCCTCCTGAACTACCGGGGACCGATCCCCAACCTGCCCGGCGAGCACGACCTCCGGGGCGTGATCCGCTCGGTGGTCTACATCGGTCTCGACTTCCGCTACGGCTGGGACGGCGTCGAGGACGGCAGCTTCGACTTCCCGCCGGACACCACGTGGTTCGTCGACGGCCGCCTCTCGCGGTACGGCCCCGCCCGAGCGGCCTTCTGCCGAGGCCTGGCGGCGCACGGCTTCACCGCCCGCTGCCGCTGACGCGCCGCCCCCGAGCCCGGTTCGCGCCGCTCCCCGGCGCCACGCCAGGGGTGCTGCCTTGCCGCGCATCCCTCCGAACCCGTTCACAGGAAGAGGGGGCGTACGGGGGACAGATCCGCGAGACGAGGTGGCTGGGTGATGACCACGGGTGCGGTGGGAGGCGAGGGGTCATGGAGAGTGGCGCCCGACCCCGGGCGTCCCGACGGACGGGTCTGCGGCCACCTCCCGGAGATCACGCGACCGGCCGGACCGCCCGGTGACGGCTGCGAGGAGTGCGAGGTCCTGGGCTGGGCGTGGGCGAGGCTGCGGTGGTGCGCGACGTGCGGGCACGTCGGCTGCTGCGACAGCTCCCGGGGGCGCCACGCCTACGCCCATCACGCGGCGTCGGGGTACCCCGTGGCGCTCTCCCTGGACCCCGAGGAGAAGTGGGGCTGGTGCTACGAGGACGAACTCTTCCTGATCGAGGTTCCGTAGCCCCGCGGCAGCCTCCACGCGGCCCCGGGGTGCCTCACAGCCCTCCGCCGACGCGGAACGCGAACAGCAGCGCCACCAAGACGGAGCCGAAGGCGATCAGGGACACCCACACCATCGGGTGCTCCCAGATGCCCCCGTCCGGTCGCTCCTGATGCGCCGACGACGTGGAACCCTCGGCCGGGGGTGTCTCCCCGGGAGGTACGGGCGCGGATACGGGCGCGGATACGGGTGCCGGCTTGTCACTCATGACGCCTCCCGGGTCTGGACACCGTCAAGACCGTTCCCCTCCACGGTCCCGCCGGTCCCGACCCCCCACAAGTCGCGTCGTTCGTGCACCGAAACCGGATCCCGCCTCGTCGGTGGCGGGTCGGGGGATGCTCACCCGACGCCGGCCCTCAGGTCGGCCAGAACCTCCCGGGCGGCTCGCGCCCCGGAGGCCAGGGCGCCCTGGAGCGAGCCCGTCGCCCTGTGATCACCACAGACGTAGCGGCCCGGGGCGAAGCGCGTGGAGCGGGACAGGGCCAGGGGCGGGGGCATCGCGGGAAGGGCGTCCCGCACCGTGACGCGGTGCACCGGTTCCCAGGCGGACACGTCCGTTCCGTACGCCTCGCCGAGGGCCGCTTCGACGTCCGCCACCTCGGCCGGTCCCGGGGAGCCGAGGACGGAGGTCGAGACGAGCGCCCGGCCGTCGCCGGCGAACCCGGGGTGGACCTCGGTGAGGACGCACGAGTTGAGGAACCGGCGCCGCTCGTCGACGACGAGAGTGGGCTCGGCCAGAGGGGACCGCGCGGCAGCGTGGTAGAGCGTGGTCACCGTCCTGCCGCGGGGCACGTCGAGGCCGGGGAGCAGTTCGGCCGCCGCTCCCTGCCCGGTGGCGACGACGACGGTACGGACGGGCAGCTCGCCGCCCTCGGCGAGGGCGACGCCGTCGGGGGTCAGCGCGGCGACCCCGGCTCCGGTGCGCAGCACGCCGTCGGGAAGCCGCGCGGCGAGCTGGGCCGGGACCGCGCCGATGCCCCCGGCCGGCAGACACAGCGTGCCCCGGAGCATGCTGCGCCAGACGAGGTGGAAGAAGCGCGCCGAGGTCTCCAGGTCGTCTTCGAGGAAGACCCCGGAGAGGAAGGGCCGGAGGAAGCTCTCGACGAGTTCGGCGGAGAGACCGGCGTCGGCGAGCGCGGTCGCGGTGGTCGCGTCGGCTCGGCGTCGCAGCCACGCGGCGGGTGCCAGCATGTCGCGTGCCGACAGCAGGCCGAGGGCGGTCAGGTCGCGGGCCGACGCGCCCTCGACCGGGAGGAGTCCGCCGTGTCCCCGGCCGCGTCGGGTGGGGTCGGTGAAGCGGCGCGGCCCGTCGGGGGTGTGCAGCAGCATGCCCGCGGTGAACGGCCGCAGTCTGAGCGCCTTGAGGTCCAGGCGCCGTCTGACCTGCGGATAGGAGGTGTTGAACACCTGGAATCCGCGGTCGAGGGTGAAGCCTCCGATCCGGTCGGTCCGCATCCGGCCGCCCACGGTGTCCTCGGCCTCCAGCAGGCGCACCTTCAGTCCCGCGGCGAGGAGGTCGGCGGCACACGCGAGGCCGGACGCACCGGCACCGACGATCACCACGTCCAGATCCGCGCCTTCGTCGACGGTCCCTCGCATCGCCGTCACCGCTCCTCGGTCCGTTCCGCCCACTGGCCAACCCGACCCGGCCACGTTACGCCGGGCGATCGTCCCGTCACGGGAGGACGCGACCGGGGCGGACCCGTGCGGGTCCGGCGGCGGCTCGGGGCGTGGTGGCGCATCCGGGAGGCGCCGGGCCGCAGAAGGAGAGAAGCAGCCCTCCGGAGAAGGAGCACGCCATGGGTGTCGTCGGAGCCCGGGTTCTCGTGGTCGGTGCGACCGGTGCCATCGGCGGGCTGGCCGCCGGGCAGTTGGCCGGGCGCGGTGGCGCCATCGCTCTGGCCGGCCGTGACCGTGACCGGCTGGACGAGCGTGCCTCGGCGCTCGGCGGGCGGCCTCGGCGTGTCTTCGAGGCGTACGACCTGGACGGCTGCGCCCGGCTGGCGCCGTGGGCCGAAGACGTCCTCGGCGGACTCGACGCGCTGGTGGTGGCGTTCGGCGTGGCCGGCTTCGGATCCGTGGCGGCGGTGTCGGACGCGTCGGCCGAGCATCTCCTCACCGTGAACGCCCTGGCACCGATGGCGGTCGTCAGGGGCTCCCTGGGGGTGCTCTCCCCGGGCGGCGTCGTGGCCGTGGTGACGGGCGAGATCGTGGACCGCCCCGCCCGGGGCATGGCCGACTACGCGGCGGCGAAGTCGGCCCTCGCCGCCTGGCTCGGCGTGGCCGGGCGTGAGGTCCGCCGCGACCGTCTCACGGTGCTGGACGTGCGCATGCCGCATCTGGACACCGGTTTCGCCGCTCGCGCGGCGGTCGGTGACGCACCGGCCCTGGGCCCTGGTGCCGACCCGGCGGAGGCCGTGCGCGAGCATCTGGTCCTCCCCGTCCTCGACGCCTTGAACCGCTGACATCAGGCAGGTCTCCTTCTTCTCGGCGCGGCCCGGACGCGGTCGTACCGGCGGGGCCACGTCAGGCCGTCTCGTCGTCCCCCTCCCCGGGTTCTCCGCCCGGGGAGGGGGACGGGTTCACCAGCAGTGCGGCGACGAGTTCCGCGGTACGGCGCTGCCAGTCGGTGGCGCCGCGGAGCATCGCGTGGCCTCCGCGCCGCATGGCGATCCCCTCGGCGTGGGCGCCGGCCACGCGCGCACGGCGGACGAACTCCCAGGTGGCCGACGCCGAGGTGACCCGGTCGGCCTCGTCGTGCAGCAGATGGATGCGGCGGCCGGCGAGGTGCTCGACGGGCTCGCCGGGCGGGCACCAGGGGGCCAGACCGACCACCCCGCGGACCAGCGGGTGCCCCGCCGCGCGCAGGGCGGCCCTGGCGCCCATCGAATGCCCGACGAGGACGACCGGGACGTCCCCCGCCGTCCGCGCCACCGCCGCGAGGGCGGCCTCGGCGTCCCTGGCGGCGTCGGCACGCGCTCCGTTCCAGCCCCGGTGGCGGTACCGGACGAGCGCGACGACCACGTGCCGGTCGGCGAGACTCCGCCTGAGGCGGGCGGCGAACGGGCGCATGCGCCACGCCGGCAGATTGACCGGAGGCGGTGGCTCCAGGCCCTCGGAGCGCCCGCCGTGCAGCAGGAGTACGGCGGCGGTGGGGACGGCCGGGGCGCTCAGGACGTCCAGGAGGTCCCCCTCCCTCCGGCGGACGCCCTGGGCCGGGGAGGTCACAGGGGCTCCGTCCGGCTCGTCGTGCGGCGCGGGGGGCGGGGGAAGAAGCCGCTCGTGCGGGCGGCGTAGGCCGACCAGCCGGGGCGGTCGGCCATGTGGGCGTCCAGCAGCCGCTTGCCGCTCCCCCAGATGAGGAGTCCGCTCATCACCAGGGGGGAGACGAGGGTGAGGGCCGCGGTGGGCCAGGTGGCGCAGGCCGTCAGGTAGAGGCCCCACCAGACCAGGAAGTCCCCGAAGTAGTTGGGGTGCCGGGTCCAGCTCCAGAGGCCCTGGTCCATGACCCGTCCGCGGTGGGCGGGATCGGCCTTGAAGCGGGCCAGCTGGTGGTCCCCCACGGCCTCGAAGGCCAGGCCGACGGCCCACAGCACCAGTCCCGCGACCAAGAGGACGTCGACTCCCTCGGGGAGGTACGCGGCGGCCTGGACGGGGAGCGAGACGAGCCAGACCAGCGCGCCCTGGAGGAGGTAGACCTTGCGCAGCGCGTAGAGGGCCGGGCTGCCCGGGGCCTTGGCGAGCATGCGCGCGTAGCGGGGGTCCTCGCCGTGGCCGCGTCCTCTGCGGGCGATGTGGACCGCGAGCCGCAGGCCCCAGAGGCAGGTCGCGAGGGTGACGACGAGTCGGCGGGTGTCGTCGCCGTACCCGGCGGAGAGCGCCCAGGTGACGAGCGCGACCGCGGCGAAGGCGAGGCCCCAAGCGACGTCGACGATCCGGTGGACGCCCCGCACCAGGCCCACGGCGAAGGTGACCAGCATGACCGCGAGGGCCGCGCCCGCCGAGGCGGCCAGGTTGACGGCGAAGGCCGGTCCGTTCACCGCGGGGCCTCCCCGTCCCCGTCGGCGGCGACCAGCCGCAGCTGCCTGACGTCGAGGTAGCGCGCGCGGAAGCCGGCCTCCGAGTAGGCGAGATACAGCTCCCACATGCGGCGGAAGGTCCGGTCGAAGCCGAGGGCGTCGACCGCGCCGGGATCGTCGACGAAGCGTTCGCGCCAGAGGCGGAGCGTCTCGGCGTAGTGGTCGCCGAAACCGTCGTCGTCGGTGATGTGCAGGCCGGCGGCGGCGCTCTCGCGGGCGAGGGCGTCCGGCGAGGGGATGAGGCCGCCGGGGAAGACGTACTTGCTGATCCAGGTGTGCGTGCGGGCCGTGGCGAGCATCCGGTCGTGCGGCATCGTGATGGCCTGGAGGGCCACCCGGCCGCCGGGGGCGAGGAGCCGGCGCAGGGCGGTGAAGTACGCGGGCCAGAACTCGGCGCCGACCGCCTCGATCATCTCGACGCTGACGACGGCGTCGTACCGGCCCTCGACCTCGCGGTAGTCCCGCAGTTCGACGGCGACCCGCCCGGCCACCCCCGCTTCGGCGATCCGGCGCAGCGCGAGGTCGCGCTGCTCCCCGGAGAGCGTGACGGTCAGGACGTCGGCGCCGCGCTCCGCGGCCCGGATCGCGAGTTCGCCCCAGCCGGTGCCGATCTCCAGGAGCCGGGTGCCGGGGCCGACGCCCGCGAGGTCGAGCAGCCGGTCGATCTTGGCGTGCTGTGCCGCGGTCAGCGCGTCCGGCGTCGCGGGGAGGGTGTCGAACAGCGCCGAGGAATAGGTCAGGCTCTGGTCCAGGAAGAGCGTGAACAGTTCGTTCGACAGGTCGTAGTGCCGGTGGATGTTGTCGCGCGCGCCCTCGATGGTGCTGCGGTCCCGCAGCGGCCTGCGGTGTGCCCAGAGCCCGCGGAGGCGGCGCAGCGGGGCGGGGACGAGGTCGTCGACGTGGGTGGCGAGCACGGTGAGCAGGCGGACGAGGTCGTCGCTGTCCCATTCGCCCGCCATGTACGACTCGCCGAAGCCGATGAGGCCGTCGGCGCCGATCCGCCGGTGGAAGGCCGCGGGATCGTGCAGGGTGAGGGTGGGCGCGCCGTCCGGGAGCGCTTCCTGCCGAGGGTTTCCGGGGCGGGGAACCCGTCCCGGCCCGTCGCCGTGCCGTATCCGCAGGGGCAGGCCTGCCAGCGCTCGTTCGACGATGCGTCGGGCGATGGCCGTGCGCAGGGCGGAGGCTTGCGGCAGGCGCGCGACGTCGGGCCACCGGGCCGCGTCGACGGGTGGGCGGCGGCCCGCCGTGCGGACGGAGGTGTCCGGCGTGAGGGAGAGTGTCACAGCATGCCTTCTCGGGTGGACGGCGCGGGGCGCGGGCGGACGGGAAGTCCCTTGAGGTACAGGCGGATTCCGTGCCGGCGGATGCCGGCGCTGACGGCCGCGGTGGACCAGGGGTGGCGGAGCGCCGCGGTCAGCAGACCGCGTGGGTCGGCGGGGCGGTGCCGGCCCCGGACGGTGGCGGTGAACGGCCGGCTGCCGTCCCCGAGCCGTAGCTGGACGGTGAGGTCGAGGCGGTCCCCCGGGAGGGGCAGCCGCATCCGGTAGGAGCCTTCGACGTCGAAGAACGGGGAGACGTAGAAGTCCTTCTCGACGTCGGCGCGCCCTTCGGCGTCGGGGCGCAGCAGGTAGCAGTGGCGGCCGCCGTACGTGTTGTGCACCTCGGCGACGACGCAGACGGGGCGGCCCGCCTTGTCGTGACACCAGTACACGGTGAGCGGGTTGAAGACGTAGCCGAGGACGCGGGCGTGGGCCAGCATCAGGACGCGGCCGTCGGCGTTCCGTACGCCGTGGGAGGCGAGGTAGGCGTCGAGGCCGGCACGGATGGTGGGGGCTCGGCCGCCGAAGTGGTCGCGGGCGTCGAAGCGGGCGAGAGGGCGGAGGAGGCGGGGCGGCGAGGGCAGGGCGTCGAGGTCGACGAGCCAGAGGTAGGTGCGCTGGCGCAGCGAGTGGCGTACCGGCTCGACCCGCGCGTGGGCGATGTCGCAGGTGTAGAGGGCGGGTGTCGCGGGAGCGGTGCCGGCGGTCGTCACCAGTCCACCCCCAGGGTCCGGGCGGCCTCGACGCCGGAGCGGCAGCCGTCCTCGTGGAAGCCCCAGCCGTGGTAGGCGCCGGCGAAGGCGGTGACGGAGGTGGCGAGGCCCGGGAGTTCGCGCTGGGCGGCGACCGATCGGGGGGTGTAGACGGGATGTTCGTACACCATCCGGGCGAGCACGGCGCTCTCGTCGACGCGGCTGCCGGGGTTCAGGGTGACGAGGTGGGGTTCGGGCACGGCGAGGCGCTGGAGGCGGTTCATGTCGTAGCTCACCCGCACGCTCCCGGGGCGGGCCGCGCAGGACGGGAGCCAGTAGTTCCAGGAGGCCCGCGCGTGGGGTGAGCGGGGCAGGACGGTGTCGTCCCGGTGCAGCACGGTGGGGTTGCGGGAGTAGGTGAACGCTCCGAGGACGCGCCGTTCGTCGGGCGTCGGATCCGCCAGCATCCGCAGGGCCTGGTCGGGGTGGACGGCGACGACGACGGCCGCGTGCGTCTCGGAGTGGCCGTCCTGGGTGGTCACGCGCGCGTGGTCGGGTCCGCGCTCGATCGCCCGTACGGGGGTGGAGGTGCGCACGGAGGCGAGGTGCTTGGCGACCTTGTCGACGTAGGCCGACGAACCTCCGGTCACGGTCTTCCACTGGGGCGAACCGGTGACGGACAGCAGCCCGTGGTGGTCGAGGAAGCGGAAGAGGTACGCCGCCGGGTACTGCAGGGCGGTGTCCGGGGCGCAGGACCAGACGCAGGAGACGAGCGGGATCGCGAAGTGGCCGACGAAGTACGGGGAGAATCCGCCGCGCCGCAGGAAGGTCCCGAGCGTCCGGGTGTCGTCCCCCGAGGCGAGCAGCCGTCGCGCGGCCCGGTGGAAGCGCGGTACCTCGGCGAGCATCCGCAGATGGCGGGGGCGGCGCAGGTTCCCGCCGCCGAGCAGTCCGCGGGGGCCGCGGGCGCCGGCGTATTCGAGGCCGCAGCCGTCGCACCGTACGGACATGCTCATCTCGGAGTCCTGGGTGGCCACTCCGAGCTCGCGGAAGAGCCTCAGCAGGTGGGGGTAGGTGCGTTCGTTGTGCACGATGAAGCCGGTGTCCACGCGCACGGTGCCGCCCGCCCCGGTCGGGAGTTCGTGGGTGTGCGCGTGGCCCCCGAGCCGGGAGTCGGCTTCGTACAGGACCACGTCGTGCGTCCGCGAGAGCACGTACCCGGCGGTCAGGCCCGCCACTCCCGACCCGATCACCGCGACACTGCGCCGGTTCATGTCTGCCCCCTCGTGTACGTCGGTTTCGGTGCGCCGGCCGCGCGGGCCGCCCTCACTGTCTCTTCGGTGCCGCGGCCCTCGCGGATGGGTGCGCGGCCCTCGCCCGCCGGACGAGGCCGTCCGGGGACGTCGCCCTCGTGTCGAAGCGGTCCGCGGCGGTTCGCCCCGAGCGCTGCGATCATGGCGACTCCTCTCGCCCGGCCCCGCGGGCCGGAGGCGGAGGCTCCCGTCCACGCTGACGCGTGGGGCGGGGCACCGGCCGGGCGGGTGCGCCCGGCCCCCTCAGGATCCGGCGAACAAGAGCCGCGCCTCAAGACGCATCGTTTGCGCATCGATGTGGGGCGAGGGGGGCGAGGAGGGGGATCCCTGGACGGTGCGCCGCGTCCGGGTCGATCCCGGGGGCGTGCGAGCGCGGTCGCCTCGGTCGAGCGTGGCGCACGTTCCGCTTCAGGGGCCTGGCCAGGCCGGCGGCGCCGCTGTTGAGAGCCGGCTTCGAACGGCTCGCGGACGGCGTGGTGGAGCGCCTGCCCTCCGCTGTCGCGGCGTACACGCGCTGACGCGGGCCGGGGAGGGGACGGGAGCGGCGCGGGTCCGCTCGGGGCGGGCCGGACCGCTCAGTCCGGTCGCGCAGCCACCCACGTCCACGATTCCCGGTGCGCGAAGCCGTCGAGTTCTCCGCGGCCGGTGCACCAGAGCAGCACGTCGACGGGGTCTCCATGGGGCGCGTCCGGGAAGAGGCGATCGGTCACGGCCGCGCTCAGCGCCGCCGGCGGGCGCCAGTCGACGGACAGCCCCCGGGTGATGTCGTGGGTGTGCAGCAGGATCTCGGCGACGCCCATCGCCGCGAACCCCTCGGGGTCGCAGGGACCCCAGTGCCAGGCACGGACGGACGGGTCGGCGGCCGCCAGCGCGATGCCGAGCAGCCTGCCGCACGCGGTGACGGTCCGGAGGACCTCGGCGGGGGTGGCGGTGGGGTGGACGTTCAGGTCCATGGGCAGGTAGGAGTCGGCCGGCTGCGCCGCCAGCTGGCCCGCGTAGGCGAGGAGGTCGTGCCCGATGTGGGCCGCCGTCCGCCGGCACGACCAGGTGAGCGACCCCGCCCGTACCGTCCAGTCCTCGCCGGTCAGCGGGTCGAGAACACGCAGCATCTCCGCCAGTGCGGCGTCGACGTCCTGATGGTCCATGCCGGATCCTTCCCCTCCGTGCCGCCACCGTCCGGTGCCGGCCGTCCCCACGCTGCCAGGTATCAGGCCTCCACGAGGGGCGAAGGCGCGCACGAGGAACGACCGACCACGTCGTCACCCCCACCCGCCGACCCGCCGGACCGCGAACCGCCCTCCGGACCCCTGCGGTTCCGGGCGGGCGCGGAACGCCCTGCCGTACCCTGCGAGCCATGACGCGCTACGTGGTCGACGCCCCGACCCTGCTGCACATCGTCTCGACCGGCATGCGAGTGGATCCCGGCCACCAGCTCGTCGCACCGAACCCGGTGCGGTCTCAGGCACTGTCGCTGCTGTACGCACGGGTCCGGTCCGGCGAGCTCGGCGAGACCGAGGCCCTGCGCCTGCACGAGCGCCTGACCGAGGTGAAGCTGCGGCTGCTGGGCGACCGGGTCTCCCGTCGTACGGCGTGGCGCATCGCCCGCGAGCAGGGGTGGGACACGCTCGGGGACGCCGAGTACCTCGCCGTGGCGCGGCTTCAGGCCGACGCACTGGTCACGATCGACGAGACCTTGTCCCGCCGGGCGGAGGGCATCGTTCCCGTGGCACCGCTGAGCGCACTCCGTGCCGAGTCGGAGGGAGACGGGTCCTGAGCCCTGGGCCGGGCCCGCGCATCAGGCCGCGGGACCGGGCGCGGAGGCCCGCGGGGTTCGGTCCCGCCTGGCGATGGACTCCCCGACCTCTTGGATGGCGCCGCGGATCAGGTCTCCGTAGGGGTCCTGGGGAAGGCTGGGAGCGTGCGTCCTGGCCGCGTCGATGTGCTCGGTGGCGGCTTCGAAGGAGCCGAGCCGGCGGTAGTCGTCGGCGAGGTTGAGGTGCAGGGACGGGTAGAAGCCCGCGATGCGGAGGCCGGCGTGGTGCTCCTGGACGCGATGGTCGGTCACGGCGTCGGCGGCGTCCAGGGCCCGGATGTCCCAGGCCAGGGCCTGGGCGGGGTCTTCGTGGAGATCCGCCAGGTAGTGGGCCAGCGAGCAGCGGTGCAGCGGGTCGCCCGTCACGCCGATCCCGGACCACAGGCCCAGCAGTTCGCGGCGTGCCGAGGCGGTGTCACCGCTCCTGCCTCGGACGACGGCGTGTCCGATGGCTTCCATGGTCGGGTCGGGGGCGGCGGGGTCGGCGGGTGCGGCGGTCACGGGTGTGCTCCTCGTCGTCTCTCTCAGGCGGATGGCTCGGGCGGATGGCTCGGGCGGATAGCCCGGGCTGATGGCTCAGGCGGATGGCTCGGGCGGGATTTCAGGCGGAGTGGCCGGGCTCGACGGGCATGGCCAGGGTGGTGAGGTCGCCGCGGTCGGCGGAGCGGATCGCGACGGGCCGGTCGTGTCCGCGCAGGTCGATCAGGAGGTCGGGGCCGATCGCGGTGCTCACGGCGGGATAGAGGGTGGTCAGCTCGAACACGATCCGCAGCCCGGGGCCCACCACGGTGCCCGGGAGCGTGAGGCCGGCGTGCTCCTCGTCCGCCGCCGCCATGACGCTCACCCCGTGGTCGGCGACGTGCAGCCCGACGCGCTCGCCGGGGAGTTCCTCCAAGGCGCGCAGGAGCGGATCCTTCGCGACGGTCAGGCGCGTCGTGACCTCGCCCAGGGACGCGAGCAGCAGCCTGTGGTCGGGGTACTCCTCGGGCAGCAGTCGGCAGTGCCGGTCCTCATGGCCCGCGACGCGGAACCAGATCCCGTCCGGGAAGGCCTCCAGTCGCACCAGCCGGCTGCGCCGGCTCGCCGCGACCGCGGAGCGCAGCTCGTCGCCGTGGACGGTGCCCGCCCACGGGCGGCTCGGCGGTTCGATCGGCACCAGGGTGCGGGTGGAGAGCCGGTACCGGTCCGTGGCGGTCAGGGTGACGGCCTCGTGATCGGCCTCGATGCGCAGACCGGTGAGCGCCGGCACCCCGGGCTCGTGGGCCGCCGCGGTGAGGACCTGCTCGACCGCGTCCGCCAGCACGGGACCCTTCAGCACGGCGAGGGGAAGACCCGGGGCGTCGCGGAACGCGGCCTTGATGACCTCGGCCTTCCGCCGCACGGCTGCCGCGTTCCCGACGACCTCGGCGACGTGCTCGTCGAGAAGGCGGGACGCCTCGTCGGCCCCGGCCCCGAGGACCGCCTCGACAGCGGCGAGAGGCATCGCGAGCTCGCGGAGCCGGCGCAGCGCGGTCGCCCGGGCCACCTGGTCGGCGCTGTAGTAGCGGTAGCCGGTGACCGGGTCGACCTCGGCGGGGGGCAGGAGCCCCGAGTCGGCGTAGAACCGCAGGGCACTGGAGGTCAGACCACTGCGTCGGGCGAAGGCCCCGATCGGCATCAGCTCATCGTTCGGCACCTGGTCATCATGGAGTTTCGACCCACTCGAAGGTCAACACGGACGCCTCGCGCCGACGGCCGCGAGCGCGCCGCGCACCACACCGCCCTTCCGCCGCGGGGATGACCGGTCACGGGCGCGTGACGCGGCGGTAGGCGGCTCGGGCGTGGAGCAGCCGGGCGAGGACGGTCCCGGTGACGGCTGCGGCGAGCAGGCAGGCGAGGCGTCCCGCGTCGTGCGTCGCCGTCCAGGTGAGCCGGCCCATGGGCGGGATGGCGAAGCCGTTGAGGGCGACCCAGCAGAGCAGCGCGGTGCCGGGTGCGGCGACGAGGCGGGCGCCGGTGCCGGCCAGTGCGGCGATGAGGGACAGGACGGCGAGGTCGAGGGCGGGGTCGCCGTGGTGGTCCAGGAAGTTGAGGGCGGTGACCAGCGCCAGGGCCGCCACCGAGGTCGCGGCCCAGACGGAGGGCGTGGCCACGGGGTCGGGGACCGGACGTGGTCCCAGGCCCATCGGCTTCCACTCCACCATGCGATCCTCCTCCGCCGACGCTCCCCGCCGTCGGGGCCCCCGCCATGGTGCACCACGACCCCGCACACCTTCGAAATCCAGGTCTTTTTGGGCCTTGATACCCCGTATGCCGGGCGCACCGCACCACCAGGACTCCGTACCTGACGCTCCGCGGCCTCCTCCGCCCGTCCTCGTGTCCGTTCCGACCCTCGCCCGTCACGGTTCGATGAGGCCGACGCGGATGGCGTAGCGGGTGAGCTCCAGGCGGTCGCGCAGGCCGAGCTTCTGGAGGAGGTTCGCACGGTGGCGCTCGACCGTCTTGACGCTGATGACGAGGAGGTCGCCGATCTCCTTCGAGGTGTGGCCTTCGGCGACGAGTTTCAGGATCTCCTCCTCGCGTTCGGTGATGGGCCGGGCGGGAAGGGGATCGCCGCCCCGCGCCCGGTCGAGGTAGGTGCGCATGAGGGTGGTCTCCGCCCCGGGGTAGATGAAGGGTTCGTCGCGGAGGGCGGCGCGGCAGGCCTCGACGAGGTCGCGGTCGGCGACGGACTTGGGGACGTATCCGGAGGCGCCGGCCCTGAGCGCCTCGAAGAAGTACTGCTCGTTGTCGTACATCGTCAGCATCAGGGTGCGCAGCCCCGGGCGTACGCGGGCGAGTTCGCGGGCGGCCTGGAGTCCGGTCCTGCGGGGCATGGCGATGTCGAGGATGGCCAGGTCGACGCCCTGCTCCCGGGCCCGGGCGACGGCTTCGGCCCCGTCGGCGGCCTCGGCCACGACGGTCATGTCCGGTTCGGCGTCGAGGATGAGCCGTACGCCGCGGCGGACCAGGGCGTGGTCGTCGGCGAGCAGGATGCGGGCCGGCGCGGTCATCCGGGGCTCCCCGGCCGGTCCTCGGGCCCTGTTCCCGGGACGTTCAGGCGGACCTGTGTCCCGCCGTGGGGTCCGGCGCCGAGGACGAGCTCCGCGCCGATGAGCAGTGTGCGTTCCCGCATGCCTCGGATGCCGGCTCCTTCGGGCGCGTCGCGCAGCCCCTTGCCGTTGTCGCGGACGAGCAGGGCCACTCCTCCGCGCGGCAGCGGACGGAGGTGGACCTCGACCGAGTCGGCTCCGGAGTGGCGGGCGGTGTTGGTGAGCGCCTCCTGGGCGACGCGGTACACGACGAGTTCGGCATCCTGGTCGAGCCGCGGCAGGCCGGGGGTGATGTGGGTGGTGGCGCCGAGGCGGGAGGTGGTGAATTCGGCGGCCAGCGCGCGCAGGGCGCTGTGCAGGCCGAGTTCCTCCAGGACGCCGGGGCGCAGGCGGCGGGCGATGCGGCGGATCTCGTCCAGGCCGGCGCGGGTGGTCTCCTGGGCCTGGTGGAGGTCTGCGCGCACGGGCTCGGGGACCTGGTCCGCCGTGTGCTTGAGCTGGAGGAGTACGGCGGTGAGGGTCTGGCCGACCTCGTCGTGGAGTTCCTGGGCGATGCGCCGCCGCTCGGCCTCCTGCGCGGACAGGACCCGGCCGGCGCTGGTGGCCCGTTCGGCTTCGAGGCGGCTCAGCATCGCGTTGAACGTCGTCGTCAGCTCCGCGATCTCCCCGGTGCCGACGACCTCGGTGCGGTGGCCCGGCTGGAGGAGGTCGGCGGTGGCCATCGCGCGGCTCAGCCGCTGGAGCGGGGCGAGGCCGAACCGCAGGAGGGCGGCGTTGGCGGTGAGCATCGCCACGAGTCCCGCGATCAGTACCAGGGCCTCGCCGAGCAGGACGGGGGTGGAGACGGTGACGGGGCCGAGGAGCAGGAGGACGGCCACGACGAGCACGGCGGCGTTCAGAAGGAAGATCCGCCAGAACAGCGACATGGTCCCGTGCCTTTCCCCGGGGGCGCCCCCTCACCGCCACCACCGTGCGCCCCGGCCTGTGCCGGGACGCTCACCGTCGGGAGACCCACCGGTCCCTCGCTTCAGCGTGACCGGTGGCCGCTCCGCTTGTCCATCCGTGGTGGCACCCACATCGCGGTCCGGATGGCGTCTGCCGCCCGAGTCCTCCGTGCGGCGGGCGCCGCCCCCACGATGCTCGCGGGGCTCACCCGGGGGGAGGTCGGCCGCGGCGCCCGCGGGCGGGCTGGAAGAGGTGTGCCGCGGTCGCGGTCAGGGCGAGGCCTCCGGCGAGCAGCAGGGCCTGGGGCAGGACGGCGCCGGCGATCCCGGCGGCCAGGGCCGTGGTCAGCGCGAGCCAGGCGAGGCCCCGCCGGGACGGGCGGGGCCGTCGTCGGTCGCCCTGGTGCGGAGAGTCGGACATGGCACCGCTCCTTCCTGGTTCCCCCACCGTGCTCCGCGCCCCCTCGCTCCCCTCGCCCCCGGTGGTCCCGTCAGGCCCACACGAAGTAGCGCAGCCACACGTAGAGGCCGGCGAGGGAGGTGGTGACGGCGGTGACGACCAGGCCGTACCGGCTGAACTGCCAGAACGAGATGTGGTGGCCGGCGCGGTCGGCGATGCCCACGGTGACGACGTTGGCGGAGGACGCGATGATCGTGGCGTTGCCGGCCAGGTCCGCCCCGAGGGCGAAGGACCACCACAGCACGGCGGCGTGCTCGATCCCGCCGGAGGCGGCGACGACCTCGGAGACGATCGGGCTGACGGAGGCGACGAACGGGATGTTGTCGATCACGGCCGAGGGCACCACGGAGCCGAACAGGAGCGCCATCGAGGCCCCGAACAGCTGCCCCTCGGTCGCCCGGGCGGCGGCCTGCCCGAGATCGGCGATGATCCCCGTCTGCACCATCGCGCCGACCATGACGAACAGCCCGGTGAAGAACGCGAGCGTCGGCCACTCCACGTCCCGCACGACCTCTCCGGGGTCGAGCCGGGAGACGGCCAGGAGCAGCAGTCCTCCGCTGATGGCCACCACCGAGGGCTCCAGGTGCAGTGCGGTGTGCAGCACGAAGCAGACCATCACGATCAGGATGACCACGCCGCTGACGGCCAGCAGCCGCGCGTCCTTGATCGCGTCCCTGGCGCGCAGCTCCATGACCCGCGCCGCGCGCTCGGGGTCGTAGGTGAAGGCGTGGCGGAACATCCAGCGCGCCATCACCGCGAAGACGACGACGAGCAGGGCCGCGATGGGGGTCATGTGGAGCAGGAAGTCGTTGAAGGAGAGCCCGGCCCGCGAGCCGATCATGATGTTGGGCGGATCACCGATCAGGGTGGCGGCGCCGCTGATGTTGCAGGCCATCACCTCGGCGATCAGGTACGGAACCACGGGGAGGGCGAGCCGCTCGCACACCAGGATGGTCACGGGCACGAGCAGGAGGACGGTCGTGACGTTGTCCAGCCACGCGGAGAGGAGGGAGGTCACGAGGATCAGCAGGACCATGAGCCGGTACGGCCGGCCTCGGGCCCGTTGCGCCGCCCAGATCGCCATGAACTCGAACACGCCCGTGCGCTTGAGGACCGAGACGATCAGCATCATGCCCAGGAGCAGGAAGACGACGTTCCAGTCGATCCCCGCGTGCTCGGAGAAGAAGGCGTGCTCGGGGGTCGTCGCCCCGATGAGCAGCATGACCACGGCGCCCCCGAGCGCGGCGGCCACCCGGTGGACCCACTCGGTCGCGATCAGCACGTAGACGACGACGAAGACCGCCAGTGCCAACCACGTGGTCATGCTCACGGCGGCACCACGCCGACGTCACGGCGGGCCGGAAGCGGATGTCTTCGGCAGGGGTGGGGGGACGGTGAGGTCATCGGCGCGGACTCCGTTCGTGCCGTGGCCGCGAACACGCCCACCGCCCCGGCCCGGACGCCGCCGCTCGCCGCGCGTCACGCGCTGCGACTCGGCGCCACGCGAGGCACCGGGAGTGCTCCTCCACCCCACCCTCACCGACGGTGCCGCCCCGCCGCATCGGGGGCGGCACCCATCTTCCACCGGTTCCTCCGTCATGGGTGATCCTCGGCAGCGGTCCGGGCGGCGGCGCTGTCGTCCGCGTGGGTCAGCTCTTCTCCGTGTCGTCGGAGCCCTTCTCGTACGAGCTGGTGCCCGAGTCCAGGAGCGGTTCCTGCTCGGTGGGGGCGTCCTTCAGGTGCGCCGGGGCGAAGGCGCGCAGCACGTGGTAGCCGGTGATGACGACGATCGTGCCGAGCGCGATGCCGCCGAGCTCGAAGGTGTCGGTGAAGGTCAGCTTCACGCCGCCGACGCCGATGATGATGCCGACGGCGGCCGGGACCAGGTTGAGCGGGTTGCGCAGGTCGACCTTGGCGTTGATCCAGATCTGGGCGCCGAGCAGGCCGATCATGCCGTAGAGGATGACGGTGATGCCGCCGAGGACGCCGCCGGGGATCGCGGCGACGATCGCGCCGAACTTGGGGCAGAGACCGAAGAGCAGCGCGAAGCCGGCGGCGGCCCAGTAGGCGGCCGTGGAGTAGACGCGGGTGGCGGCCATGACGCCGATGTTCTCGGAGTACGTGGTGTTCGGCGGGCCGCCCAGGGCGGTGGACAGCATGGAGGCGGCACCGTCGGCGGCGATCGCGGTGCCCAGCTTGCCGTCGAGGTTGTCGCCGGTCATCTCGCCGACGGCCTTGACGTGGCCGGCGTTCTCGGCGATCAGGGCGATGACGACGGGGAGCGCGACGAGGATCGCGGACCACTCGAAGCTGGGGCCGTGGAAGGAGGGCAGGCCGATCCAGTCGGCCTGGCCCACGCCGGAGAGGTCGAGCCGCCAGTGGTCCTCGACCTTGCCCGCGGGGGACATCGAGTGGATCTTGCCGAAGACGAGGTCGAAGACCCAGGAGATGGCGTAGCCGAAGATCAGGCCGAGGAAGATCGCGATCCTGGACCAGAAGCCGCGCAGGCAGACCACGGCCAGACCGGTGAAGAGCATGACCAGGAGCGCCGTCCACTGGTCCTGCGGCCAGTAGGTGGAGGCGGTCACGGGCGCCAGGTTGAACCCGATCAGCATGACGACGGCGCCGGTCACGATCGGCGGCATCGCGGCGTGGATGATCCGGGCGCCGAACTTCCGCACGGCGAGACCGGCGAGGAAGAGCACCGCGCCGACGACGAAGACGGCGCCGGTGACGGTGGCGCTGCTGCCGCCGGAGGCCCGGATCGCGGCGGCCACGCCGACGAAGGAGAGCGAGCAGCCGAGGTACGAGGGGACCGTGCCCCGGGTCGCGAGCAGGAAGATGATCGTGGCGAAGCCGGACATCATGATCGCGAGGTTCGGGTCGAGCCCCATCAGCACCGGGGCGACGAAACTCGCGCCGAACATGGCGACCACGTGCTGGGCGCCGAGACCGGCGGTGCGGGGCCAGGACAGCCGCTCGTCGGGGCGGACGACGGCCCCGGGGGCGGGCGTTCTCCCGTCCCCGTGCAGGGTCCAGCGCACGCCGAGGTTCATGAGGTCGCTCCCGTTCTCCGGATCCGGCGGCCGTGTCGGGCCGCCGCGTCAGGCCGTAAAAGATCAGCCACATGTTATGCGCCGGGGGCGGGCCCGAAGGCGAGCTCGCTGACCAGGCCGGACGAGGACGGCGGCGGGGTGGTGGCGTGGCCTCCGGTCGCGGACGGGCCGGTCAGACCGTCCCGGACTGCCGGTGCCCGCCCGCCGGCTCCTCGGGTGTCCGGCGTTCCGCCGGGGTCAGGAGCAGTACTTCCAGGGCCCGTGCGCAGGACCGGGCCTGCGCCAGGAACCAGTCGAGCCGCGCGTCCGTGATCACCTCGGGTGTCGCCCGGACCGCGAGCGCGAAGCGCGCGTGCCCCGTCCGTTCCAGGACCGGCACCGCGACCGTCCGCACCCCGGGCGCCGACTCACCGTCGTTGAGCGCGTGGCCCGTCTCCCGGACCCGCGCCAACTCGGCCGCCAGCGCGCCCGGTTCGACGATGGTCCGGTCGGTGAACGCGTACAGCGGCGGCAGTGCGAGCGGCCCCGCCTCACCGGCCCGCGGCCAGGCCAGCAGCACCTTGCCCAGCGCCGTCGAGTGCAGCGGCCGGCGCAGCCCCACCTTCGGTGTCACCGAACCGCCGGCCACGATGACCGCGTACGGGCCGCTGCGCAGCGCCAGGTCGGCGGTGGCGCCGGTCCGCTCGGCCAGGTCGGCCAGCTCCGGCGCGGCGAGATGCAGTCCCCGCTGGTGGTACGAGAGCCGGCCGAGCTCCGTCACCGCGGGACCGAGCCGGTAGCGGGCCGTGCGGGCGTCCTGTTCCAGGAAGTCGGCCGCGAGCAGGGTCCGGACCAGGCGGTGGGCCGTCGAGGTGGAGAGCCCGAGTCGGCGCGCCAGGTCGGAGACGCTCAGGTCCGGCCGGTTGTCGTGGAAGCTGTGCAGCACGTCCAGGGCGCGGCGGACCGCCTGGGCGCCCGCCGGGGCCCGTACGGGCTCGGCCTCGGTGGTCATGGCGTGGGCTCCCCCTCGGTGATCGACGCCTCACGCTCCCACATGATGGGAGGCGGAACGACCCCATGAGTCGGGAGGAAACACTCCGTTCATGCGCAATCCCACATGATGGGAAGCGAGTTGTGGCGAGCCAGACCGCCGTGCCATGGTTCCGGCCAACACCGCACGAGAACACGGCGCCGGGACACCGCGCCGCGGGACCACGACACCGGAGGGAGCAGGTCCGCCATGAGCATGAACATGTGCCGTACGACGCCGTACGCCGCTCCCGCCGTTGCTCCCGCCCTCCTCGGGCTCACCCGGCGCCGTCACATCGACCTGGCGCGGGTCGCGGGCACCGGCTGTCGCCGCGGCTGACCGACGCCGCCCCCGTCCCACCCTTCCCGCGCCGTCCCCGGCCCGGCACCGGTCGTCCCCCGCTCCGCCTTCCGACGGCACCAGCTGTCCCATTCCCGCTTTCCGCCTGCACCGGCTGTCCCCGCTCCCCTCCCCCTTCCGCCGGCACCGTGCGCGTGCCACCTTCTCCGCCGCGGCGTCGCACCGCCGTGCCCGGCACCGCCCGGCACCGCCCTGCACGGCGCCGCCTCGCCCCCGCACCCTTGGACGCCTTCATGACCGACGCCCGCGTGCCCGCCACGCTCTGGTTCACCCGCTGCCCCGTCCCCACCGCCACCGGCGTGGCCGCCGACCGCGGCTGGCTGACCGCCGAGTTCGCGCCCGACGGCATCGCCGTCCGCTCCCTCCAGGACGCCGACCCGGGGGCCGACCGCGCGGCCCACTACACCCACGACCTCCCCGGTCTCTTCCGCGAGGGCGGCAACGTCCCGGCCCTGTGGGCGCGTTCGCGCGGCCAGGACACGCGGCTGATCGGCCTCACGTGGATCGAGGAGCGCCAGGTGGTGCTCGTCGCGCCCGGTTCCCCGGTGCGGGGTGCCGCCGCCCTGCGCGGCCTCCGACTCGCCCTGCCCCGGCACGACGTGCCGATCGACTTCTGGCGGGCCATGGCGCTCCGCGGCTTCGAGGGCGCCCTCGCCTCCGCCGGTCTCGGGCTCGACGACGCCCGGCTCGTCGACGTCCCCGCCGCCGGGCACCACGGACAGTGGGCCGCCGAACTCGACGCGCTGCGCCGGGGCGAGGTCGACGCCGTGTACGTCAAGGGCGCCCTCGCCGTGGAGTCGGCCCGGCGCGCCGGTGCCGAGGTGGCCGTGGAGCTCGACGCGCTCCCCGACCCGGCGCACCGGGTGAACAACGGCACCCCCCGCCCCCTCACCGTCCACCAGGACCTCCTCGACCGCCACCCCGACGTGGTGGACCGCTTCCTCGCCGTCCTGCTCCGGGCCGCCGACTGGGCCGCGGGCGAACCCGCGGAGGTCGCCCGCATCCTCGGCGCGGAGACCGGCGCGGGGGCGGAAGGTGTCGCGGGGGCCTACCGCGCCGACACCCACCGCACGCTGCACCCCGATCTGTCCGGCGCCCGGCTCGACCTGCTGGCCGAGCAGGAGGCGGCACTGCGCGCCCACGGCTTCCTCCCCGAGGCGGTCGACGTCCGGGCCTGGGCCGACCCCGAGCCGCTGCGCCGGGCCGGACGGCTCGTCGCCGGCACGACGTCACCGAGCCCGGTCGCGTAACCAGATCCCGGAACGCACCCCTCCGTACACCCGTGCTCACGCGCCCGGATGCCCCGTTCACGGCTCTCCCCCGCGCGTCCCCCCGCACGCCCCCTCACTCCTTCCCGTACCCCGCCCACCAAGGACGACCGCCATGCGCCCACTCGCCACACTCACCGCTCTGGCGGCCCTCGCCGCCCTCACCACCCTCACCGCCTGCGGCGCCGACCCGGCGGCCGACTCCGCCTCCGGCCGGGGCGGCGACGGGGCGCAGCGCGGCACGGTCACCGTCCGCATCCCCGACCCCGGGAACGCCGGGGTCCTCGCCCGGGGCAAGCAGGACGGCAGCCTGGACAAGGCGCTCGCCGCCGTCGGGGCCGAGGTGGCCTGGACCGGCAGCGCCGGCCCCTTCGCCCCCGCCGCCCAGGCGATGAACGCCGACCAGCTGGACTTCGCCACCGGCTCCATCACCTCCGGTATCACCTCCCTCGCCCAGAACCCCGGCTTCGCCTTCTTCACCGCCACCGACCCCGACCCCGTCGGCGAGGGCATCCTCGTCCGCGAGGGCTCCGACATCGGCTCCCTGAAGGACCTGGTCGGCCGCAAGGTCGCCGTCAACAAGGGCGGCACGGGCGAGTACCTGCTCCTCAAGGCCCTCGCGAAGGAGGGCATCCCGGCCGGCGAGGTCGAGCGGGTCTATCTCCGGCCCGACCAGACCGCCGCCGTCTTCAACGCCGGACAGGTCGACGCCTGGGCCGTCTGGTCCACCTACGCGGTGGCCGAGATCGGCAGCGGCAAGGCGCGCTTCCTCGCCGACGGCGCGGCGATCGGATCCGACAACTACAGCCTCAACGCGGTCCGTTCGGACTTCGCGAAGGAGCACCCCGCCATCGTGAAGGCGCTCTACCGCTACCTCCACGACAACAGCGCCAAGGAGCGGAAGGACCCGGCCGCCTACCTCAACGTCTTCACCGACGCCGGCCCCACCGCCGTCACCGGCAAGGCCAGGGACGTCCAGATCGACTTCACCCGCAAGGGCGGGACCGTCGACCCCATCGGCCCGGAGGACGTCGAGCGGTTCGAGACGGTCGCCCGCTTCTACGCCGACCAGAAGGTCACCCCCGCGACGGTCGACATCGCCGCCCATCTCCTCGACGTCGAGTCCCTGTCGTGACGGCGCCGCCGGCCCCCGGCCTCGTCGCCCCCCGCCCCTCGGTCCGCCGCCCCCGCTCCCGGGGGTACGCGGTCACCGTCCGCGCCCTCGGGCCGGTCGCCCTGCTCGTCCTGTGGTGGGCCTCGTCCGCCACCGGCCTCCTCACCCCCGACGTCCTCGCCTCGCCCGCGCAAGTACTGAACGCGGTCGGAGAGTTGTGGGGCAACGGTCAGCTGTCCGACGCGCTCGCCACCTCCCTCACCCGGTCCGGGATCGGACTCGTCATCGGTCTCGCCGCCGGCCTCGTCCTCGGCATCACCACCGGTTTCACCCGGCTCGGCGACGAACTCCTCGACTCCTCCCTCCAGACCCTGCGCACCATCCCCTTCCTCTCCCTGGTGCCGCTCTTCATGGTCTGGTTCGGCATCAACGAGACCGCGAAGATCCTGCTCATCGCCGTCGCCACCACCTTCCCCATGTACGTCTCCACCAGCGGCGGCGTCCGCAACACCGACCGCAAGCTCGTCGAGGCCATGCGCAGCTTCGGCCTCGGCCGGCTCGCGATCGTCCGCCAGGTCGTCCTCCCGGGCGCCCTGCCGTCGCTCCTCGCGGGCCTGCGCCTCTCGATGACGCTCAGCGTCATCGCGCTCATCGCCGCCGAGGAGATCAACGCCACCGCGGGCATCGGCTATCTGATGTCGCAGGCCCAGAGCTACGCCCGCACCGACATCCTCGCCGTCTGCATCCTCGTCTACGGACTGCTCGGCCTCACCGCCGACGTGCTGGTCCGCGGACTGGAGCGGATCCTCATGCCCTGGCGCACCGCCGGACCCGGAGGGACGACACGATGACCGCCGTACGCGTACGAGGACTGCGCCGCGTCTTCGGGGACCGCGCCGTCATCGACGGCCTCGATCTCTCCCTCGGGCGCGGGGAGTTCGTCGCCCTGCTCGGTGCCAGCGGCAGCGGCAAGACCACCCTGCTGCGGATCCTCGGCGCCCTCGACGGCGCCGACGGGGGCGAGGTCCTCGTCCCCGAGGCCCGCACGATCGTCTTCCAGGAGCCCCGGCTCCTCCCCTCGAAGAAGGTCCTGCCCAACGTCACCGTCGGGCTGCCGCGCGGCGCGGCCACCCGCGCGACGGGCCTGCGGGCCCTCGCCGAGGTAGGCCTGGAGCGGCACGCGGACGCCTGGCCGGCCACCCTGTCCGGCGGCGAGGCCCAGCGGGTCGCGCTGGCGAGGGCGCTGGTCCGCGAGCCGGAACTCCTGCTGCTCGACGAGCCGTTCGCCGCTCTCGACGCGCTGACCCGGCTCCGGATGCAGGACCTGGTGGGCGAACTGCGCCGGATCCACCGACCCGCCGTCCTCCTCGTCACCCATGACGTCGACGAGGCCGTGCGGCTCGCCGACCGGGTCGCCGTCCTGCGCGACGGTCGGCTCGTGACCGACGAACCCGTGGCCGTCCCGCACCCCCGCGACCCCGGCGATCCCGAGGTCGTCGCCCTGCGCCGCCGCCTCCTCGCCGACCTCGGCGTGCACACCACCGCGCCCCGCCCCGACCGCGCCTCGACCACCGACGGCCCGACACCCGCACCCGCACCCGCACCCGCACCCGCACCCACCCCGGTACCCGCATCCGCCTCGGTACCCGCATCGGGACCCGCATCGGGCCCTGCACCCGCCCCGGTACCCGCCCCGCAGAAGGAGTTCTCCGCATGACCGTCACCCTCGGCGTCCACCGCAGCAACCCGTCGCTCTTCCACCTCTCCCGGCTCGGCTACGCGGAGGAGGAGCTGGCCGCCCTCGGCGAGACCGTGCGCTGGCACGCGTACACCGACGGCGTGCGCACCGGCGCCCTCCTCGCCGACGGCACCATCGACTTCGGCGGCACCGGTTCGACCCCGCCGGTCACCGCTCAGGCGGCCGGCCATGACATCGTCTACGCCGCGATCTCGGCGCCCCGCCCCGATCACGGCGCCCTGCTCGTCCCTGAGGACAGCCCGGTCCGTACCGTCGCCGACCTCAAGGGAGGAACCGTCCACCTCGCCATCGGCTCCTGGCAGACCCATCTCGTCGCCCAGGCCCTGGACGACGCGGGCCTGTCCTACGCCACCGACATCACCCCGGTGCGCGGCGACGCCGGCAGCGAGGCACGGCTCCGGTCCGGCGCGATCACCGCCTGGGTCGCCCAGGGCGCCGAGCTCGCGGCGGCCCGTCGTACGGGCGGCCTGCGCACCCTGGTCCGCACCGGCGACGTCATCAGCGACCGGTCCGTGTTCTTCACCCGCCGGGATCTGGCCGAGGAGCGGCCCGAGCTGGTGGAGGCGTTGGTCCGGGCGCTCCGCAGGGCCGACGCGTGGGCCGCCGCCCACCCCGGCGAGGCGGCGGCGATCGCCGCCGCGGACCAGGGCGGCACCGCGGAGGACTGGGAGACGGCGCTGCGCGCCCTGCCGTGGACGATCGAGGAGGTCACCGAGGAGTTCATCGCCGAGCAGCAGCGGGCGGCCGACGTCTTCCACCGGACCGGGTTCATCGACCGCGCGGTCACCGTCGCCGACGCACTGCCCCGGAAGGCCTGACGCGATGACCTCCCCGGCACCCGAAGTCCTCTGGTACATCATCCCGCGCGAAGGCGCCTACCCCTGGGAGCCGGAGGGCCGCAGACCCGTCGACCTCGGCTACCTCCAGCAGCTGGCCTCCACCGTCGAACGCCTCGGCTACACCGGCGCGTTGCTGGCCACCGACCTGTACGACGTGTGGCCGCTCGGCTCGGCCCTCGCCGCCGCCACCAGCACCCGCTTCAAGCCGCTGCTCGCCGTCCATCCCGGCCTGATCTCGCCCACCCTGCTCGCCAAGACGGCGCTCACCTTCGACAACCTCTTCGGCGGCCGGCTCCGCTTCAACGTCGTCAACGGCTCCACCGCCTCCCTCCGCGAGTACGGGCTGCACGTCGACCACGACGAGCGGTACGAGCTGAGCGCCGAGTACTGGTCGATCGTGAAGCGGCTCACGGCCGGCGAGGTCTTCGACCACAAGGGCCGCTTCTACGACCTCCGGAACGCGGGCGCCTCCTTCCGCGACCTGCGCCCGGTCCAGGCCCCGCACGTCCCGCTCTGGTTCGGCGGCTCGTCCGCCCCCGGCATCGAGATGGCCGCCGAACACGTCGACGTCTACCTCACCTGGGGCGAGCCGCCGCACCTCCTCAGGGAGAAGCTCGACCATGTGCGGGCCCGGGCCGCGGCGCACGGCCGGTCCCTCCGCATCGGCCTGCGCCTGCACCTCATCGTCCGCGACACGGAGGACGCGGCCTGGGCCGCCGCCGACCAGCTGCTCGACGTCACCAGCGAGGCGACGTACGCCCGTCAGCTCGGCGAGCGGTCCGGGGAGGAGGGCGTCGGCTGGCAGCGGCAGTTCCGCCAGCACGGCGGCCGGGTGCCCGCCCGCGCCCGGGAACTGGAGACGTACCCCAACCTGTGGCCGGGCATGAGCCTCTTCCGGCCGGGTCCCGGCACGGCGCTCGTGGGCTCCACGGCGCAGGTCGTGGACCGGCTCCAGGAGTTCCGGGAGCTGGGCGTGGACACCTTCATCCTGTCCGGGAACCCGCTCCTGGAGGAGGCGTACCGCGTCGCGGAGACGGTCCTGCCGGCGCTCGGCGTGCGCCCTTGACGGGACGGCGCACACCCTGCGGATCCCGCGGTGGGGGATGCCCGCCGGCATGCTCGGAACCACGGGTTCCGAACGGCTAGAAAACGGCGCGAACGGTCGTCGTGCCGAACTGCTCGGCCGCCCACGGCAGTGCGGCGCAGGTCAGCAGGAACCAGGGGTCGTACGTCACCGCGGCCGCCCGGGCCGGGTGCGCCTCCGCCGTCCCGGCGACGGCGACGGTGTCACGGAGACGGACGGCGGCCGGGCCGACCGCGTACCGCTTCGCGGTCTGCCCGCCGCCGGAGGTGAACCGTTCCTCCCAGAAGAGCGGGTCGACCCGCGCGGTGCCGCGGGAGGGCCGGGCGTCGTCCATCAGGTCGGCCCCGTCGCGGTGGAAGGTCCAGCAGCCGAGTCCGCCGCGGACGACGAGGGTCCCGGGCCAGGTGACGAGCTCGAAGCCCTGCCATGACGCCCTGGGCAGGTCGAAGCGGAGATGGCGGTAGCCGCCGTCCCCCCGGAGAACCGTCATCAGCGCACCCCAGGAGTCGGCCGCGAAGCGGGCCTCGGCCTCCGCGATGTCCCGCTGGAGCTCGTCGTACGGATCGGTCACGCTCATCTGGGCGCCTCCCTGTGGGTTCAGCGCACGCGACCGTGCGCTCCTCTCGCCTGCCCCCGAACCGTCAGGGCACCGCCAGGACCAACGAGTTGGCGCGCGGAGAGGGTGCGGCGGTCCCCGACGTTGACGTGATTCCGCTGTTCTGTACGGGCGCGGGGGCGCCACGGGGACGGCCTGGGTGCGAGGGCGGCGTACCGCCTCCAGCGCACCGGGCTCGAAGCCGGCTGAGGACGTTCCTGGGCTGAGAGCGGCGGACGCGACGGCAGTCGCAGGCGCGGCGGCATGGCGTACCCGGGAGCCTCCACCCACCGGAAGGAGGGCCCCGTCACCGGACGGGGCCCTCCTCGCGTGTTCCGGCGGGGCCAGGCCGGCGAGGGCGCCGCGTCAGGCGACCGAGAGGAGGTCGACGACGAACACCAGGGTCTCGCCCGGCTTGATGGCCGGCGACGGCGAGCGGTCGCCGTAGGCCAGGTGGGGCGGGATGACCAGCTTCCGCCGGCCACCGGCCTTCATGCCCCGCACGCCCATCTCCCAGCCCTTGATGACCTGCTTCCCTCCCAGGGTGAACTCGAAGGGCTCGCCACGGTTCCACGAGGCGTCGAACTCCTCGCCGGTGGAGTGGGCGACCCCGAGGTAGTGGACCGACACCACGGCCCCCTTGGTGGCCTCGGCCCCGTCGCCGACCCAGACGTCCTCGATGTGCAGATAGGGGGACGGGCGGCCCTGGGGGGTGTCGATCTCCGGTCGTTCAAGGGCCATCGCCCGCTCCTCGCTCTCGTCGCCGGCCGACCTGCCGTCGGCCGACATCACTGGGTGATCACTCTCGCACGCCGTCCGGCGGGAACGTGACGGAACCCGGTCACGGGAACCCCGACTCGGCGGGCCTCGAACTCGTCCGCCATGGACAGATACGCGTCCAGGTCGCCGCGATCGGGATCGAGCGGGTCGTAGATCTCGGCGAGTCGCGGATGCCGGAAACAGTCGCCAACCATGCGGCCGAGGCTACGCAGCGCCTGCTCCTCGGCGCATCCGCCCTACGCGCCTCGGCGCACCCGCCCCCAGCTCCACGGCCACCCGCCCCACGAGCCACCCGCACTTCCGCGCGGGCTCACGGAGGAGCGCCGTGTCACCGCCCTCAGGGCACCACGCTGACCGCGAGGTAGCCGAACAGCAGGACGCCCGACATCACTCCCAGGACGACCAGGAGCCCCAGCCCCAGGACCAGGGCGATCGCCGTCCACCCGATGCGTTCGGCCCTCCGGCTCCGGTCCTGGGCCTCTTTCATGTCCATGACGTCCCCTCCCCTGGCGCGACTATCCCTTGCCGTCGCCCAGGTCGGCGACGAGGAGTTCGACGCACTCCGGGGACGTACGGGTGCCGGCGAACACGAGGGCCTTGATCCCCTTGCCCAGTTCGGACGCGGACCTGACCTCCCAGTCGCCCTTCGTCAGGGTCTTCATCTCCCGGTCGCCCTGCTGAACGCTCTTGCCCTCGGTCCAGCCGGCCTCGACCAGGCCCGCGATCGTGTCCGCGGCGGACTTCTTCGGATCGGCGGCGCGGCCGGGGTCGTCCGCCACCCAGTCGACCATGCACTCCTTGAGCTCGGGTTTCACCCTGCCGACCGAGGTGTCCTTGGTGAACCCTGCGGCTTTCGCGGCCGCGTCGATCTCCTTGGCGACGGTGGCCGCGTCCAGCTTCACGCCGTCCGCATCCGCCCCACCCTCCTCGCCGCACCCCGTCACGAGCAGTGCCAGACCAGCGGCAGCCGCCATCCATCCGACCTTGCGCACATGTCCCCCAGCGCCACGCATGGAGGCCACTTGCCCCCATCGAACAGGGATCCAGTTTCGCACGCGTGCATGAGGAGCCCCGCTCCCGGTCCGATCGGACGCACGGGGACGGCCCCCTGCGAACAGGGGGCCGTCGTGTGCGGGGTGAGTTCGGGTCAGGGGGCTATCTTCAGGAGCTTGTTGGGTGTGCCGGAGGACGGGTTCGTGATGGCGTCCGCGGTGGCCGAGCCGGTGAGCGCGGCGGCCGTGTCGGCCGGGGTCGCCGTCGGGTTGGCCGCCAGGTGGAGGGCGGCGGCGCCCGCGACGTGGGGGGCGGCCATCGACGTGCCGGAGATGGTCTTGACTCCGGAGTCGCTGTCGTTCCACGCCGAGGTGATCTCCGAGCCGGGGGCGTAGAGGTCCACGACGGCGCCGAAGTTGGAGAAGTCCGACTGCTCGTCCCCATTGGTGCTGGAGGCGACCGTGAGGGCTTCGGGGACCCGGGAGGGCGAGCCCTGGCCCGCGTCGGAGGACTCGTTTCCGGCGGCGACCGCGAAGGTGATGCCGGCGGCGATGGCGCGCTGGACCGCCGCGTCGAGCGCCTCGTCGGCGCCGCCGCCGAGGCTCATGTTGGCGACGGAGGGGCCGCTGTGGTTCTGCGTCACCCAGTCGATGCCGGCGACGACCTGCTCGGTGGTGCCCGAGCCGTTGTCGTCCAGGACGCGGACGGCCACGATCTTGGCCTTCTTGGCGACGCCGTGCGCGGTTCCGGCGATGGTGCCGGCGACGTGGGTGCCGTGGCCGTTGCCGTCGTCGGCGGTCTCGTCGTTGTCGATGGCGTCGAAGCCGTGGGTCGCCCGGCCGCCGAAGTCCTGGTGCGAGACCCGGACGCCGGTGTCGATGACGTACGCGGTCACGCCCTCCCCGCCGCCGTCGGGGTAGGTGTACTTCTCGTCGCCCGCGGTCTCGGCCTGGTCGATCCGGTCGAGGCCCCAGGACGGGGGCTTCTCCTGCGTCTCGTTGATGGTGAAGCGCTTGTTCTGCACGACCGTTCCGACCGCGGGGTCGGCGGCGAGGCGCTTGGCCTCCTGGACGCTCAGACCGGACGCGGAGAAGCCGTTGACCTCCGAGCCGTAGGCACGGTCGAGCGTGCCGCCGTACTTCTTCGCCAGGTCTTCCTTGTTCGCGGATGCGTCGAGGATGACGACGAAGCTGCCGTCCACGGCGCCGGGTGCGCCGAGTCCGTGCACGGTCCCTTCGGCAGGGGTCGCCGCGCCGGCCAGGTTGGCCGCGAGCAGGGCGGCGGCGGTGGAGCCCGCCACGCCTGCGGCGATGACCGTGTTGCGAACTCGACGCGATCGCTTGTGAGTTGCCATGTAGGGGATCTCTCCTCGTGTTGACGTGTGGGGCGTCAAACGTTCGGTAGAACCCTGTGCGCATTGGCAGGCGCAAATCAAGACCTGATCATGACAACTGCGTTATTCAACAAGGTTTCTTAAAAGGCTCTCCGCATCGCCTTCACGTCGTTCACGCGCCCCGACGCCCCCCTCCCCCGAACGCCCACATCACGCGGCGCGGCGCGACGGTCAGGTGTTCGGCGTGGTTCCAGGGCTGGACCTTCCCCACCCGGCGCGCCTGATGTCGTCCCAGCCGTCCGGGTCGGCGACGGCGACGATGCCGACGCCCCGGCTGAGTTCGGCCGGTTCTGGGCCGGCCTGCCCGCTCCGCTCCCGCCGTCAGCCGCCTGCCGGGGCGACGGAGGGGGCGACGGCGGGGGTGAGGGCGTCGAGGGATTCCGGCACGGTCTGGCCGCCGTCGACGGTCAGGGTCTGTCCGGTGATGAACGCCGCCTCGTCGGAGGCCAGGAAGGCCACGGCGTGCGCGACGTCCTCGGTCTCCCCCACCCTGCCGAGCGGGATCGAGGCCGTCATCCTGCGCAGGTAGTCCTCGCCCAGGGCCGTCAGGCCCTCGGTGCGGACGTTGCCGGGAAGGACGGCGTTCACCGTGATGCCCAGCGGCGCCAGTTCCAGCGCCGCACCGCGCAGGAACCCCAACTGCCCGGCTTTGCTCGCCCCGTAGTGCGACCAGCCGGCGTAACCCGTCGTGGGGCCGGTGATGGAGGACGTCAGGACGACACGGCCCCGCCCGGCGCGCTCCATGGCCGGCAGGCACGCCCGGACGGCGAGGATGGAACCGCGCAGGTTGACGGCCATGACCTCGTCGATGTCGGCGGCGGTCATCTCGCGCAAGGGCTTCTCGGGGAAGATCCCGGCGTTCGCGCACAGGACGTCCAGGTGCCCGTGCCGCCGTTCGGCCTCGGCCGCCATCGTTTCGACGGCGTCCGCGTCACGCACGTCCATGCCCAGGCCGGTGACGCGCCCGCCCGTAGCTCCCGCGAGACGTGCGGCGGCCTCGCGGGCCGTCGCCTCGTCCCGGCCCGTGAGCAGGACCGCCGCACCCCGGCGGGCGAAGAGCTCGGCGATCCCTCTGCCGATGCCTCGGGTCCCGCCGGTCACGACGACGGACCGCTCCTGCCAGGGGGTGGTACGGATCATGGCGCGACTCCCTCGCCCTTCGCCGGATGCCTCCACGACCGCCTCGGCCGCGGCGGCTCACCGTAGCCGAGGCGTGCTCCGCGCCGAGGGCCCGCCGGAACGGCGGCGACCCGGCAGGGGCGGGCGTCGAGGCGGTGCGGTGCGCCCTCGGCACGGGGCCACGCCCGGGCCCGGGGAACCGTGTCGGCCGGGGCCTGAACACCCGTCGTCGCGCTCACGGCCGCCCCCCGTTCACTCGAAAGATCCCGGCCCCGCCCGTCCTTGACGCCGGAGGGCCGGGGGACGGATCGCCCGCCCTGTCCGGGCGGGGGTCACGCCCTCCGGCGCGGCGGGGCGTGCACGGCGTCCAGCACGAGATCCAGCAGCAGGGCGGGCTGTTCGGCGCGCTCGCCGTGCACGGTGGACAGAGAGATCCCGACGACGAGTCGGAGGAGGTCCTCGGCCGCCAGATCGGCGCGAGCGGTTCCGTGCCGCTGGGCCCGGGCAAGCAGGCCGGCCGCCATGTCCAGGATGCGGCGGTGGCAGTCGAAGCCCAGCTCGCCGGCCGATTCGACCAGCAGGGCGCCGCCCATGCCCTGGTTCACGCGGGCGTGGGCGAGGAAGGCCCGTAGCCACCGCTCCAGGGCGTCGTCGGCGTCCTCCGCGGCGAGCAGCCGTTCCGCGTGGGCGCCCAGCGTCTCGATCCGGTCCGCGAGGACCGCGGCCAGCAGGTCCGAGCGCTGGGGGAAGTGGCGGTACAGCGTGCCCGGGCCCACTCCCGCCCGGCGGGCGATCTCGTTGAGGGACGCGCCGGGGCCGGATTCGGCGAACACCTCCCGCGCCGCCGCCACCAGACGTTCCCGATTGCGGCGGGCGTCCGTGCGTCGTGGAGGTGCGGCCGGGGCGTCAGCCCGCCTGTTCGTCATCGTCCCGCCCTTCACTCGGCTCCCGGCTCCCGGCTCCCGGAGCGACAAACCGGAGAGGTTCTCCGTATCCTAGCTCGAAAAGCGAAACGGAGAACCTCTCCGGATGACTTCCAGAGGAGCACGAATGACCGACGACGCACGGAACGCGCTCGGCCGGATCGGGGTCTGGACCCTCGCCTACGAGGAACAACCCGCCGGACGCGTGCGTGAATCGGCCGCGGAACTGGAGGAGTTGGGATACGGGGCGATCTGGCACGGCGAGGCGTTCGGCCGCGACACGGTGGGCCAGGCGTGGTTACTCCTGTCGGCCACCCGCCGCATCACCGTCGCGTCCGGCATCGCCAACATCGCGTTCCGCGACCCGATCGCGATGGCCGGCGCGACGCGCACCCTCGGCGAGGCGTTCCCGGGACGCTACCTGCTCGGACTGGGCGGGCACCGGGTCGACGACACCGCGCACGAGGTGGACGGCTACCCCGTGCCGGCCCGGGGCAGGGCGCTCGCCACCATGCGCTCCTATCTCTCGGCCATGGACGCCACCCCCGCCCACGGCCCCGTCCCGGATCCGGCCCCTCGCCGCGTACTGGCGGCCCTCGGCCCGAAGATGCTCAGACTGGCCGCCGAACGCACCTGGGGCGCGCACCCCTACTTCGTGCCCGTCGAGCACACCGCGCGGGCCCGGGCGATCATGGGACCGGACGCCTTCCTCGGGGTCGAGCAGGCCGTCGTCCTGGACACCGATCTCGGCCGGGCACGGGAGGTGGCCGAGGCGCACGTCGCCGGGTACGTCGCCATGGCGCCGCACCAGCGGGCGAACATCCTCAGGCTCGGCTTCGGCGAGGAGGACGTCACGGGCCGTCCGAGTCGCCGGCTGGTGGACGCGATCGTGGCGTACGGCGGCACGGAGGCGATCCGCCGCCGCGTGCGCGAGCACCTCGACGCGGGAGCCGACCATGTCTGCCTCCAGGTGCTGAGCGCCGATCCGGCCGCCCTGCCGGAGCGGGAGTGGCGCGAACTCGCCGGCGCCCTCCTCTCCCCCGCTCCGCCACGGGACGACCGTCGCCCCGCTGACCGCCTGCGCCCCAACTAGGACATAAATTGTCCTAGTTGGGGTCTAGTGTCGTGACAGCACGAAAGAACCGAGCGAGGGGACGAGACCGATGAACCGCACCGCACCCGAGGGCAACACCAGCGTCGCACCGTGGGTGGTCACCGACGACACCGGCGCCCTGCTGGACTTCGTCACGGCCGCGTTCGACGGCGAGGAGATCGGGCGGGTTCCGGTCGAGGACGGAACCATCGGCCATGGCGAGATCCGGGTCGGCGACACGGTCGTGCTGGCCTTCGACCGGCGACCCGACTGGCCGGTGATGCCCTCGTTGCTGCGGGTCTACGTCCCCGACGCGGACGCCGCCGTGGCCGCCGCGGTCCGGCACGGGGCAGAGGTGGTCACGCCGGTGAGCGACAGCGCGTGGGGGGATCGCGGCGGCCGGGTGCGGGATCCGTTCGGCAACATCTGGTGGGTGACGAGCCGGGTCGAGGACGTCGACCCGGAGCTCGCCTGGAAGCGCATGTCCGAGCCGAAGTACGCCGAGTCGATGCGCGTGGCCCAGGAGACCCTGGACTCCGCGCTGAGCGGGCGGGAGACGGGTGTGTCCAGCGCCCCTCTGCGCCCGGGCGGCTGAGGTCGCGCGTCCGCCGAGGCGTGGACGCACAGGAGCCGTCCCCCGGGTGTGTCGCCACCGCCGCCCGGGGTGGCGCGAGGTGCCTGCGAGGGCGCGGTGTCAGGTGCGCGCCCTCGCAGGCGGTCGGTGCGGCCGCCGGTCAGGCGGTCGTGGTGATGCGGCGGATCGCCTCGTGCGTCAGGTCGCGGTCGTGGGGCTCGGGGTCGAGGGCCCGGTGGAGGGTCAGGCCCTCGATGAGGGCGTCGAGCTGACGGGCCGTCCCGGGGTCGAAGTGCCGCTCCAGGAGGTGGCGGCTGCGGGCCATCCACGCCTGGGTGAGGGCGCGGTACTCGGGGCGGCGGGCGGCGAGGGTGTAGAGCTCCTGGGTCAGCACGAGGTCGCGCCTGGGCCCCTCGGAGAGGGCGTGGACGAGGGCGGTGAGGGCCTCTCGCGCCTGTTCCGGGTCGTCCACGCCGCCGAGGTGCTCGTCGAAGACGGTGACGATGTGGTCGGCGAAGCGGGTGAAGGCTTCGCGGAGCAGGTCGTCGATGCCGGTGAAGTGGTACGTCATCGAGCCGAGCGGCACCCCGGCGCGTGCGGCGATCTTCCGGTGGGAGACGCCGGCGACCCCCTCGGCCGCGATGTGGTCCAGGGTGGCGGCGAGGATGCGTTCGCGCCGCTGGGGGTCGGTGCGTCCGGTGGCCATGGCGGGCGCGCCGTCAGAGGTCGCGGACGGGGCGGGCGGGGTTGCCGACCGCGACGACGTTCGCGGGGATGTCCTTGGTGACGACCGCCCCGGCGCCGATGACGCTGTTGTCGCCGATGGTGACACCGGGGCAGACGATGACGCCGCCGCCGAGCCACACGTTGTTCCCCAGGGTGATGGGCCGGGCGGCCTCCAGCTTGTCGCGCCGGGGCTGGGGCTCCAGGGGGTGGGTGGGCGTGAGGAGCTGGACGTTCGGCCCGATCTGGCAGTCCTCGCCGATCGTGATCGCGGCGACGTCCAGCGCCGTCAGGTGGTAGTTCACGAACGTGCGCGCCCCGATGGTGATGTTGCTGCCGTAGTCGACGTACAGCGGCGGACGCACCTCGACCTCCTCCCCGACGGCACCGAGCAGTTCCCCGAGGACCGAGCGGGCCTCTTCGGGCCCGTCCACGAAGAGCGCCTGGTAGCGCGCGGCGAGGCGCATCGCGTGCCGCTGCCGCTCGGCGATCTGCGGGTCGTCGGCGATGTAGAGGTCGCCGGCGAGCATGCGCTCCAGCTGGGTGCGGGAGTCTCCCGCGAAGTAGTCGGTTGGCATGCGTACGACCGTACACCCTTGAAGGTACGTTCGTACACTCATCGGGTCAGGGCCCTTGCGGAACGCCCCGCGCGGAGCGCCCCGGGAACCGTCCCGACCCCGCCGCTCGTCCACACATCGGCTGACACGACCGTCCGGGCAGAGCGGGGTGGGGCATGGCGGAGAGGGACCCGCAAGGCACGGAGGGGCTTCCGGCGGCGGGCGACGTCCTGGCCGGGCGCTACCTCGTGGGGCGGGTGTTACGGGGCGGGATGGGAGTCGTCTGCCTCTGCCGCGATCTCTCCGACGACCGGCCGGTCGCGGTCAAGACGCTGCTCCCGGGCAAGGAGGGCGACATCGAGCTGCGGCGCGGCTTCCTCCAGGAGGCCACGCTGTGGTCCAGGATTCCCGCCCACCCACACATCGTCACCGTGGAACGGCTCTTCCGGGACGGGCCGGACGACCTGCCGTATCTGGTCCTCGAGTTCGTGGCCGCCGCCCCGGGGTACGACGACGCCTCGCTCGCGGCCCGCGCCCGCCGCGACGGGCCGCTCCCGCTCGCCGAGGCGCTCGGCTACGCGCTGGACGTCGCCCGCGGCATGGGACACACGGCGCGCGCCGTGCACGGGTTCGTCCACCGCGACCTGAAACCGGGCAACATCCTGATCACCGAGGACGGGACGGCGAAGGTCACCGACTTCGGGATCGCGGTGGCCTACCGGTCCATCGGCGCCGAGGTGCTGCTCCACGACCCCCGGTGGGCGGACGGAGCGGGCACGCCGTACTACATGGCCCCCGAGCAGTGGGAGCCCGGCCGCCGCGTCGACCTCCGCACCGACGTCTACGCCTTCGGGGCCATCGTCCACGAGCTGCTGACGGGCCGTACGGTGGTCTCCGGGGCGAACGTCTGGGAGCTGTGCGGAGCGCACATCAGCGGCCAGGCCGCCCTGGTCCCCCTGCCGGAGTCGTGGCCGCCGGCCCTGCGTTCCCTGTTGGCCCGCTGCCTGGCGACCGACCCCGCCGGACGGCCGGCGTCGTGGGACGAGGTGGAGCGGGCCCTCACGGACGCCTGGATCCAGGCCGCCGGCCCCGGAGGGCCCGACCCGTCCCACGGGAGCGGCGGTACGGACTCCGGGAGCGCGGTCCGCGCGCCGAGTCCGATCGAACGGGCCCACGCGGCCTTTGAGTTCGGTGTCTCGGCCCACGCCATCGGGGACCACGTCCGGGCCGGGCATCACTACCGCGAGGCCCTCGGACACGCGCGGACCGCCGGCGACGTCCTCCTGCAGGCCGAGCTGTGGGAGCGCATCGGAGTGAGCCTGCTGACGGCCGGACGGCGGGGCGAGGCGCTGAGCTGCCTGGACCGCGGGGTCGCGCTGCTGCGCGAGGCCGGCGAGCCGCGGGCCCTGAGCAGCCTCCTGAGCAGCCTCCTGAGCAGCCGGGCGCACGCCCACGGCGGCATGGGGCGGCCGGACGAGGCACGGGCCGACGCGGAGGAGGCCGTACGGCTCCTGGAGGGGGACGGGGACGAGGACGGCTCCGGCCTCACCCTGGCCCGGCTCACCCTGGCCCGGTCGCTCCTCGACGCGCGGCGCCCGCGGGACGCCCGGCCCCATGTGGAGCGGGCGCTGGCCTGGGCGCGCGCGGCCGGGGATCGCAGGCTGGAAGCGGACGCGCTGTCCGACCTCGGCGAGTCGGACCGGATGCTCGGGGACCTCGCCGCGGCCGCCGTCAGCTACCGGAGCGCCGTGGAGCTGTCCCGGTCGGTGGCCGACCTGTTCGGTGTGACCCGGGGGCTGCTCCAGGAGGGGAACGTACGGATCGCGTTGCCCGGTGGCGTACCCGCGGCCTTCGACCGCTGGTACGAGGGCCTTGAGCTCGCGTACGAGAGCGGCTTCGCCCCGCTGTACGCGCGCCTCGCCCACCGGCTGGCCGAGCAGCTGGAGGTCCTCGCCCGCACCCGCCGCCATCTCGGGGAGCACGAGGCGGCGCTGGGGCTGGCGCGCCGGGCCGCGCGCGCCCACCGGGAACTCGACGGCGGGGACACCGGCCCGGGCGCGGCCGCCCTCGATCTCGTCCTATGCCTCGAACAGCGGCGGCAGTTGCTGCGCGCCCACCCGGGCTTCGCCGAACTCGGTGAACAGCGGGCAGAGTTCGGACCCGCGGCGGCGTTCGTGAAGAGGACCGAGCGACACTTCACCGGAGACGGGGGCAAGCGGCCATGAGACCTTCCGAGCGCGATCCGCACCTCGCCGAGATGTGGCTGCCCTACGAGGAGGGCGTCGAGCTGAGCAGGGCCGGACGCTCCGAGCGGGCGCTGTCGAAGCTGGAGGAGGCGCTCGCGGCGGGCGAGCGGCTACTCGGACCGGACAGCGCGCACCTGTACGACATCCTTGAGGGCCTGCACGTGAACTACCTGTTCGCCCGGCGGTACGAGGAGGCCGCCGCGTGCGGTCTGCGAGCGCTCGACCGCGCCCCTGCGGTCCACGGCACCTCCCATCCGCGCACCGGTGACGTGATGGACAGCACGGCCCAGGCGCTGCGCCAGGTGGGTCGGCACCGGGAGGCGCTGACGCTGGACCAGCACAACCTGGTGATCCAGACCCAGGCGTTCGGCCGGCGGCACCCGGCCACGATCCGGGCGGCCGTCAACATCACGGCCTCCCACCTGGCCCTCGGCGAACGGGGCGAGGCACGCGACTACCTGGGGATCGCGGAGCGGGGCGCGGCCGTCACCGACGGCGTCCCGCCGCACACGCTCGCCCGGATGCGCGCCCACCGGCGGGCGATCGAGGACGGGGTGCCGGGACCCGACGGGCGGAGCACCTTCCCGGAGTTCGCGCCCGAGCAGGAGCCGGGGTACCGCGCGGACGCGGAGGACGGGGACCTGGCGGCCATGGTGCGCCTCGGCGGGGTGCTCGAACGACAGGGACGCGCGAGCGAGGCGGAGCGGTGGTACCGGCGGGCCGCGAGCGAGGGCGTGGCCCCCGCGCTCGCCGCCCTGGGGGCGCTGCTGTACGACGCAGGCCGCAAGGAGGAGGCCGAGCGGTGCCTCGGTGACGCGGCGGCCGCCGGCGACGTGCACGGCGCTTTCAACCTGGGCATCCTGCTCCTGAACGAGGACCGTCCGGGGGAGGCCGAGCGGTGGCTGCTGCGCGCCCACGAGGCCGGGGTGGGGCCGCGCCCCGCCCATATGCTGGCACTGGCGCTGGAACGACTGGGCCGTGACGAGGAGGCCGGACGCTGGTACCGGAGCGCGGCGGACGCAGGGCTTCCCGAGGCGAGCGGGAAGGTGGGGCGCCGGCTGGCCGACGCCGGTGACCTCGCCGGCGCGGAACCGTACATGCGGCGGGCCGCCGAGGGCGGGCGCGACACCGACGTCCTCGACCTCGCCCTGTTCCTCGGCCGGACCGGCCGGCCCGGTGACCGGCAGGAGGCCGAACGGCTGCTGCGGCGCGTGGCCGAGCGGGACCCGATCAGACCGGCCGGCGTGCTGGGCGCCCTGCTGCTGGAGCAGGGCCGCCCGCGGGACGCCGAACCGTGGCTCGTGCGCGCGGGCGAGAACGGCGACGTCGACGCGATGATGAACCTCTACGGGCTCACCACCGCCCTGGGCCGCCCCGACGAGGCGCTGCGCTGGCTGCGCCGGGCCGCCGACGCGGGCGACCCGCAGGCCGCGGACCTGTTGCGCCGCCTCCCCGCTGGGCCGCGCCGGAGCCGCTTGTGGAGGCGCCGCTCGGAGTCCTGAACGGGAGCACCGCGGCCCGTGCTGCCGCTCGGAGTCCTGACCGGGAGCACGGCGGCCGGTGCTGCCGCTCGGAGTCCTGAACAGGAACACCGCGGCCCGTGCGGGCCTGGCGTACGCCGCCCGGGGTTCGCTTCGTCACACGATCACCGCCGGTTGATCCCCTTCGGCCGGGGTATCCGAGGGCCATGGCACCCGATGATCCTTCCGCCGCGACCAGCGGCTCACCCCGGCCGGAGATCGACGTCGACGCCCTGGCGGGTCTCCTCGACGGCGGGTACGCCGGGATCCGCGACCTCGTCCGCACCGATCTGGTGGCCCACGCCTCCGTGCTGGAGGACGCCGAGCGGCTGGACACGGACGCGTTCCGTGAACGGGTCCGCGACATCGTCGTCGAGCTGGCCGCCACCGGGCAGCCCGGGATGGGCTTCCCCGTGGAGTACGGCGGCGGCGGTGACGTCGGCGCCTCCGTCGCCGCGTTCGAGACCCTCGCCTTCGGCGACCTGTCGGTGCTGGTCAAGAGCGGCGTGCAGTTCGGTCTTTTCGGCGGCGCGATCCTGCACCTCGGCACGGAGCGCCACCACGACGCGTACCTGCCGGATCTGGTCGCCGGGCGGCTCCTGGGCTGCTTCGCGATGACCGAGACCGGGCACGGCTCCAACGTCCAGGCGCTCGGCACGGTCGCCCGGTACGACCCCGAGGCCGGGGAGTTCGTCGTCACGACCACGGGCGACGCCGCCCGCAAGGACTACATCGGGAACGCGGCCCGTCACGCCGAGCTGGCGGTCGTCTTCGCCCAGCTGGAGGCGGGCGGCGAGTCCCGCGGGGTGCACGCGCTCCTCGTGCCGCTCAGGTCAGGGGGGCGGGTCCTTCCGGGCGTCGAGATCGAGGACGACGGGCTCAAGATGGGCCTCAACGGCGTCGACAACGGCCGGATCCGCTTCGACGGGGTCCGGGTGCCGCGCGAGGCGCTGCTCAACCGCTTCGCCGACGTCACGCCCGACGGCACCTACGTCAGCTCCATCGACAACCCCGACCGGCGCTTCTTCACGATGCTCGGCACGCTCGTGCAGGGGCGGGTCTGCGTGGGCGGTGCCGGCGTGAGCGTGGCCAAGGTCGCGCTGACGATCGCCGTCAAGTACGGCGTGCGAAGGCGCCAGTTCGAGACGTCGGCGGGCTCGGACGAGCAGCTCCTCCTGGACTACGGGCTGCACCAGCGCCGGTTGCTGCCGCTGCTGGCCCGTACGTACGCGCTGCACTTCGCCCAGGACGTCGTCCGCGGACAGCTGCACGACGTGTTCTCCGGCCACGAGGACGATCCGCGGGCGCGGCGCAGGCTGGAGTCGAGGGCCGCCGCCACGAAGGCGCTCGGCACCTGGCACGCCACCCGGACCGTGCAGGAGTGCCGCGAGGCCTGCGGCGGCGCGGGCTATCTCGCGGCGAACCGCTTCGCCGCGCTCAAGGCCGACAGCGACGTCTTCACCACCTTCGAGGGCGACAACCACGTGCTGCTCCAGCTCGTGGCGAAGGGCCTGCTCACCGACCACGCCGGCGAGTTCGAGGACCTGGACCAACTGGGCGTGGTCCGGTACGTCACCGGGCTCGCCGTCGAGACGGTGATCGAGAAGGCGTCCGTCCACAAGCTCCTGGAGCGGGTCCGCGACCTGCTGCCCGGCGGCGACGCGTGGGATCAGGAGGCGGGGCTGCTCGACTCGGAGTACCAGCTCGCCATGCTGCGCTACCGCGAGGAGCACATGCTGGCCGGGCTGGCGCGCCGGCTCAAGCGCGGCATCGACCAGAAGCGCGATCCCGGCGCCGTCTTCTCCCAGGTCCAGGACCATGTGATCGCGCTCGCCCACGCCCACGCCGAGCGGCTGGTCCTCGAAGCGTTCGTCGACGCGTGCCGGGCCCTGCCCGACGGCGGCGACAAGCTCGCGCTCAAGCCGCTGTGCGACCTGTTCGCGCTGTCCACGATCGAGGCGGACCGGGCGTGGTTCATGGAGCACGGGCGGCTGACCGTCCAGCGGTCCAAGGCGATCACCCGCGAGGTCAACGGCCTCTGCCGCGGCATCCGGCCGCACGCCGTCGACCTGGTCGACGCCTGGCGCGTCCCGCCCGAGGTGCTGCGCGCCGGGGACCTGCTGGGCTGAGGTCCGGCACCCGCGCCCGCCCGGGACGGGTCCGCACCTGATCGGATCGGACCGCGGCGATCGGGTGCGGGCCCGGGGCCCGGTGCCAGGGTGGGAGTCGAAAGGAGGCCGCATGATCTCGGCACTCAACCGGCTCGTGGATCTCGTCGAGGAGCACCTCTCCGAGGAGCTCGACGTCGACGCGCTGGCCAGATCGCTCGGCACGACCGAGTACCACCTGCGCCGGATGTTCTCGTCGCTGGCCGGCATGCCGCTGTCGGAGTACGTACGCCGGCGGCGCATGACCGTCGCCGCCGGCGACGTCGTCCGGGGCGAGGACGATCTGCTGACCGTCGCCGTCCGGCACGGATACGGGTCGGGCGAGGCGTTCGCCCGCGCGTTCCGGTCCGTGCACGGCGCCGGTCCCGGTGACGTACGCCGCGACGGAGGCCCCTTGCGTACACAACCGCAGCTCAGGTTCCGCCTGACCGTCGAAGGGAGCATCCCCATGGACACCCGCCTCGTCGACCGCCCCGCGTTCCGCCTGGTCGGACACTCGGCCCGGGTACCGCTCATCCATGAGGGCGTCAACCCGCACATCGTCCGGCACATCGCCGCGCTGCCGCCGGAGGAGCACCTGCGGCTGAAGTCGCTGGGCGACACACAGCCGGAGGGCTTGCTCCAGGTCACCGACGACGTCGACCCCGACGCCGCGGAGGGCAGCGAGCTGACCTACCTCCACGGTGTCGCCCTGGAGGGAGAGACGCCCGTGCCGGACGGGCTGGACGCGATCGAGGTGCCGGCCGGCCGGTGTGCGGTCTTCCGCACCAGCGGGCCCCATCCGCAGGCCCTGCAGAGGGCCTGGGCGGCGACCGCGACCGAGTGGTTCCCCTCCAACCCGTGGCGGCTGCGGCAGGGCCCCTCGATCGTCGCGGTCCTCGAACGCGCGGACGACTTCACCACCGCGACGTGCGAGCTCTGGCTGCCCGTCGAGCCCGCGTGACACACGCGACCCGTCATCGGCGCCGGAGGGGTCAGGGCGGTCGGCGTCGTCTCGGTAGCGTCCCGGCCGTCCGTTCCGTAGCGTGAGGAGCGCCTGAAGGGGGATCGCGATGGCCCGTCTGAGGCTGGGACCCCTCCTGCGGTACGTGGACTGGGGGTCGGGCACGAGCGCGACCGTGTGGGTCGAGACCGACACGGCGTGCACGGTGGAGCTCCTGTGCCCCGACGGCGCCGGGGGTTCGGCTCCGACCTTCGGCGTCGCGGGCCATCACTACGCCCTGGTCGTCGTCACCGGGCTCACCCCCGGGACCACCACGCCGTACGAGGTGCTGCTCGACGGCGAGCGGGTGTGGCCCCTCGCGGACTCGCCCCTGCCGCCCAGCACCCTCCGCACGCCGCCGGTCCCGGCCACGGACGCGGTGGTCGCCTTCGGCTCGTGCCGGTGGGCGGCACCCGCCGCGGGCAGGTCGGATCCGGTGGGGCCCGACGTCCTGGACACCCTCTCCGCCCGGCTCGCGGCCGACCCCGAGGCCGAGCGCCCGGACGTGCTGCTCCTCCTCGGCGATCAGGTGTACGCGGACGAGACGTCGGCCGGGACGCGCGCCTGGATCGCCCGGCACCGGCGGGCGGCCGGCACCGGTTCCGCCGCCCCGCCGGATCAGGTGGCCGACTACGAGGAGTACACCCGGCTCTACGACGAGTCCTGGGGCGACCCCGGGTTGAGGTGGCTGCTCGCGACCGTGCCCAGCTGCATGATCTTCGACGACCACGACGTGATCGACGACTGGAACACGAGCGCCGCCTGGGTGGCCGAGATGCGCGCGACGCCCTGGTGGCACGAGCGGATCATCGGCGGCCTGATGTCGTACTGGGTCTACCAGCACCTCGGGAACCTCTCCCCCGCCGAGCTCGCCGAGGACGAGGTGTACGCGGCGGTCCTGGCCGCCGGTGACGGCACGGAGGTGTTGCGGGCCTTCGCGGAGCGCGCGGAGGCCGACCCGGCGGCGGCGCGCTGGAGCTACCGCAGGGACTTCGGGCGCACCCGGCTGCTCATGGTCGACACCCGTGCCGCTCGGGTCCTGGAGGAGCGGCGCCGGGCGATGCTGGACGCGGAGGAGGCCGCCTGGCTGCGGACGCAGGCGTTCGACGACCTCGCCGCGGTCGACCATCTGCTGGTCGGGACCTCGCTCCCGTGGCTGCTGCCCCCGATGGTCCACTTCGCGGAGGGCTGGCACGCGGCGCTCTGCCGCGGTGAGCGCGGGCCCCGCTGGGCGCGCTTCGGCGAGTGGCTGCGCCGGCGTGCGGACCTGGAGCACTGGCCGGCGTTCCCCTCCTCGTTCGCGCGGCTGACGGACACGGTCGCCGAGGTGGGACGGCACGCCCACGCCCCGGCGACGGTCTGCGTCCTCTCCGGCGACGTGCACCACGCGTACGTCGCGGAGCCCGTCTGGCCGGCCGGACAGCAACCGCGCTCCCGCGTCCTCCAGTTCACCTGCTCGCCCCTCCACAACTCGGTCCCCGCCACGATGCGGGCCGGATTCCTGCTCGGCTGGAGCCGGCCGGCCAAGCTCTTCGGCCATCTCCTGGCCCGTCACGGACGGCTCGTGAGGCCGACGGTCCGGTGGGAGCGCGCCGGCGGCCCGTGGTTCGGCAACCAGTTGATGACGCTGACCCTGCGCGGGCGCACGGCACGGCTGCGGCTGGAGCGGGCGTCGGCGGGCGCGAAGCGGGGGCGCCGGGGCGCGGATCGGTCGGGAGCGCGCCTGGAGGGCGTTCTCGACCGAGCGCTGACGGACGGGAGTTGACGCCGCGCCGGCTCCCGGGTGCGCCGTGGCGGGGTGCGCCGTGGTGGGGTGCGCCGTGTCACCGCCGTGGCCGGGTCACGTGGCTGTCCGCCGGACCGAGTCCAGGGCGGTCAGTTCCTCCGGGGAGAGGCGGAGCGAGCCGGCCGCCACGTTCTCCGCGAGATGACCGAGGTCGCCGGTGCCGGGGATGGCCAGGACGTGTGGGCCCCGGTGCAGGGTCCAGGCCAGCCGCACCTGGGCGGTGCTCACGCCGTGGGCTCGGGCGACGGCCCGGACCTCGTCGCTCTCGCCGGCGGTCGCGCCCGCCGTTCGCCCCTGGCCCGCGATCGCGTAGAACGGCACGTAGGCGATGCCCTGCTCGCCGCAGAGGCGCAGCAACTCCGCCTGCTCGGGCGAGGCTCCGACGCCGTACATGTTCTGGACGCAGACCACGGGTGCGATGGCCTGGGCCTCGGCGAGGTGGTGCGGCTGGATGTTGGAGAGGCCCAGGTGGCGGACGAGTCCGGCGTCGCGGAGTTCGGCGAGCGCGCCGAAGCGTTCGGCGACCGAGGCGGCACCGACGACCCGCAGGTTCACCACGTCCAGGTGGTCGCGTCCGAGCTGACGCAGGTTCTCCTCGACCTGGCCGCGGAGCTGCCCGGGGGTGGCGTGCGCCGTCCATTCACCGGAGGGGTCGCGCCCGGGTCCGACCTTGGTGACGATCACGAGGTCGTCGGGGTAGGGGCCCAGGGCCCGGTTGATCAGCTCGTTCGCGGAGCGCAGCGGGGAGAAGTAGAACGCGGCGGTGTCGATGTGGTTCACGCCGAGCTCGACCGCGCGGCGCAGCACCTTGACGGCCTGGTCGCGGTCGCGCGGGACAGCGCCCGGTGTGAGTGCCTCGCCGTGCTGGGTGAGGCGCATCGTTCCGAAGCCGATCCGGTTGACCGTGCGGTCGCCGAGCTTCCAGGTGCCCGCCGCCGAGGCGGTGATGAGGGGTGAGGTCATGGCGTGATGATCGGTTCGCGGTAGCCTGCGAGGCCATTGTTTCACTCATGCGCGAATCCGTCGGGGGGTCGGAGTGGCGGAACTGGCTTTCACAGCGAGCGATCTCGCCCAGGTGCGGTTCGTGGTCTCGCCCTCGTGGGAGGTCGTCCCCAGCTTCCGGCTGCTGACGTCGGGGGCCTCGCACCCTGTCCACGGGCCCTGGGCCGAGCAGGTGCGTCCTCGTCTGCGGGCCGCGGGTCTCGACCGGGGCTGGCTCGCGGAGCTGGTCGGGTCCTCCGGCTACGTCCCCGACTTCCTGAACCCGGCGCCCGCCGGGCCCGCCCCCGCGCCGGCGGCGGAGTGGGAGGCCATCACGGACTCCCCCGCCGACCGGGTGCGGCAGGACCTCGATCATCTCGCCCGTCACCAGGGGCGCCTCGGCCCGCGTCTGTCGCGGCTGCACGCCGACCCGCCCGCCCACCTGGCCAGGCTGGCACGGGAGGTCGAGACGTACTGGGAGCTGGCACTGGCTCCCTACTGGGCGCGGATCAGGGCCGTGCTCGACGCGGACCTGCTCCATCGGGCCCGCACGATCGCGGAGCACGGAGCGGGCCGTCTCCTCAACGACCTGCACACCTCGGTGAGCTGGGTCGACGACACGCTCAGGCTGGAGCGGAGGAAGCGGGACATGCCCCGCGAGTCCAGTGGCGCGGGGCTGCTGCTCATCCCCTCGGTGTTCACCGGCCCCGGCCTGCGCACACGGGTGCGCCCGCCGGACCCGCCCCAACTCGCCTATCCGGCCCGTGGCACCGGCACCCTGTGGCAGGCGCGGCCGGCCGTCGGGGCCGCCGCCCTCGCGCCCGTCCTGGGCCGCTCGCGGACCCTGCTGCTCGTCGAACTGGACGCCCCGGCCTCCACCACCGAACTGGCCCGTCGTACGGGGCAGTCGGCGGCCGGGGTCTCGCAGTGTCTGACCGCGCTCCGCACCGCCGGCCTCGTCAGCGCCCACCGCGCGGGCCGGGCCGTCCTCTACGCCCGCACCGCCGCGGCGGAGACCCTCCTCCGGGCGGCCTCCCCGTGAGCAGGAGGGTCAGCCCCCGGCGGCGCCGGTGCGGTCGTGGGCCCGGCGGGCGTGCTTCTCCAGGCGGTCGCGGTACTCCCCGTACCAGCTCTCCCCGGCGTCCGGCATGTTGCTGTCGGCCGGGCGCATGCCGGCGCTGCCGTCGATCAGTTCGCGGACGATGTCGGCGTGGCCGGCGTGCCGGTACGCCTCGGCCGTCACGTGGAGCAGGACGCGCTGGAGGGTGACCTCCTCGCCCTGCTCCCCCCACCAGGGGACGTGGCCCGTCGCGTCGAGCGGCAGGGTTTCTATCGTCGCGTCGGCGTGGGCCCAGGAGCGGCGGTACAGGTCCAGGATCCGGTCCCGGGGCTCGTCCGCGGTGGCCCACATGTCGGCGTTCGGCTCGGCGCCGTCGTCGTACCAGGGCAGGGCCTCGCCGTGCGGGCGGCCGAAGACCGGCCCGAAGTAGGAGAGTTCGCCACTCGCCAGGTGCTTGACCAGACCGAGGAGGTTGGTCCCCGTCGAGGTGAGCGGGCGGCGTACGTCGTACTCGGAGAGCCCTTCGGTCTTCCAGACGACGGCCTCGCGGGCCGCCCTGAGGTAGCGGTGCAGGTCTGCCTTCGGGTCATGACGGTTCATGGGCCGAGTCTCGCACCCCCCACTGACAACCGGACGGTGCGAGGAGGTGCCCCAACACGTCCTGAGGGGAGCGTCGTTCGCCGTCCGCACCGCCCGCCGGCATCTGGTAGTAAACCTTACTGTCCGATAGCATCCCCGCAGCGGCTCGGCGCGGCGGCCCCACGGGGACGTGACGCGCTCAGCGAGAGCTCTGACCCGGCCGCCGCGCACCACCCCGCCCGTGCCGTGGTGCGCCGTGCCGGTGTCCAGCTCTCGCCCCCTCAGGCCAGGGAGTCCAGGCATGCGTCCGTTCGCATCCACCCCACCTCGCCGCACCACGTCCCTCACCTCCCCCACCTCGCTGTCCCTCGTCCTCGCCGCCGTGCTGATGCTCGTCGGCGGGCTCCTCCTCGCCCTCCCCGACCGGGCCGGCGCCCGGGCCGCCGCCGACTCGCTGATCTCGCAGGGCCGTCCGGCCACCTCGTCGTCCGTCGAGGACGGCACCTTCGGACCGGAGAAGGCCTTCGACGGCGTCTCCACCACCCGCTGGGCCAGTGCCGAAGGCGTCGACCCGCAGTGGATCAGGGTCGACCTCGGCCCCGACGCGACCGTCTCCCGCGTCAAGCTCGTCTGGGAGGCCGCCCACGCCAAGGCGTACCGCGTCGAGATCTCGTCCGACGGCACGAACTGGACGCGCCTCGCCACCGAGACCGCCGGGAACGGCGGCACCGACGACTGGACCGGGCTGACCGGGACCGGCCGCCACCTGCGCGTGTACGGCACCGCCCGCGGCACCCCGTACGGCTACTCGCTCTACACGGTGGAGGTCTACGGCACCGCCTCGACCACTCCCCCGCCCACCGGCGCCTTCACGGTCGTCGCGGCCGGCGACATCGCCGCCCAGTGCACGGCCTCCAGCAGCTCCTGCGCCCACCCGAAGACGGCGGCGCTGGCCCAGCGGATCGCCCCGTCCTTCTACCTGACGATGGGCGACAACCAGTACGACGACGCCCTGCTCTCCGACTTCCGCGCCTACTACGACAAGTCCTGGGGCGCGTTCAAGGCGAAGACCCGGCCCGTGCCCGGCAATCACGAGACCTACGACCCGGCGGGGTCGCTCGCCGGCTACAAGGCGTACTTCGGCTCGATCGCCTACCCGCAGGGCAAGCCGTACTACAGCTACGACCACGGCAACTGGCACTTCGTCGCCCTCGACTCCAACTCCTTCGACGACCCGACGCAGATCCAGTGGCTCAAGGACGACCTCGCCCGCACCACCAAGGGGTGCGTCGCCGCCTACTTCCACCACCCGCTGTACTCCTCCGGCGGCCACGGCAACGACCCGGTCTCCCGGCCCGTCTGGAAGATCCTCCACGCCGCCGGGACCGACCTCGTCCTCAACGGCCACGACCACCACTACGAGCGCTTCGCCCCGCAGGACGCCGACGGGCGGGCCACCGCCGACGGCATCGTCGAGATCGTCGGCGGCATGGGCGGCGCGGAACCGTACGACATCGAGACCGTCCAGCCCCACAGCCAGAAGCGGATCAGCGGCACCTACGGGGTCCTGAAGCTCGACCTCACGGACACCACCTACACCTGGCAGTACGTCGGCACCGACGACCGGGTCAAGGACTCCGCCCCGACCTACACCTGCCACTGATGTACCTCGCGACCACCGGTCGCCCCGACGCGCCGCCCGCCCCCTCGGGGGTCCGGCGGCGCGTCCCCGGCACCGTCCTCGCGCTCGGCACGGTCAGCCTCGTCACCGACGTCTCCTCGGAGATGGTGACCGCCGTCCTGCCGCTGTACCTGGTCCTCGGACTCGGCCTCTCCCCCCTCCAGTTCGGACTGCTCGACGGTCTGTCCACCGGCGCCACCGCCCTCGTACGGCTCCTGGGCGGCGCCACCGCCGACCGCGGCGGACGGCACAAGGCGGTCGGCGGCGCCGGCTACGCCCTGTCCGCCCTCTCCCGGCTCGGCCTGCTCCTCGCGGGCGGGTCGACCGGGTGGATCGCCTGTGCCATCGGCGCCGACCGGCTCGGCAAAGGGGTGCGCACCGCTCCGCGCGACGCCCTCATCACCCTCCACAGCGCGCCCGAGGAGCTGGGCCGCTCCTTCGGCACCCACCGGGCCATGGACACCGTCGGTGCCCTCCTCGGACCGCTGGCCGCCTTCGCCCTGCTGTGGCTGACGGCCGACGCGTACGACGCCGTCTTCGCCGTCAGCTTCTGTGTCGGCGCCTTCGGCGTCGTGCTGTGGCTGCTGTTCGTGCCCGGCCGCGGCAGCGCCGCCGCGCTTCGCGCGCGCGGGCCCCTCCCCGCCACGCGCGCGCGGGGCGGGCTGTTCGCCGGTCTGCGCTCGCCCGGCTACCGGCGGATCGTGCTGTGCGCCGCGCTCCTCGGCGCGGCCACCATCGGCGACTCCTTCCTCTACCTGCTGCTCCAGCGCCGGCTCGCCTTCGACGCCACCTGGTTCCCCTTCCTCCCGCTGGGCGCGGCCACGGTCTTCCTGCTGCTCGCCGTCCCCGCCGGCCGACTGGCCGACCGCCTCGGGCGGCGCCGGCCGCTCCTGTACGGACACGGGGCCCTCCTCCTCGCCTACGGCCTGCTGCTGACCCCGCTGCCCGACCTGGCCGTCCTGCTGGGCGTCCTCGTCCTGCTCGGCGTGTTCTACGCCGCGACCGACGGCGTCCTGATGGCCCTGACCGGCCCCTATCTGACCGAGGGCCGGCAGGCCGGCGGGCTCGCCCTCGTCCAGACCGCGCAGGCGCTCGCCCGGCTCGGCTCCGCCGTCGCCTTCGGCGCCCTGTGGACGGCGAGCGGCCCGGAGACCGCTCTCACCGCGGCTCTCCTCGCCCTCGCCGCCGCCGTCTGCTGCGCCGCGCGCCTCCTTCCCGGCGCGACCACGGCCCGCACCGGCCCGACCGCGCCCGCCCCCTCCACTCCCTCCGAACCCTCCGAACCCACCGAGCCCACCGAGCCCACCGAGCCCACCGAGCCTCCCATGCCTTCCGAGAGGACCCCCTGACCCATGCCCGTCCCGACCGGCGCCTCCACCCGTACCCGCGTCTGGATCCTCGTCCTCGCGCTCCTGCTGCTCGGCGGCGGGGCCACCGCCTACACCCTGCGCGCGGCCTCGGGCCGCGACGCCGTGAGCGACGGCACCGCCGACCCCGGCTTCGCCCTCACCGGGAGCGCCCTGTACGTGCGGGACACGGCGACCGGTCGCGTCGCGCGCGCCGACCCGTCCGCGCCCGGCGGGCGGGTGGCGGGCGGTCCGGTCTGCGACCGCTTCCACGCGGCCGGGGACACCGCGCTGTGCCTCCGCCGCAGGCCCGGCGTCCCGGCCCGCTCGTACGTCGTCGTGCTCGACCGGGAGCTGCGCGAGGTGCGCCGCATGAGCCTGCCGGGCATCCCCAGCCGGGCCCGGGTCTCCGCCTCGGGCGACATGCTCGCCTGGACCATGTTCACGACCGGCGACTCCTACGCCCGCTCCTCCTTCTCCACCCGCACGTCCGTCCTCGACCTGCGCACCGGGTACCTGGTGAAGAACATGGAGCAGATCCCGCTGACCCTCGGCGGACGCCGGTACCACGCACCCGACGTCAACTACTGGGGCGTCAGCTTCGCCGCCGACGACAACCGCTTCTACGCCACCGTCTCCACCGACGGCCGCACCCACCTCGTCGAGGGCGACATGGCCGCCTGGTCGGCCCGGGCGCTGCGCGAGAACGTCGAATGCCCGTCGCTCTCCCCCGACGGCAGCCGGATCGCGTTCAAGAAGCGGGTGTCCGAAGGACCGCGCGAACCATGGCGGTTGTACGTGTACGACCTCGCCACCCGCCGCGAGCACCCGGTCGCCGAGCCGCACGGCGTGGACGACCAGGCCCTGTGGACCGACGCGAGGACCCTCGCGTACGGCCGCGGCGGCGGGGTCTGGTCCGTCGCCGCCGACGGCTCGGCCGCACCGCGTCTCCTGGCCCCGTCCGCTTCCTCGCCGACGGTCACGGGCGCGGAGGCGCCCAGCGGTTCCTGAGCCTCTTGGCGCTCCTCAGGCCCCTGAGGCGATGGTGCCGCCTCCTCCCTCAGGTCGGCGTGACGCGGCCGGCGTCGGCGCACCCGTCCGCGTCCGCGCAGGCCGTGGCCCAGGAGTCCGCGGGGGCGAGCGGGACGCCGTTCTCGCGCAGCACCTTCCGAACGTCGAGGATCAGCGGGAAGACCTCCTGGTTCAGGTCGGCGCCCTGCTCGTCCCAGGCCCGCTGCTCGGCCTCGACGGCCATCCTGTCCTGGGCGAAGACGCGCTCGGTGAAGCGCCGGATCAGGGGCCACGCCACATGGAGGGCGCCGGGGAGGGCGGGCTTCGCGATCATGAGGAGCCCGAAGACGCGGCTGACCCGCTGTTCGGCGTCCACCGGCACGTAGGCGGCCCACAGGGAGAACGCGGCGGTGCCCGAGGTCTCGGGGACGGCCTGGAGGGTCTGGTAGGGGTACGCGGTGCGAATGGTGACCACGTCCGGCGTCGAGGCGCCGCCCTTCCCCTCCGCGGAGAGCAGCCCCGCCCCTCGGTCCTTCCGCCCGCCGGACGGCACGAAGAGGTACCGGGCCTCCACGGAGCGCGGGTCCGTGTCGTACCCGAGGAGTTCGGGGTGGATCCGGCCGAGGACGCCCCGGTGCAGGAACTGGTGGTTCATGTCGAGCAGGTTCTCGTGCAGGAACGAGTAGTGGCAGCGCACCGTGCGCGCGAACATCATGGTCCGGTGCCGCGGGGAGTCCGCCTCGGGCAGTACGGGCAGCGGCGCGGCCTCCGCGAGGGCGGGGTCGCCGGGGAAGACGAAGACGAGTCCGTACCGTTCGCGCACCGGGTACGCGCGCACCCCGCGCGGTGGCCGGGGGGCGCCCTTGGGCAGGTAGGGGATCTGCGAGATGCGCCCGTTCCCCCGGTAGGCCCAGGCGTGGTAGCAGCAGCGGAGCGTCTCGCCCTCCACCACCCCCAGGCTCAGCGGCACCTGGCGGTGCGCGCAGCGGTCCTCCAGGGCGTAGACGGTGCCGCCGTCCCCCCGGTAGAGCGCGATGCGCCGGCCGGCGAAGGAGGCCGCGCGGACCTTCCCCCTGGACAGGCTCGCGGACCGGGCGACCGGGTACCAGAAGTCCGGGTCGATCCCGACGCGCCGCAGATCGGTCGCGCCCGCCGCGCGGTCGCCGACCGCCGTTCCGTCCACCGCTCCCGGGGCACCGGCCTCCGGTCCCCGGCCCGTCCCGCGGGTCGCGTTCGCCTCCTCGGTCATCCGCCGCTCCCTCTCGTCACCTCGCACCGGACGTTCGCCCCAAGGGCATACCGCTCCAGCGGAACACGTCCCGTCCCCGCCCGCGATTCCTCGTCCCCCGGATGGTGGATCATGAGGGGATGTCGACCGAAAGCATGGAACGGATCATGGAACTCACCGACCGCCAGGGGCGCCACGTGGTGCTCGACGAGATCACCGACGAGAACTGGCGGAGCGTCGCCGACGTGGCCCCCGCGGACGACCAGCGCCGCTTCGTGGCCGCTCTCGGGGCGCGTTACCTGCTGCTCTCCCTGCGGGGCGGACTGTGGAACTCACTCGCCGTCCGCGCGGGCGACGAGGTCGTGGGCCACGTCATGTGGGCGTACGACGACGAGGACGGCACCCACTGGATCGGCGGCATGATCGTGAACGCCGAGGAGCAGGGCAAGGGCGTCGGCCGCGCCGCGGTGCGTGCGCTGATACGGCGTCTCGCGGCCCTTCCCGACTGCCGGGAGGTCCGTCTCTCCTACCACCCGGACAACGCGCCCGCCGCCCGCCTCTACGCGTCCCTGGGCTTCGAGCCCACCGGCGACACCGAGGACGAGGAGATCGTCGCCGCCCTCGGCGTCACCGCCGCCGCGGCCTGACGCGCGGCCGGCCGAGCCGGCCCGTGGGCCGGCTCGGCCGGTGCGGTGGAGCGGGTCCGTCAGTTCGCGTTCACGAGGTCGTGGGCGGGGACGGTGACGGTGCGCTTGCCGGGCGTGCCGCCGAGGACGACCTTGCGCAGGGCGCTGTTGTTGTTGAGGTTGGTCTCCTTCAGGCGCTTGGCCGGGTTGGCGAGCACCTGGATGTAGTAGGTGCCGTTGGGCAGGTCCGTGATGTCGAAGGACTGGCCCGGGAGGTCCTGGGTGTAGGTGTCACCGGAGCCCACGTCGAGCACCTCGCGGACGGAGATGGAGTTCTCCTGGCCGCACGCGGTGGACAGGTCGGTGTTGAAGGGGTGCCAGTTGGCGTTCTTCACCGTGTAGTCGACGGCGTCGGTGTTGGCGAGGCAGAAGGCCTCCTTGCCGCTGCGGACGGCTTCCTTCTTGTCCGCCTTCAGCAGCCGGTAGCTGGCGAAGTCGGTGAAGTGCCAGTGCACGTGGCCGGGGCGCGGGTCCCACTCCATGGTGCCGGTCGGGGTGTAGCCGACCTGCTTGCCCTTGGCGTCGTAGAAGTACTGGTACGCGTCCATCTTGGCCTTGCCGGGCGAGCGGAAGCCGTCGACGACGAGCTGGGCGGGGCCGGCGTTCCACACGTTCGCGCTGAAGGCGAGGTAGTCCTTGCCGGGGATGTCCTCGAAGCCGCCGTCGCTGATGGTGATGCCGTAGGCGGGCAGCGAACGCAGGTCGGGCTTGGGGACGTCGGGGACGCTGGGGGTGCCGGTGGGCCGCTTGGCCTGCGGCGCGAGGGCGGCCGCCTTGCGCGAGCCGTCGGTCTGCCCCGCGGTGTCGCCGGCGGCCTGGAGACCGGCTCGCCCGGCCTGCTGCTGCTTCAGCGCCCACGGGAGGGCGGGCGGCGCGGCCTTCAGGGGGCCGTGGCCGACGTTGTACGAGGGGCCGGCGCCGCTCGTCGCCGGCGCGCCCTCCTGCGCGGGCGTCGGGGCGTGTCCCGCTCCGTGCCCGGCGTGCGCGGCGGGCGCCTGGTGCGCGGCTCCGTGCCCGGCGTGCTCGCCGGCGGCGGCCATCCGGCCGTTCTCCCAGCTGCGTTCCTCGACGGTCACCTTCACGGTCGCGGGCTTGTCGGCGATGCCGAAGAGGTCGCGGTACTTCTTGGCGACCCTCACCTTGGCCGTGTAGGTGCCCGCGGCGAGCTTGACCGGCTGGGTGTAGGAACCGGCGTAGGTGTTGGCCGCCCAGCCCTTCTCGACGCCCCACACGGACCCGAGGGTGAAGGGGTTGGTGGGGCAGCTCTCCGGATACTTGGAGGTGGCGGGCGCGTCGGGGCGGACCCGGCCGCTGGCGTTGTTCGGGCAGAAGCTCTCCGCCCGGGTGAAGACCACCTTGCCGTTCTTGTCCGTGAGCGTGACCTCGGCGAAGCCGGGCAGTCCGGAGAAGTCCTTCACGGTGCCGGCGGGCAGGGCCTTCGCCTTCGTCCTGCCGCCCTCGAACACGGTCTGGGTGATGGTGACCGGGTCCTTGTAGGACTTCCGGGTCACCTTGAGCTCCAGCGGCGAGCCCTCGGCGGTCAGGTAGGTGCCGAGGTCGAGGTAGACGCCCGGCTCCTCCTTCCACGAGGTGAGCGTGACCGACCCGGTCGCCGCGATGAGACTCAGCTTCGGCCCCGTCGCGGCCGTCGCCCGGTCCGGCGCGGCGGTCATGAAGCCGGCAGTCACGGCCATGGCGGCGACGGCCGTGGCACCCGCGATGAGCGGTCGCCGCAGCCGGTTGGTGCGCGTCGTGGTCATCGTTCTCTCGTCCTCCGGAAGCTGTGGGGAAGCGACACGGCCGAGACCCGGCGGGGCGGTTCGCCCCGCCGGGGCCCACGCGGTGTGGGCGCTCGCTGTGTCCGCGCTGTGAGAGGAGGGCGGCGGGCGCCTGGTTGTCCGGAGTGCCGAATCACCTGGATGTTGGCCGGAAGGTGCTCCCGCGGCGCAACCGGGACGCGCCCACCGCAACCACACCTCACCTGGGCGAAGGGGAGACGGGGCAAGAAACGGTCGCACGGCGTTCGATGGCCCGAAAGCACCCTCCCCCCGACGGCAGGAGCGCCGAAGCGGCGGGCCGGGTCGGCGCTCCTGACCCGCTCACCGCGAGGCCGGTTGCCTGGTCCGTACGTTCCAGCGGCCGTCCACGCGGGTGAGCCGGACGGGATGGTCGAAGCAGGCGCTGACGAGGTCGTCGGTGAGGACCTCCTCGGCCGGTCCTGCGGCCAGGCGGCGGCCGTCGCGCAGGAGCATCGCGTGCGTGGTCGCCGGCGGAAGCTCCTCCAGGTGATGGGTGACCAGGACCGTGGCGAGCCGGGGCCGGGTGCGGGCGAGCACGTCGAGGCGGTCGATGAGCTGTTCCCTGCCCGCGACGTCCAGGCCGGTCGCGGGCTCGTCGAGCAGGAGCAGCCGGGGTCGGGGCATCAGCGAGCGCGCGATGAGGGTACGGGTCCGCTGCCCCTGGGAGAGCACCGGCCAGCGCGCCTCCCGCCGGTCGTGGAGGCCGAGGAGCGCGACGAGTTCGTCCGCCCTCGCGGTCTCCTCGTCCGTCGGCGCCCAGCGGGGGACGCGTTCGACGCTGTTCGTCAGGCCGGTGAGGACGACGTCCCGGACGGTCAGCGGCGAGCGCAGGGGGTGCCGGGGGTCGACGTGGCCCACGCGCGACCGCAGCTGCCGCAGGTCCACTCGGCCGAGCCGTTCCCCCAGGACCTCGACCGTCCCGCGGGTGGGGTGGACGAGGGCTCCGAGGAGGGAGAGCAGGGTGGACTTGCCCGCGCCGTTGGCGCCGAGGAGGGCCCAGTGCTCGCCGGACCGGACGGTCAGGGACACGTCGCCGAGGAGGGTGGTGCCGTCACGGACGAGGTCCGCTCCGGCCACCCGCAGCAGGGTCTCCCCGCTCACGCGCCGGCCCGTCCCGCCCGGTTGACCGCGGCCATGACGGCGTGGACGGAGGCGGTGAGGACGGAGGTGTCCTGTCCGGCGCCCCAGACGGTGGTGCCGTCGACGCGGCACTCGGCGTAGGCCACGGCGGGGCTGTCGGGGCCGGTGGCGGTGGCGTGTTCGGCGTAGGTGAGGATGTCGACCGCGATGCCGGCGGCGGCGAGGGCGCCGGTGAGGGCCGACAGCGGCCCGTTGCCCGTGCCCCGGTGCGCGCGGGTCGTGCCGTCGACGGCCAGCGTGCAGCGGAACTCGTGCGTGGCGGGACCGGTCCGCCCGGTCTCCCAGGAGGCCAGGGTGACCGTGCCGTCCAGTGCGGGGGCCAGGTACGTGCGGTGGAACAGCTCCCCCAGTTCCTTCGGGGAGAGTTCGAGGCCGCTGGCGTCGGTGACCTTCTGCACCGCGCGGGAGAAGTCCGGGCGCATCGCCTTGGGCAGGTCGAGGCCGTGGTGGGCCTGGAGCAGGTGGGCGATGCCGCCCTTGCCGGACTGCGAGTTGATCCGGATCACCTCTTCGTAGGTGCGTCCGAGGTCGCCCGGGTCGACGGGCAGGTACGGCACCGCCCACGGCGCCCGCTCGGCGGGGACGCCGAGTGCCCGGGCCTGCCGGGCGTGGTGGGCCATGCCCTTGGAGATGGCGTCCTGGTGCGTACCGGAGAAGGCGGTGTGCACGAGGTCGCCGCCGTAGGGGTGGCGGGGGTGGACCGGCAGGCGGGTGCAGTGCTCGACCACCTCGCGCACGGCGTCGATGTCGGAGAAGTCCAGCATCGGGTCGACGCCCTGCGCGTGGAGGTTCAGGGCGAGGGTGACCAGGTCGACGTTGCCGGTCCGCTCGCCGTTGCCGAAGAGGCAGCCCTCGACGCGCTGCGCGCCCGCCAGGACGGCGAGTTCGGCGCAGGCGACGCCGGTGCCGCGGTCGTTGTGCGGGTGCACGGAGAGGATGACGGAGTCGCGGCGTTCGAGGTTCCGGTGCATGTACTCGATCTGGTCGGCGTACACGTTGGGCGTGGCGATCTCCACCGTGGCCGGCAGGTTGTGGACGACCGGCCGGTCGGGACTCGCCTCCCACAGTTCGGTGAGGCCGTTGCAGACCTCCAGGACGAAGTCCGGTTCGGTCAGGTTGAAGACCTCGGGCGAGAACTCGAAGCGGATGTCGGCGCCGGGCCGTCGCGCGGCGCGCCGCGCGAGGTGCGTGGCGGCCTCCCGGATCAGTGCGTGGAGTTCGTCGCGGGAGCGGCCCAGGACGACGTCGCGCCAGGTGGGGGCGGTGGCCGTGTACAGGTGGACCAGGGTGCGGGGCAGCCCTTCGACGGAGGCGAGGGTCCGGTCGACGAGGTCCTCGCGGGCGGCGGTGAAGACCGAGATCGTCACGTCGTCGGGGACCGCGCCGCTCTCGGCGAGGTGGCGCACGAAGTCGAAGTCCGTCTGGCTGGCGGAGGGGTAGCCGACCTCGATCTCCTTGAAGCCCATGGCGCACAGCAGGTCGAACATCCGGCGCTTGCGGGCGCTGTCCATCGGCTCCGCGAGGGCCTGGTTGCCGTCGCGCAGGTCGACGGGTACCCACAGCGGGGCCTCCAGGAGCTGCCGGGAGGGCCAGGTCCGGTCCTGGAGGGGCAGGGCGACCCGGTCGTGCGCGGAGCGGTAGCGCGTGTACGGCATGGCGCTCGGGCGCTGCGGATTCCAGGCGGGCGCGGACCCGGGGACGGCGCCCGAGGGCGTGCGCAGGGTGGGGAAGGGGGTGCTTCGCAGGGGTTCCATGACTCCGGACTTCCTTCGGTCGGCCGACGGCGACCGGCGCGGAACGGCCCCGCTGCGGGGTGCCGGTCGGGTCAGGCCCCGCAGCGGCGACCGAGAAGGAGCGCGCGCAGCGTCATGGCGGGTACACTAGCCACACCTCAGCTCCTCAGACAACCTGATAGGTCAGAACCCATGCCTCTCGGTGCACTTCGTCCCAGCCCCCTGGTGGAACAGGCCACACAGCACCTGCGCGAGCAGATCGCGGGGGGCGAGTGGCCGGTCGGCACCAAGCTGCCTGCCGAGACGGCCCTCGCCAAGACGCTCGGAGTCGGCCGCTCGACGGTGCGGGAGGCCCTGCGCGCCCTGGCCGGAGCGGGACTCGTCCAGGCGCGCCAGGGATCCGGCGTCTTCGTCGTGGCCACCGAGCCGGCCGAGGACTGGCCGACCCGGCTGCGCCAGGCGGCCCTCACCGACCTGTACGAAGTCCGCATGCTCATCGAGGTCGAGGCCGCGCGGCTCGCGGCGGAGCGGCGCACCGAGGACGACGTCGCCGTCATCAGGGCGGCCCTGGCGCGGCGCCGCGAGGCCGCGCACGGGGGGACGGCCGGCTTCGTCGACGCCGACATCGCGCTGCACGCGGCCGTCGTGGCGGCCGCGCACAACCCCGTACTCACCGCCCTGTTCGCCGAGTTCGTGCCCGCGCTCCGACAGGGCCTCATCGATCTCGTGGACCTCCTGGACCTGCGCACCGACGATCCGAACCACGGCGACGCCGGCCACACCGCCCTCGCCGACGCCGTCGTCTCCGGCGACCCCGAGACGGCCGGCGCGGTGCTGCGCGACGAGCTGACCGGGACGCTGGCTCAGCTCCGACGCGCCTGAACGGACACGGGTCGGCGGGCACCGGCAGGCGGTACGGCACGTGGTCCGGCACGCCTTCCCCGGGCCGGGCCGGGCCACGCACCGCGTGTGGCGGCCCGCTAGGAGGCCGGTTCCGCCGGTTCCGCCGGGTGGAAGTTGACGCGTTCGCTGACGACGGGGAAGCCGGCCTTGGCGAAGTTCGCGGCCATGGGGAAGTTGCCCCGGTCCGTGGCCCCGCTGATGAACTCCGCGCCCTGCTCGACGAGGACGTGGGCGCACTCCACGAGCAGGTCGTAGGCGTAGCCGTGACCGCGCTGCTCAGGGATGACGCCGATGAAGCCGATCGTCGGGCCCGAGGGGTTGTGCGCGGGGATGTGGATGCCGGCCAGGTCACCCTCCGGTGTGCGCGCGATCTGCCACCACTCCCGCGGGGAGGGACACCAGTGGAAGAAGTCGAGTTCCTCCTGGGCGGCCTGGTCGAGGCCGCCCTCCTCGATGGCCTTGACCGCGTGGGCGTCCAGGGTGGCGGAGTGGATGCGGCGCAGCGCGTCGAAGAACACGGCGTCGTCGGGCTCCGTGCCGAAGCGCAGGCGTCCGGGGCGCTCGGGGAGGCCCCGCTCCGGAGTCCAGCGGTACAGGAAGCGCTCGACCAGGAGTTCGTACCCGGCGGCTCGCGCGGCGGCGAAGCGGGTCTCGGCGGCGGCCCGCAGTTCGGGCTTCTCCCGCCATCCGCCGGGCAGGTTGATCTCCAGCTCGACCTGCCGGGGAGCGGAGCGCAGGAGTGCGGCCCCGGCCTCCTCCTCGCCCTCGGCCACGTCGAACCAGTTGATGTTGACGGGCTCCGTGTCGTCGGGGCCGCCCCACCACGCGCCGCGCGCCACGACCTCGCCGTCGCGCAGGGCGACGCGCTTCCAGTCGGGGCGGAAGACGGTGCGCCGATGCCCCTCACGGGCACCCAGGGGGTCGGGAAGGGCGTCGAAAAGATGGGCGTCGCTCGTGGAGAGCGCGCGGATGACCAGATCGGGCATGGATTCCTCCGGGAGAAAGACCTGCTCGGTGCGCTCCCGGTCAGAACTCACACGCCACGCCGGGACAGTTTGGGAGGGAGCGCTGGAAAGGTGTGAACCGCACGGCACTCGCCTCCTTCCGTCCGACTCGGGGCGCGAAGCCACAAGATAGATGATCTTCCCCGGCTCGTCCACGGATTTCCGCGCCGCTCCCCTGACCCACCGCGCCTCCCGTGACCCACGGGGCCACCGGTCACGGCCGCCTCATCGGCGTCCGCGGCCTCAGGACGGGTTGGACTCCAGCTTGCGGCGTTCCCGGCGGTTGGGGTGGCGGATGACGACGCCTCCCATGCCTCCGGAGCCGGTGAGCCGGATGAGCGGGGTGCGCGGGAGGCGGGCGGAGGTGGTCTCGTCCTTCAGGCCGCCGGTGCCGGGGTCCATGCCCGAGACGTCCGCGGTCCAGCCGTCGGGGATGACGATCGTGACCCCGGACGTGTCGCCGTGCGCCTCCACCACGACCTCCGCGAGACGGGACTCGACGCGGCTGAAGTCGAGCGTGACGCCTCCCACGCCTCCGTGGGCGATCACGCGGCCGGGCACCTCCCAGCGTCCGGGGCCCCGGGTCGCACCGGTCATACCGCCCTTGACGACGAGGGGCGGCAGGCTGTCCGCGGGAGACGGGCTCGGCAGGTCGGCGGTGACGGCGTCGAGTTCGGCGCGCGTCCTGGACGTCAGGGCCTGTTCCAGTCGGGCGTCCAGCTCTTCGAGGTCGATGCGGCCCTCGGCCGCGGCGTCGCGCAACTGCTCGACCACCGCCTCGCGTTCGTCGTCGGAGGCGCGGAGCGGCGCCGGCTGGGCGGGGCGCGGGGAGTGTGCGGGCGGCTGAGCGGTCATGAACACGAGGATACGCAGCGGCCCTGCCCACCGTCGGTCCCGCGTACGCGTTCCGTGGAGCATGCCGACGCGCCCCCTGATCTTCGCAAGCTTTGCAATCCGCCTCTTCACTCTTCACAGAAATTGGCATGCGTCCACGATTGATGGCACTGGGTGCCAGTGCCAGAGTCTGAGTGCGGCCCACCGGGCCCGGCAGATCCAGGCCGGACTCGGGGCCCGATTCACGCCCTGACATCGACAACCCCGAGGAACGGGCGGCCTGGATCGGCTTGATTGCTCGCTCCACCGCCCCGCCCGGGCGCCGGTGGGCCGCACCCCATAAAAGACACGCAGTGCCGTGCGCCTCCGACCATGTGGACAGGTTGGCAAACACGGCGGACCCGAGAAGGCGGTCACCGAGATGACGGACAACACGACGCAGGCGGCCCAGGAGCTGGAGCGGCGCTGGGCGACGGACTCGCGCTGGGAGGGCATCGAGCGCACCTACACGGCCGAGGACGTCGTGCGGCTGTCGGGAAGCGTGCGTGAGGAGCACACCCTCGCCCGGCGCGGTGCGGAGCGGCTGTGGCGACAGCTCCACGAGCTGGACTACGTGCACGCGCTGGGCGCGCTGACGGGTGGTCAGGCGGTGCAGCAGGTGCGGGCCGGCCTCCAGGCGATCTACCTCTCGGGCTGGCAGGTGGCGGCCGACGCGAACCAGGCCGGACACACCTACCCGGACCAGAGCCTCTACCCCGTCAACTCGGTGCCGCAGGTGGTGCGCCGGATCAACAACGCGCTGCTGCGCGCCGACCAGATCGCCACCGCCGAGGGCGGCGCGGACACGACGGACTGGCTGGCGCCGATCGTCGCGGACGCGGAGGCCGGGTTCGGCGGGCCGCTGAACGCCTTCGAGCTCACGAAGGCGATGATCGCGGCCGGCGCTGCGGGCATCCACTACGAGGACCAGCTGGCCTCCGAGAAGAAGTGCGGGCACCTGGGCGGCAAGGTCCTCGTGCCGACCGCCCAGCACATCCGGACGCTGAACGCGGCCCGGCTCGCCGCCGACATCGCGGACGTGCCGACCCTGGTCGTCGCCCGTACGGACGCGCTCGCCGCGACGCTGCTGACCAGCGACATCGACGAGCGTGACGCGCCGTTCGTGACCGGCGAGCGCACCTCCGAGGGCTTCTACCACGTCCAGAACGGGATGGGACCGGTCATCGCCCGCGGTCTCGCCTACGCCCCGTACGCCGACCTCATCTGGGTCGAGACCGGCACCCCGGACCTCGCCCAGGCCCGCGAGTTCGCCGAGGCGCTGCACGCCCGGTTCCCGGGCAAGATGCTGGCCTACAACTGCTCGCCGTCGTTCAACTGGAAGGCCGCCCTGGACGACGACCAGATCGCCAAGTTCCAGCGCGAACTCGGCGCCATGGGCTACAAGTTCCAGTTCATCACGCTGGCCGGCTTCCACTCCCTCAACCACGGCATGTTCGACCTCGCCCGGGGCTACGCCGAGCAGGGCATGACCGCCTACGTCGACCTCCAGGAGCGGGAGTTCGCCGCGCAGGCCCAGGGCTTCACCGCCGTGAAGCACCAGCGCGAGGTCGGCACCGGCTACTTCGACCTCGTCTCCACCGCCGTCAACCCCGCCTCCTCCACCACCGCGCTCACCGGCTCCACCGAAGAGGAGCAGTTCCACTAGGAGCCGCCCCACGGGGGCGGGTGGGACCGACTCCCCCGCCCGCCCCCGCGCGCCCCTCCCCCTCGTCCGCAGCACAGGAGAGTTCCATGACCACCAGCGCCCTGACCCGCCGCGTCCGCGTCCTCGCCTCTGCGGGGGACCGGCACGAGGAGATCCTCACCCCCGCGGCCCTCGACTTCCTCGGCCGGCTGATCGATGCCTTCGCCGCACGCCGCCAGTGGCTCCTGAAGGAGCGGCGGCGGCGGGCGATCCGGCTCGCCACCGGCACCCCCCTCGGGTTCCCCGTCGCGACCGCCGCCGTCCGCGGGGAGCCGTCCTGGCGGGTGGCCCCTCCCGCGCCGGGCCTCTCCGACCGCAGGGTCGAGATCACCGGACCGCCCGCCGACCGCCGCATGGCCGTCAACGCGCTCAACTCCGGTGCGCGCGTCTGGATGGCGGACTTCGAGGACGCGACCTCGCCCACCTGGGAGAACGTGATCGGCGGGCAGCTCACCCTGCTCGACGCGATCGAGCGGCGGATCGACTTCACGAGCCCCGAGGGCAAGCGGTACGCCCTCCGCGACGACCCGGCCACCATCGTCGTCCGGCCGCGCGGCTGGCACCTGGAGGAACACCACCTGGAGTTCGACGGCCTTCCGGTTCCCGCGTCCCTGGTCGACTTCGGTCTGTACTTCTTCCACTGCGCGCAGCGGCAGATCGACGCCGGACACGGCCCGTACTTCTACCTCCCGAAGCTGGAGAACCACTACGAGGCCCGGCTCTGGAACGACGTCTTCGTCCTCGCCCAGGATCTCCTCGGCATCCCCAGGGGTACCGTCCGCGCCACCGTCCTCATCGAGACGATCACCGCCGCCTTCGAGATGGAGGAGATCCTCTACGAGCTCCGCGAGCACAGCTCCGGGCTCAACGCCGGCCGCTGGGACTACCTCTTCAGCCTCATCAAGACCTTCGGGCACCGCACCGACTTCCTGCTCCCCGACCGCGCCCAGGTCACCATGACCGCCCCCTTCATGCGGGCCTACACCGAACTGCTCGTCCGCACCTGCCACCGGCGCGGAGCGCATGCCATCGGCGGCATGGCCGCCCAGGTGCCGAGCCGGGACCCCGAGGCGAACGCCGCCGCCCTCGCGAAGGTCCGGCTCGACAAGGAACGCGAGGCGGAGGACGGCTTCGACGGCTCCTGGGTGGCCCACCCGGGGCTGGTGCGGACCTGCCGCGACGCGTTCGACGCGGTCCTCGAAGAACGGCCCGACCAGCGCCACCGCACCCGGGAGGACGTGGCCGTCACCGCGCCCGACCTGCTGTCCGTCCGGCGGATCAGCGGCCCGCCGACCGAAGAGGGGGTGCGGACCAACGTGGCCGTCGCCCTGCGGTACTTCGACGCCTGGCTGCGCGGCCAGGGCGCCGTCGCGCTGTACGGACTCATGGAGGACGCGGCCACCGCCGAGATCGCGCGCGTCCAGATCTGGCAGTGGCTCCGGCACCGCGTGATCGACCGCGCGACCGTCCTCCGGCACCTCGACGCCGAACTCGCCTCGCTCGGAGCCGAGTTCCCCTGGGCGGACCTGGACGCGGTGCGGCGCCTCTTCGAGGAGACCACCCTCACCCCGGAGCTCCCGGCCTTCTTCACTCCCCCCGCGTACGCCCGCCACCTCGTCCGGACCTCGGAGGACCGCGCATGACCGCCGCCGGCACCCGGCGCGACGGAATCCGGCGCGTCGGCGTCGTGGGCGGCGGGCAGATGGGGGCGGGTATCGCCGAGGTGTGCGCACGGGCGGGACTCGACGTCCTCGTCTGCGAGGCGACCGCCGAGGCCGCCGAGGCCGCCCGCGAGCGGATCGCGGTCTCCCTCGAACGCGCGGTGCAGCGCGGCACCTTCGACCGCCTCTCCGCCGACGCGGCACTCGACCGGATCGCCGTCACCTCCGACCTCGCCGACCTGGCGGACCGCCGGCTGGTCGTCGAGGCGGTCGTGGAGGACGCCGCCGCCAAGGCCGAGGTGTTCGCCGCACTCGACAAGATCGTCACGGATCCCTCGGCGATCCTCGCGACCAACACCTCCTCGCTCCCCGTCATGCGCCTCGCCAAGACCACGAGCCGTGCGGACCGTGTGGTGGGGCTGCACTTCTTCAACCCCGTGCCCGTCCTCCCGCTGGTGGAGGTCGTGACCACCTTGCACACCTCCCCCGACGTCACGAGGGAGGTGACGGAGTTCGCCGAGGTGACCCTGGGCAAGTCCGTCGTCCGCTCCACCGACCGCGCGGGCTTCATCGTCAACGCGCTCCTCGTCCCCTACCTCCTGTCCGCCATCCGCATGACCGAGTCCGGCTTCGCCTCCGCCGCCGACGTCGACCGGAGCATGGAGGCGGGGTGCGCCCATCCCATGGGACCGCTGCGGCTGGCCGACCTCATCGGGCTCGACACCGTCACCGCGATCGCGGAGTCGCTGTACGAGGAGTTCAGGGAGCCCCTGTACGCGCCTCCCCCGCTGCTCCGGCGGATGGTGGAGGCGGGCCTGCTGGGCCGCAAGACGGGGCGCGGGTTCCACACGTACGACCGGGGGTGAGGGCTCCCGGGCGGCCACGGGTCACTGCCGCGCGGACAGCGGGTGCGGCAAGGCCGGGGGCAGGGGCAGCTCCTCAGGAGCGGAGGGTGGAAGGCGCCGGTGCCGCCTGGCATGACGTGGTCGGCGCGGAGTTCCGGCGGCCGCCGGCGGGGTGAGCGGCCGTGGGACGCTCTCAGCGGCCGTGGGGCGCCCTCAGCGGCCGCGTACGGTCCTGCGCGCCGTGGCCGCCGCCCACCAGACCATCCCGGCTCCGACGAGCAGCGGCCACAGCAGGCCCGGGGCGTCCGGGTCGGCCCCGCGCGCCGGGCCGTCCACGACCGCCAGGCATCCCAGCGCCACCAGGGGTCCCCTCGCCTGCCACAGCAGGGCCGCGAGCGGGCCCGTGTCACCCAGCGGCGTCATCGAACCGATCATCAGGTGCACCGGTACGACGCCCCGGTAGGCGCTGACCAGCGCGGCTCCGACGAGTGCGGGGACCAGCGCGGGCAGCACCAGCAGCCGCTCCGACCCCGGGCCGAGTCCGGCGGCGGCCGCCGCGCCGAGGGCGAACAGCACCAGCAGTCCCGCGGCGGGGACCGCTCCGTGCCACAGCGCGAGCGCGCCGGCGGGCCAGGGCAGCGGCGCCGAGCGCCGGACGTCGTCCGTCTCCAGCCGGGCCGGCTCCGCCAGTTGCGCCGCGGCCATGTACCCGGCCGGCAGGGCGAGAAGCGACACCGCCGCCGGCGCGCCCTCCAGGCAGAGCAGGCCCACGGTCACGGCGGTCCAGGCCGCCGCCCCGACCAGTCGTGCCGGGGCGCGCAGCAGCGCGGTCGCGTCCCGCCACGGGACGAGCAGCCACGCGTGCCGGGGGAACGGCAGGCGCGCGGCGGGGCGCGCCCCGCGGGCCCGGGTGGCACGCACGGCCGCCCGGGCCTGACGCAGGTCGAGGGAGTACAGCGAGGCCCGCACCCGCAGCGCGGTGCCGGCCTGGGTACGCAGGACGCGGGCCGGGACACGTACGGCGGCGTCGGCTCCCGCCCTGCCCGCGACGGCGAGGGCGAGGAGCGACAGGGCGGCCCCGGCCCACCCGGCCGCCGCGGGGACCCCGTCCGCCACCGCCACCAGGGGCAGCGCGGCCCAGCCCCACGGGCCGGACCAAGGCGCGACCAGCTCCGCGATGCGCGCGCCGCCCGCCAGGGAGGCGGCGGCGAGCAGCCACAGGACGATCACCCCCGCCCACGCCGTCCGCCGGATCAGGGCCCTGCGCCGCTCTCCGGAGTCGCTGTGGCGCTGGACCAGGGCGGCCAGGGCGGTCCCGGCGAGGCCGGCCGTCGCGCCGGTCGCCGCTCCTGCGGTCGTCGTGGCCCACCAGGAGCCCGCGCCCAGGGCGTGGAGCAGGAAACCGGCCGCGGCGCCGACGGCGGCCCCGATGCCGGTGGTGATCGCCGAGGCCGCGGCGAAGCGGGGCAGCAGCAGGGCACGGCGGAGGAGGGGCTGGGGCACGAGCCAGGACAGCGCGGCCGGTTCCAGCCGGACGGGCCCCTGCCAGAGGGCCCGCGCCGCGGGCAGCAGGACGGCGGTGGCCAGGACGGCGGGGAGGAGCGTCGGGAGCGAGGCCAGTAAGCGCTCGGCCGCCGCGCCGCGCAGGCGGCCGTCCGCCCCGGCGCGCGCCGCGCCGGCCAGCAGGGGGACGACCCAGATGCCGGCCAGCAGGACCGTGCAGTACAGGGTGTAGGCGATGCTCCTGCGCCGTTCGACGCGCGCGTCCGCGCGGGCGGCGCGGAGCCTGTCGAGGACCGCGCGGGTGTGGTCGGCCGCGTCCGCCTCGTCCGCCGGGCGGACCCGCCCTCGCGTCAGCTCAGCCACCGAGCACATCCGTGACGAGCAGTCCCGCGCCGGACACGGTGTACTCGGTGTCGGCCACGGCGTCCGCGAGCTCGCGGTTGTGGGTGGCGAGGAGCACGGCCGTGCCGCGTTCCCCGGCGGCCCTCAGGCGCCCGGCCAGCCGGGCCCGCGCGTCCGCGTCGAGGCGCTGCTCGGGCTCGTCGAGCAGCAGCAGCTCGGCGGGGCGTACGAACGCCTGGGCCAGCGACAGCAGCTGGCTCTGGCCGGACGACAGCTGGTGGGGCAGCGCGTCGGCGCGCTCGGTGAGGTGGTGCTCGGCCAGCACCCGGTCCACGGCGTCCGCCGCCGCGTCGCCGAGGCCGTGCGCGAGGGCGACGAGCATCAGGTGCTCGTGGACGCTGAGGTCTGGGTAGCCGACGCCGCTGTCCAGGACGGTGGCGACGGTGGCGCGTACGGAGCGGTCGTCCTCGGAGACGGTGGTGCCGCGCAGGGTGACGGAGCCGGACCGCGGGAGTTCCCGCCCGGCGGCGAGCCGCAGCAGCGTGGACTTTCCCGATCCGTTCTCGCCGAGCAGGACGACGCACTCGCCCTCGCGGACGGTCAGGCTCACCCCGTTCAGGACGCCGCGCCCGTCGTATCCGTGCCGTACGTCCGTCAGTTCCAGCAGTGCGCTCATGCCCCGGTGCCCGCCCCCGTGCCCTCGATCGTCCGCGTCGGCCCGGAGGCCGTCATGACCATGGGTGTCCATCGTAGGTGACACCCGCGGGGCGGCCCGTGGGTGAGGTGCGGGAGGCCTGATCAGGCGATGCGGGAGCGACGTTCGCACCGGCGGACGCCCCGCTCGTTCCGCCGTCACGCGCCTACGGTTGAGGGTGATGGCGCGGCTGGGCGGGCTCCAGGTACTCGGGACAGTCCGGGTTGTGGCAGGGGCCCGGTCCCCAGACGGGGACGAAGAGACCGAGGGTCTTGTGACGGCGCTGGACCACCGTGTCGACGTTCTGCTTGCAGACCGGGCAGGCCACCGCGCCGGACTGTCCTACTTCGCGTGTTTTTTTACCCATTTTTTAACGATAGACCTGTGAGGGGGTTAAGGAAACTGTTTCGGCTCCCTTTCCTCCGGCCCCGAAGGAGATTCCGGCGGCGCTTCCGGAGGCTCTTCCGCAGGCGACCCCGTAGACGGCTCCCCGCGCGCTTCCGGAGGCGGCTCCGCGGGCGGCGGGCGGCGCAGGCTGAAGAGGACGGAGGCCGCGAGCACGGTGGCGATCACCCCGAGGCTGACGGGGGACGGGATCTCCGGGATCGAGGGGCTGATCATCTTGTGGGACGCCTGGAGGATCAGCTTGACGCCGATGAAGGAGAGGATGACCGCGAGCCCGGTGTTGAGGTAGTGGAACCGGTCCAGCAGGCCGGAGAGCATGAAGTACAGGGCGCGCAGGCCCAGGATGGCGAAGGCGTTGCTGGTGTAGACGATGAACGCGTCGTCGCTGACGGCGAGGACCGCGGGGACGCTGTCGACGGCGAAGATCAGGTCGGCCGCCTCGATGGCGGCGACGACCGCGAGCAGGGGCGTCGCCACCCGCTTTCCCGCCTCCTTGACGAAGAACTTCGCCCCCGCGTACTCGTCCCTGACCGGGATGACCTTCCTCAGCATCCGCACGGCGAAGCTCTTGCCCGGGTCGAAGGTGTCCTCCTGGTCCTTGAGCAGCTTGTAGGTGCTGTAGAAGAGCACGGCGGCGAAGACGAAGAGGACCGCGGTGAAGCGGCTGACGACGGCCACGCCGAGGGAGAGGAAGATGCCGCGGAAGACCAGGGCCCCGATGACGCCGAAGAACAGCACACGGTGCTGGTAGGCGCGGGGGACCTTGAAATAGCCGAAGATCACGGCGAAGACGAAGAGGTTGTCGACCGACAGGCTCTTCTCCAGCAGCCAGGCCGTCGTGTACTCGGTCCCTGCGGTCGAGCCGAGGACGAGGAAGACCACGGCGCCGAAGACGAGGGCGAGGCTCACCCACAGGACGCTCCAGGCGGCCGCCTCCTTGAAGCCGATGACATGGGCGCTCCGGTGGGCCAGCAGGTCCACCGTCAGCGACACCACCACCGTCACGGCGAACGCCGCCCACAACCAGAACGGGACATCGAGCACGTCGGCCACTCTCCCCGCGGCCGGTGCCGGAGGCGCACCAGCCCCTTGGTACGAGTCTGCGGCATGGCGCGCCGGGGCGCTGCTCCTGACCCCGGCCGCCCGGCACCCCACGGGTCCGCGACGCACGCCCGCAGGTGCGGCCGGGGGCCGGGGGAAGGTCCCCGGGCGCCGGTTCCCGCCCGGAGGGCCGGGGCGGCGACCGCCCCGGCGTGTGAACCCGCCCCCGGTTCTCGATGCCGGTCCACGTTTCCTCTACAGTGATGTAGAAATCCTCGTGATCCTTTTCCCCGCCAACTCCACCGACTTCACCGACTCCACCGACTCCACCGACTCCACCGAGGCCGGAGCCGCCGGCTCCCCCGCCCTCTCCGCAAGGAGCCGCTTCTTGTCCGCCAGTCCGACGTCCACCGCCACCGCACAGGGGTGCGGCAGCCGATGAACGCCGCTCTCGGCCTGCTGGCCGTCCTCGTCCTGACCGCCGGCACCGGGTACTTCGTCGCCCAGGAGTTCGCCTACGTCGCCGCCGACCGCCTCGCGCTCGCCCGCGAGGCCGCGGCGGGCGACAAGCGGGCCGCCCGCGCCCTGAAGGTCCTCGAACGCCTCTCCTTCATGCTCTCCGGAGCCCAGCTCGGCATCACCGTCACCGGCCTGGTCGTCGGCTTCCTGGCCGAACCGTCCGTCTCCGCCCTGCTCAAGCCCGCGCTGGACGGGACGGACCTCTCGGACGGCGCGGTGTCGGCGATCTCGGTCGTCCTCGCCTTCGTGATCGCGACCGTGCTCCAGATGGTGCTGGGCGAGCTCGCGCCGAAGAACCTCGCGCTCGCCGTCCCCGAGCGGCTCGCCAAGTCGCTGGCGCCCTCCACCCTCCTCTACCTGAAGGTCGTCGGACCGGTCGTCCGCGTCTTCGACGGGGCCGCGAACAAGCTGCTGCGGAAGATCGGCATCGAACCCGTCGAGGAACTGCACCACGGCGCCACGCTGGAGGAGCTCAGCCATCTGATCGGCGAGTCCCACGAGCAGGGGCAGCTTCCGGCCGACACCGCGGAACTCCTCGACCACGCCCTCGAATTCTCGGAGCGGACCCTGGACGAGGTGATGGTGCCGCGCGCCGACGCCGTCTTCGTCCGCAAGGACGCCACCCTCACCGAGGCGGTCGAGCTCATCGCGCGGCACGGCCACTCCAACTACCCCGTCCTCGGCGACCACCCCGACGACGTCGCCGGCGTCCTCGGCGTGCGCGACCTCGCGCGGCTGCCCGCCGACCGCTTCGACACCGTCACCGCCGGACAGGCCGACCGCGCTCCCCTGCTGCTGCCCGACACGCTGCCGCTGCCCCAGGCGGTGGCGCGGATGCGGGAGGCGGACGACGAGTTCGCCGTCGTCCTGGACGAGCACGGCGGCGTCGCCGGCATCGTCACGTACGAGGACATCGCCGAGGAACTCGTCGGCGACATCGCCGACGAGACCGACAAGGTCGTCGCGCTCGCCGTCCCGGACGGCGACGGCTGGCGGGTCGACGCGGGCCGCCGCCTCGACGAGATCGAGGACGCGACCGGCATCGCGCTGCCCGGCGACGACGACTACGACACCGTCGCCGGCCTGATCATCGACCGCCTCGGCCGCTTCCCGACCATCGGCGACGGCCTCACCGTCGACGACGTCCGGATCGACGTCCTCAGCCTAGACCGGCACGTCCCCGGACGCGTCCGCATCGCCCACGTTCCGCCCGCCGCCGAGGAGGCCCAGGCATGAGCTTCCCCATGGCCCTGTTCATCACCGTCCTGCTCCTCATCGGCAGCGGCTTCTTCGTCGCCGCCGAGTTCGCGCTCGTCGCCGCCAAGCGCCACCGCATCGAGAAGGCCGTCGCGGACGGACAGCGCGGCGCCAAGGCCGCCCTCGCGGGCATGCGCGAGCTGTCGCTGATGCTGGCCGGCGCCCAGCTCGGCATCACCCTCTGCACCCTCGGCCTCGGCGCCATCTCCAAGCCGGCCGTCTCCCACGCCATCGACCCGCTGCTGGTGGACCTCGGCCTGCCGAGCACCCTCAGCTACGCCATCGCCTTCGCGATCGCCATGATCGTCGTGGTCTTCCTCCACATGGTGCTCGGCGAGATGGCGCCGAAGTCCTGGGCCATCGCCCATCCCGAGCGCTCGGCGATGCTGCTCACCCCGCCGTTCCGGGCCGTGGTCAAGGTCGTACGCCCCCTGATCTGGGTGCTCAACAAGGTCAGCAACGCACTCGTGCGTATGTGCCGGGTCCAGCCCAGGGACGAGCTCGCAGCCGTCCACAACCGCGAGCAGCTGACCCATCTGGTCGCGGAGTCCGAGCGCCTCGGCCTCATCAACAAGACCGACTCCCAGCTGATCACCCGCTCGCTCACCGAGCCGCAGACCCCGGTCGCCGTGCTCCAGACCCCGGCGGACGACATCGTCTCCGTGCCCGCCGACGCCGATCTCGACACGATCCTCGCCCGCGCCTCCGACGCCGACCGCTCCCGCCTCCTCGTCCGCGACGGAAGCCGTCTCCTCGGCTCGGTGCACGCGCGCGACGCCCTCGTCGCCCGTATCCGCGGCCGCGCCCGTACGGCCGGAGAACTGGCCCGCCCCGTACCGGAACTGACCGCCGGCACCACCGTCTCCGAGGCCGTCGAGCACCTCCGCCGGCGGCGCGCCTCCCTCGCCCTCGTCCGGGACGAGGACGGCACCCTCACCGGCCTGATCAGCCTGGACGACCTGCTGGTCCGGATCATGGGGCCGCAGGCCTGAGGGGTCGCCGCAGGTCCGGGAGGCCGCCGCAGCAGCCGCCACCGTCGGACGGGGAGCCCTCCCGGGCCGACTCGTCGAAGAGGCCGGCGCCGCCGCACACGCCGGTCTCCGGCAGGACCAGCTCGACGCGCTCGGCGGACGCGTGGTCTCCGGCGATGGCGGCGACGACGGAACGGACCTGCTCGTACCCGGTCAGGGCGAGGAACGTCGGCGCTCGGCCGTAGGACTTCATGCCGACGAGGTAGACGCCCGCTTCGGGGTGGGACAGCTCCTTCACGCCGTGCGGGTAGACGGTGCCGCAGGAGTGCTGGTTGGGGTCGATCAGCGGGGCGAGTCCGGCCGGCGCCTGAAGGCGCTCGTCGAGGCCGAGGCGGAGCTCCTCCAGGAAGGTCAGGTCGGGGCGGAAGCCGGTGAGGGCGACCAGCTCGTCGACGGGGTCGAGGCGGCGGCCGTCCTCGGCCACCAGCACGAGCCCGCCGCCCCCTGCGTCGAACTCGACGGCGTCCGTACGGAAGCCGGTGACGGCGTCCGCGTGCCCCTCGTCGACGGCGGCCTTGGCGGCCAGGCCGAGGGCGCCGCGGGCGGGGAGCTGATCGGCGGCGCCACCGCCGAAGGTGGAGCCGGAGATGCCCCGGCGCAGGATCCAGGTGGCGTGCGTTCCGGCGCCGTCCCCGGACTTCGCCAGCTCGGCCAGAAGGGCGAGGGCGGTGAAGGCGGAGGCCCCGGAGCCGATGACGGCGGTGCGCCGGCCCGCGTACCGGGCGCGGGTGACGGGGTCGCCGAGGTCGGGGACGCGGTACGAGATCCGGTCGGCGGTAGACCGCTCGCCGAGGGCGGGCAGCCCGTCGCCGCCGGCGGGACCGGGGGTCGACCAGGTGCCGGAGGCGTCGATGACGGCCCGGGCCAGGATCCGCTCCTCGCGCCCGTCCGCGTGGGCGACGTGCACGGTGAAGGGCTTGGCCCCGCGGTCGGCGTCGACGGTCCGGTCACGGCCGGAGCGTGAGACGCCGGTGACCCGGGCGCCCAGGCGGACCGCGTCGCCGAGGACCTCGGCGAGCGGCTGGAGGTACCTCTCGGCCCAGTCTCCGCCGGTCGGGTACGCCCCCGGGTCCGGCTTCGCCCAGCCGGTCGGCGCCAGCAGCTTCTCCGCCGTCCGGTCCGTGACCTCGCCCCAGGTGGAGAAGAGCCGCACGTGTGCCCACGCGCGCACGGCCGCGCCGGCCTGCGTCCCGGCCTCCAGGACCAGGGGCTCGATGCCGCGGTCGACGAGGTGCGCGGCAGCGGTGAGGCCGGTCGGTCCGGCACCGATGACCACGACGGGCAGGTGGCCGGAGGCGGTCGCGGCGGCAGCGTTCATGACGGGGTCCCCTTTGTTTCGACATCCGTCGATCTCTCCCCCTCAGCATGGCACCGTATATCGATAGGCGTCAACATAGACGTTCATCGATTCAGCACCCTCACCCCTCCTGCTTCGACATGTGTAAACATAGATAGATGTCGAATGTGAAGGCGCTGCCGTTGTCGGAGCCGACCGTCGGGCCCTGCTGCCCGCCGCTCACCGAGCGCCCCCTGACGGCCGAGGAGGCCGAGCGGACCGCCGCCATGTTCAAGGCCCTGGGCGACCCGGTGCGCCTGCGGCTGTTCTCCGCCGTGGCCTCGCACGAGGGCGGCGAGGCGTGCGTCTGCGACATCTCCGACGTGGGCGTCTCCCAGCCGACGGTCTCGCACCATCTGAAGAAGCTGAAGGAGGCCGGGCTGCTCTCCTCCGAACGGCGCGGCACGTGGGTGTACTACCGCGTCGAGCCCGCCGTCCTCGCCGCGATGGGCGCGCTGCTGACGAAGGCCGCCGCGATCTGAGCGGGTGCCGTCGCAGCCGCCCGGCGCCACCCGGACGGGTCAGCGCGCCGGCCCGCCACCGATCCGGCGGGCCGCGTCCCGGGCCGTACGGCCGACGCCGATGAGCGTGGCGGACGCGGGACCGGTCCAGTCCCCGTAGCCGACGAGGTGGAGCCGGGGCTCGCCCAGCGCCTCCGTGCCGGCTGTGGAGATGCGGCCGCGCGGCCCGCGCAGCCCCAGCGGGGAGAGGTGGGCCAGGGCAGGACGGAAGCCCGTGCACCAGATGACGGCGTCCGCGTCCGCCCGGGTGCCGTCGGCCCACTCGATCCCGGTCGGGGTGAGGCGGGTGAACATCGGCCGGGGCCTGAGGAGTCCGGCGTCGCGGGCCGCGCGGACGGGCGGGACGGAGACGATGTCACCGAGCGAGGCGACCCCGCCGGCGTCGGCCCGGCCCTCGTCGAGCGCTCTGCGTCGGGCGGTCGCCGCGTCGAAGAGCGCGCGGCCGTCGATGTCGTCGGCGAGGTAGCGGGGTTCGCGCGGGGTGGCCCAGGTCAGTGCGGAGCCGTACGCGAGGTCGGCGGCGATCTGGGCGGCGGAGTTGCCTCCGCCCACGACGACGACCCTGCGTCCGGCGAAGTCCTCGGGCCGCCGGTACGCGACGGAGTGGAGCTGCACGCCGGCGAACTCCGCGCGCCCCGGCACCGCCGGGAGGAAGGGCCGCGACCAGGTCCCGGTCGCGCTGACGACCGCGCGGGCCCGCCACGTACCGGCGTCGGCCTCGACCCGCAGGAAGGCGCCGTCCCTCCGCACGGCCTCGACGCGGACCGGCCGGACGACGGGCAGCTCGTACCGCCGCTCGTAGTCGGTGAGGTACGAGACGACGTGGGCCGCGTCCGGGTAGGGCTCGCCCGGCTGCGGCGGCATGAGCCGGCCGGGAAGCGAGGAGTACGCGGCCGGGGAGAAGAGCCGGAGGGAGTCCCAGGTGTGCCGCCAGGCACCGCCCGGACCAGTCTGGGCGTCGAGGACGACGAAGCCGAGGCCGGCGCGGCGCAGGTGGTACCCGGCGGCGAGGCCCGCCTGCCCGCCGCCGATGACGACCACGTCCACGGTCTCGTGGCTGCTCATCGGCGTTGCTTCCCTCGCTCGCGCTGGGCGGGGGTGAACTTCCTGCGCCAGGCCAGCGACACGTACACGAGCGCGACCAGGACCGGGACCTCGATCAGCGGGCCGACGACCCCGGAGAGCGCCTGGCCGCTGGTGACACCGAAAGTGGCGATGGCGACGGCGATGGCGAGCTCGAAGTTGTTGCCGGCGGCGGTGAAGGCGAGCGTGGCGGTGCGGTCGTAGCGCAGCCCGATCGCCTTGCCGAGGGCGAAGGTGCCGAACCACATGATCGCGAAGTAGACCAGGAGGGGCAGTGCGATGCGGGCGACGTCGAGGGGCTGCGAGGTGATCGTCCTTCCCTGGAGGGCGAAGAGGATGACGATCGTGAACAGCAGGCCGTAGAGGGCCCAGGGGCCGATCTTCGGCAGGAACCTCGCCTCGTACGACTCCCGGCCCATCCCCTTCTCGCCGATGCGGCGGGTCAGGAAGCCGGCCAGCAGCGGGACACCGAGGAAGATGACGACGTTGAGCGCGATCTTCCACAGGGAGATGTCGAGGGTCTCGCCGGCCCCGAGGCCGAGCCGTCTGGGGAGGATGTCGAGATAGAACCAGCCGAGCAGGCCGAAGGCGATCACCTGGAAGACCGAGTTCAAGGCGACGAGGACGGCGGCGGCCTCGCGGTCTCCGCAGGCGAGGTCGTTCCAGATGATGACCATGGCGATGCAGCGGGCGAGGCCGACGATGATCAGACCGGTGCGGTACTCCGGCAGGTCCGGCAGGAAGATCCAGGCGAGGGCGAACATGACCGCCGGGCCGACGATCCAGTTGATGACCAGCGAGGAGATCATCAGTCGGCGGTCGCCGGTGACGGCGTCGAGCCTGTCGTAGCGGACCTTGGCGAGGACCGGGTACATCATGACCAGCAGACCGACGGCGATCGGCAGCGAGATCCCGCCGATCTCGACCTTCGCGAGCGCGTCGTTCAGGCCGGGGATCAGCCGCCCCAGCCCGAGGCCGAGACCCATGGCCAGGAGGATCCAGACGGCGAGGAACCGGTCGAGCGTCGACAGCTTCGCGACGACCGAGGATTCTCCGACGACAGCCGCGGGGGCGGCGGGGCTCAACAGGACCTCTTGGAATCGGCGTGGGCGCGGGCGGTGGCGGCCAGACCTGCGAACTGGCCGGCGAGCGCATCGAGGACATCGGGCTTCAGCCGGTAGTACGTGAACCGGCCGCACGGCTCCGTCTCCACCACGCCCGCCTCCCGCAGCACCCTGAGGTGGTTGGACAGGTTGGTCTGCCTGGCTCCCGTCTCCTCGACCAGATGCGTGGTGCACAGGGTCTCGCGGGCGAGCAAGGTCACGATCCGGAGCCGCAGCGGATCGGCAAGGACCTTCAACAGCTCAGTGTCGACTGACGTCAGCATGGGCTGATATTTTCACATCAGTGAAGGGTGATGCCAGTCCGGGCTGATGCCCGACCGTCACGGAGGAACCGATGCCCGAGTCCCCGCCCGCGTCCGTCCTGTTCGTCTGCGTCCACAACGCGGGGCGTTCCCAGATGGCCGCCGGATTCCTCCGGCACCTCGCGGGCGACCGCGTCGAGGTCCGGTCCGCCGGTTCCCTCCCGGGCGACCAGGTCAACCCGGCCGCCGTCGCCGCCATGGCCGAGCTCGGCATCGACATCTCCGGCCAGAAGCCGAAGGTCCTCACCCCCGAGGCGGCCCGGGCATCGGACTACATCATCACCATGGGCTGCGGCGACGCCTGCCCGTACTTCCCCGGCAAGACCTACCTCGACTGGGTCCTCGAGGACCCGGCCGGCCAGGGGGTCGAGGCGGTCCGGCCCATCCGCGACGAGATCAGGACGCTCGTCGCGGACCTCGTCGCCGAGATCGGTGCCAAGGCCACCGGGGAGCGGGGGCGCCCCGTCCCGACGGATCCGGCACCGCCGGGACGGGGCTAGGACTCCTCCGTCGCGAGGCCGGACCAAGCGGCGAGTTCGCCGCCGGGGAGTGCCACGAAGCGCCATCCGGACGGGCCCGTGACCTGCCACGCCTCGAAGGACGGGTCGGGCGGGCAGGTCAGGTGGCGACCGGCGTCGAAGACGAGACTCAGCGTGCCGGACGTGGACGCCGTCGCCGACAGGACCCGCGCTCCGACAAGGGGCAGAGCCTCTGCGACGTCCTGGGACTCCGGGTGAAGGCGCACGGGCGGGAGCGCGTCAGCGGTCTCGTACGAGAGAGCGGCGGGTGCCTCCAGTACGACTTCCCAGTCGGGGCCGAGGGCGAGGACGATCCGGTCATCCACGGTGATCCGCGTGACACGGACTCCGCGGAGGGGGTGCAACTCCCACCGGTCCGCGTGCTCGCGGGGGATCTCTGGCGTACTCACCGCCGCACCTTGCCACGTGCGGAGGATGAGAGGCCACCTGATTCTTGGCGACGGTCGGCGCGGCTCCGCCTCACTGGCCGAGGGTGATTCTCGCGTCCCGGATCAGCCGCTCCAGCTCCGCGTCGGAGAGGGGGTGCAGGGAGTTCAGGAGGCTGCGCAGCCCGGCCTCGTCCAGTGACTGGCTGGTGGCCTCGACCTCCGCGTCCAGGTGGCGACGGACGAGGGTCACGCTCCGGCCGCCGCCGGGGAGGGCGCGTACGAAGCGCAGTTCGCCGCGCGCGCCGACCGCGCACGTCACGTCCTTCTCGGCGGGCTCCGGGCAGCGAGGGGCCGGGGTGAGCGGGTGCCGCACGGTGAGCCCCACGTACCCCGGCACTTCCCCCGGACCCGCCGGGCGGTAGTCGACCGCGAAGGAGGCGGCTCCGACGGTGGCGCGGGCGACCTCCATGCCGGGTGGCGGGGTGCCCAGGTGGAGCAGTTCGGGATGCTGTCGGTAGCGTGCGACGTCCGCCTCCTCCTGGTCCTGGCGCGCGTGCGCCGGGCCGATGAAGCCGCCGTACGCGACGGCCGCCGCCACGACGGCCAGCGCCCCCGACCGCACCCACCGGTCCGGCACGAAGAGCGCCGCGGCCACGGCGTACGGCAGTCCCGTCAGCGCGATCCGGGTCCCGGCACTGCCCAGATCGACGTTCTCGGCGTAGGCCGCCACCCCTGCCAGCGCCCCCGCCGTTCCGAGGACGAGCACCAGAACCGCCCAGCCGAGTCGCCGCGGAAGGGTGTCGCAGAGCGGCACCACGGTCCGCACCGGAAGCGCCGCCGCGGTCAACAGGGCGACCGCCAGCGGCAGACCGAGCGCGAGGACCAGTGCAACCGTGCCGGGTCCGCCGCCCCAGGCACCCATCACCAGTGCGAAGCCCAGCACCGGCATCACACCCGCCGCCACCGCCCACACCAGGAGAAGGTGCGACGCGGTCCGCTTCCCCCGGCTGCTCGTCATGGGGCCCACCCTGTCAGCCGGCGTGCCGGCACGCGTGAGTACGCGTACTCAGAAGGTCGCGTCAACGCCGGCGGGTGGACTCCTTCGGGAGAGTGGATCCGGTTGCCGTCATGATCAGCCGACTCCTACGGTTCTGAGCTGCTGAAACAGCATGTTCCCCGCCCGCGCGGCCGGTTGACCGCCCCCCGGTGCGGCCCCGAAGAGAAGGACGCCCTCATGCCTGCGAACCGGCCTGACGAAGTGGAGCCGGCCCGGGCGCTGGGGAACGCGCTGCGCGACCTCCAGCGGCGCTCCGGGCGCACTCTCCGCGCGCTCGAAGAGAGCCTGCGCATCAGCGATTCGTCCCTGTCGCGGTACTTCTGCGGCAGCACCGTCCCGCCGTGGTCCACGGTCGACGAGCTGTGCAAGGCGCTCGGCGGCGACCCGGTCGAGTTCCGTCATCTGTGGGAGGCGGCCGACCGGGGCCAGCGCCGGCCCGCGCAGGCGGCGGTCGGTCAGACCGCCGCGCGTGACGACGCGGCGCCGCCTCCGGTCCACACGGCCGATACCGATCCGGCGGACGCCTCGCCCTCCGGGCCCGCCCCGAGCCGTCGTCCGTCCGTCCCGGGCGGGCGCCTCGCCTGGGCCGTGGCGGGGAGCGTACTCGGGCTGCTCCTCGGCGCCGGGAGTGTCTTCCTCCTGCGCCCCTCCTCCTCGGGGGCCGGCGACGCCGCGCCGTCCGGCGCGCACGGCGTGCCCGCCGCCACACCGGACGACAGGATCTTCGTGAGCCGCGCGACCGGAGCCTGCCTCGACGACAGCCTCGACCAGGGGACGCGTTCCTACGCCTGCAACGGCATGTCGTACCAGCGGTGGTCCGTCCGGACCACCGAGGACGGCGGTGCGCGGATCCGCAACCATGCGACGGGCGAGTGTCTGGAGCACGGCGCCGACGGCCTGCGCACGGCGCCGTGCGGCCGCGCCGCCTCCCAGCGGTGGAGCGTCCGCGCGGGGGACGACGCGTCGTACGAGGTGCGCAGCGCCACGACCCACCGCTGCCTGGACGACAGCCCCGAGGGACTGCGGATGCTGTCGTGCGACCGGTCCGCACGCCAGAGGTGGGCTTGAGCGGAGGCGGGAAGGAGCGGGCTCCGCGCCACCCCGTGAGGCCCTGACGGCTCTGCGCCGGCCCGGAAGGCCCCCTGAAACGCTCGGGGTGCGGGGCGGCACGGCCTCGACGCTCGGGGTGCGGAGTCGGCGGAGGCCACCGGGCCCGGGAGCGCCGCGCCCGTCGCGGCGGACGTCTCTCTGACCGTCGTCCGGTCGCCCCCACGGCTCCCCCGGCCAGCGGCCGGAGGAGCTGGACGCCGTGGTCGACCGTGCCCGACGGGCCTGGTCCGGCTGGCGCGCCCCCGCGACCCGGGCCGCCGCACTGTGCGCCACGGCGGACACCGCGGCGGCGGGCGACGACCTCGCCCGCTGCTCACCCGGCCACATCCGGGCGCCCGCACCGGACACCGCGCGCCCGAGCCGCCCGCATCAGCCACCGCCCTCGCCCGAGCAGCCGCTTGAGACACCGCCCACGCGCCAGCGTCCGAACACCTCCCTCCGCGTCACCGGGGCCGACGCCCCCCGCCAGCCCCTCCGTGCCGGATCGGCGGCCCGACTCTCCGGCAGCCGCTCCGTTCCCTCCCGCCCCCCTGTCCCGGGTGCCCCGCATCCCGGGACAGCGGTGTCCCCGCAGGTCAGAGGGGTGGGAATCCCGACTTCCGCGCCACCCCCGGGACACGCTTGCGGCCCGTTCGGCGACGGGGACAGACTGCGGTTGTCCGGCCGCCGCACCGCTCGACGGCAGCGCCTCGGCCGGCCCTCCTCTCCCCTCCCCCGGTGTGCCCCGTCTCGCTTCGGCGCGCCCCTGGATCGCCGAACCCCACCCCCACAGGAGCTCCCGCATGCCCCGCGACAGCCGCCGCACCCGCCCTACCCGCCGTACCCTCCTCGTCTCCGTCGCCGCGCTCACCTCCGCCACGGCGGTCGCGCTCCTCGCCACCGTCCTGCCGGGGCCCGGCGGGACGTCGGCGGGCGAACGGCCGCCTCCGGTACGTGGCATCGGCACGGCGGCGGCCACGGCGGACGACCGGCTCCTGCACGACGCCGAGCAGCGGTTGCTGCGCGACTGCATGGGCCGGCACGGGTTCACGTACCGCGTGGTCCCGCTCGACGACGACAGCGGGTCCGGGCTCTTCCCGTACGTCGTCGACGACGCGGCCTGGGCCCGGCGGCACGGCTATGGCGCCGAGCTGCGGCGGGAGCGGGAGGCCCGTGCGCAGCGGGATCCGAACCGCGCCTACTTCGCCGCGCTTCCTGCGGAGCGCCGGGCCGAGGCGCTGGTCACCGCCAACGGGCCCTCGCCGGAGGGGCTGACCGTCCTGCTTCCCGGCGGCGGAAGCGTGCGTCGCAGCGATCACGGCTGCGTCGCCGAGGCCCAGCGGCGGCTGTACGGGGACCTCGGCGCCTGGTTCCGGTCGTCGACCCGGCTCGGCGTCCTGGAACAGCTGCTGCGGAGCCGGGTCGTGGCCGACGCCGCGTACCGGCGGAGCCTCACAAGCTGGCGGCGGTGCATGGACCGCGCCGGTCACGCCTTCGCCACGCCCGCGGCGGCACGGGCCTCCGCGCTCTCCCCCGTACGCCCCCTCCCGAAGGAGCGGGAGGTCGAACGCGCGCTGGCGGAGGTCCGGTGCGCCGGGGAATCGGCGCTGGACCGGACCGCACGCCGGCTCGACCGCCATCACGGCGGCCTCCTCGCCGAGGAGTACCGCGCGGACGTCGAGACCCGGGACCGGCTGAGGGCGGCGGCGCTGCCGCGCGCCCGCCGCGTCCTCGGCGACGGCCTGCCCGCCTGAACCACGGGCCCTCATGCTCCGCCGGGTGCGCCGACGCATCCGGCGGCGGGCCGGCCGCGCCACGACGGGCGGCCCGGCCCTCACCACCCCTCCCGTCACCACCCATCCGAGAAGGAGACACACCATGCGCATCGTCCGTGCCCTCACGACGGTCCTCGCCGTCGGAGCCCTCACCCTGCTGACCGCCCCGGTCGCCGACGCCCGCGGCGCCGCGTCCGAGCAGGCCGTGCCCGCGGCGGCCGCCGCACCCGACGGCTACCTCCACGCCTGGGAGCACCCCCGCGCGGGCGGCTTCTACTGCCGGTGGAACGCGGCGAACGCCAACTGGGCCGGCTGCCGGGACAAGGTCTCGGACGTCTGGAACAACAGCTACCCCGGCGTCGCCGAGGACGTGAAGCTCTACCGCCTGCCCGACTGGAACGGCTCCTGGGTCTGCCTCCACCAGGGGCACTCGATCCCCGACCTCGGCGCAGACGGGCTGAGGTTCTTCAGCCCCGGGGTGGGCCAGGGCCAGCTCGTCAACGACGCGGTCGGCTCGCACCTCCGGGTCTCGGCCTGCTGACGTCACCTCATCAGGCGCCGGCCCGGCGGGACTCCCCCGCCGGGCCGGCGTCCGCCGTCCACCTTTCGCCGGCCGGGCCTCGTCAGGCGGCCGGGGCCTCGTCAGGCGGCCGGCGCCGCCTCGATCGCGTACGAGCGGACGAGGCGGGCGAGCTGCCGGCCCGTCACATGGAGCGGTTCCTCGCTGCGGTTTACCTGGGCGGTGACCTCGGCGCCCTCCAGGGCGGAAATGACGGTGACCGCCAGTTCGCCGGCGTCCTCGGAGGACCATCCGCAGCGCAGGAGCTTGTCGCGTACGAGCCCCTCCCAGTCGCGCAGCGCGTCGGCGCACGCCTGCTGGATCTCGGAGTCCGTGCCGAGGGTCTCCAGAGCCGCCGCCGTGACGGGGCAGCCGTCGATCCAGCCCGACTCGCGCAGTTCCACGGCGAGTCGAAGGGTGCAGGCCGACACCGCGTCCGCCGGGTCGTCCTCGCTGTCCAGTGCCTGCCGCAGGAGGGTCGCGAACTCCGCGCTGCTGTGCCGGATCGCGGCGACCGCGACGGCTTCCTTGCCGCCGGGGAAGAAGTGGTAGACGGAGCCGAGGGTGGCCTGGGACTCCTGGGCGATCTGTTTGATTCCGGTGCCGACGTAGCCCTGTCTCTGGAGGAGGCGCGCTGCGGCGACGACGATCCGGTCCCGTGTGCTGGTCTGCATGCGCCCACAGTAGCGAGCCATTGAGTAGAGCGCTCGTTCTAGAGCTGTGCTACGTTTTCACCACGCGCTAAATAGAGCGATCGTTTTAGTCGAAACGGAGATCCCCCATGCCCGGTATCAGCACCCCTCAGCCCCGTCGGTCCGTCACCGTCATCGGCCTCGGCCCCATGGGACAGGCCATGGCCGGCGCCTTCCTCGACAGCGGGTACGACGTCACCGTCTGGAACCGCACCGCGTCCCGCGCGGACGATCTGGTCGCACGAGGAGCGGTCCTCGCGCCGGACGTGGAGAAGGCCCTCGCCGCCAACGAACTGGTGGTGCTCAGCCTCACCGACTACGACGCCGTGTACGCCACGCTCACCCCTGCCGAGACCGCGCTGACCGGCCGGGTCCTGGTGAACCTCAGCTCGGACACGCCGGAGAAGGCCAGGGCGGCCGCGCGTTGGGCGGCCGAGCGGGGCGCCGTCCAGCTGACCGGCGGCGTCACCGTGCCGCCCTCCGGGATCGGCAAGGCGGAGTCGTCGACCTTCTACAGCGGGCCGCGCGAGGTCTTCGACCGGCACCGGACCGCGCTGGAGGTCATCACCGGGCGTGCCGACCACCAGGGTGAGGACCCGGGCCTCGCCGCGCTCATGTACCAGATCGGCATGGTGATGTTCTGGACCTCCATGCTGAGCTTCTGGCAGGCCGTCGCCCTCGCCGACGCCAACGGCCTCAAGGCGGCGGACATCCTGCCGCACGCCGTGGAGACCGCGCACTCGCTCCCGGGTTTCTTCTCCTTCTACGCGGAGCGCGTCGACGCCGGCGTGCACACCGGCGACGTGGACCGTCTCGCGATGGGGACGGCCAGCGTCGAGCACGTCCTGCACACCCACGCGGACGCGGGGGTCGGCACCGCGCTGCCGGCCGCGGTGGTCGAGCTGTTCCGGCGTGGCATGGACGCCGGTCACGCGGCGGACAGCTTCTCCTCCCTGGTGGAGCTGCTGAAGAAGTCCGAGGCGTGACCTGGCTCCACCCCCGCGCCACGCTCAGGGCGGCGCGGGGGTGAAGCGGTGCAGTTCGTCGGTGCCCGGCTGGACGACGCCGTAGCTGTTCTCCGGCACCTCGTTCCAGGCGCCGGGCAGGTCGCCGAGGGGCTCGGAGACGACGAGGCGGGAGTCCTCGGACAGGCCCCGCAGGAAGGCGACGTCGGGGTGGAGCCTGCGCAGGGCCTCGACCCGGCTGCTGTAGAAGAGCGAGCGGGACTCCCGCGCGCTGGAGTAGCGGAAGGCCCAGAGGCGTTCGCCGTCGGTGACGGCGAGCGTCATCTGGACCGGGAACTCCACCCCGTGCGCCCGCCCGACCCGCTCCACCACGTCCGCCATCGCGGCGACGGCGGCGGGTGGGTCCCGGTCGAGGCCGAACGTGAGGGACAGGTAGAACATCACCTCGGAGTCGGTCGTGCCCTCGATGTCCGCGTAGAGCGCCGGGTCGACGAGGAGCATGAGGTCACGCCGCAGGCGCGGGAAGCCGGCGATGGCGCCGTTGTGCATGAACATCCAGCGGCCGTGCCGGAAGGGGTGGCAGTTCGACTGCTGCACCGCGGTCCCGGTCGACGCCCGGATGTGGGCGAAGAACAGCGGCGACCGGACGTGGTCCGCCAGCTCGCGCAGGTTGCGGTTGCTCCAGGCAGGACCGACCTCCCGCAGCAGCGCCGGGGTGTCGTTGTGCTCCGAGTACCAACCCACCCCGAAGCCGTCGCCGTTGGTGGTCTCCACCCCGAGCTTCGAGTGCAGGCTCTGGTCGATGAGGGAGTGCGCGGGCCTGTACAGGATCGTGTCGAGCAGCACGGGCGTACCCCAGTACGCGAGCCATCGGCACATGCGCGATCACCTGCATCCCTGTCGGCCCCGGCACGAACCGCCCACGCCGTCCGCCCCGCCCTCCCATTCTCCGCACCCCGGTTCGCCGCCGCCACGCGGGCGAGCGCGTTCAGTCGAGGCGGATGGCCAGCATGCAGGCGTCGTCCTCCAGGCCGGTCTGGTCCGGGTCGGCGAGGATCCGGTCGACCAGCTCGCGGGGTGCCGCGTCCGCACAGCGGGTGAGGAGTTCGGCGAGGCGGTCGATGCCCTGGGTGACGTCCTCTCCCCGGCGCTCGACCATGCCGTCGGTGTAGAAGAGCAGGACGTCGCCCCGGCGCAGCGGCGTCGCCGTGGTCTCGTACGCGTAGCCGGGCAGCGCTCCGAGCAGGGGCCCGCGTTCGCTGGTGCGCAGGGGCCGGGCCCTGCCGCCGCGCAGGAGGAGCGGTGCGGGGTGGCCGGCGTCGGCCCAGCGCAGCTCGCGGGACTCGTCGATGTGGCCGGTGACGACCGTGGCCGTCTGCTCGGCCGGGTCGCCGCACAGGAGCTCGTTGAGCCATGTCGTGATCTCGCCGGCGGACGCGCCGGTCTGGGCGAGGCCCGCCAGGGCGTGCCGCTGCTGCGACATGCGGGCCACCGCGTCGAGCCCGTGGCCCGCGGCGTCGCCGATGGCGACGAGGACCCGCCCGTCGGGCAACAGCCGGCACTTGTACCAGTCGCCTCCGACGGCCGCGTCCGGTTCGGCCGGCCGGTAGGAGGCCGCCACCGTCAGGCCGACCGCGGCCAGGGCCTCGGAGTGGGTCGGCAGCAGCGCCTCCCGCAGGGCGTCGGCCACCCGCCGCTCGGCCTGCGCCTGGCGCCGGAGCCGGTCGGACTCGCGCTCCGACTCGGCGACCCTGCGCCGGCTGCGGATCTGCGGGGTGAGGTCGCGGGCCACCAGGTTCACGGCCCACGGTCGCCCGTCGGTGCCGGCGACCGGCCGGCCAAGGAGGTCGAGCGTGCGGACCTCACCCAGGACGCGGAAGCGGATGCGGGTCCAGGCGGGCTCCTCCCCGGCGAGGACGGAGGTGAGGAATTCGGAGAAGGCGGTGAGGTCGTCCGGCAGCAGCGCGTCGCAGAGCTGGTCCAGCGTCCACGGCATCCGGATCTCGGCGTGGAAGATCCGGCTCAGCCCCTCCGACCAGGTCACCTTCCCCGACAGCAGATCCCAGTTGCCCCAGCCGAGGGAGGCGAGGTACTGGGCGTCGATCGTCATCAGTTCGGTCTGGCTCTGCACCGGCCGCCAGGTCGCGAGGACCTGCTCGCCGCAGCGCGCTGCCGAGTACAGGAGCGGAGCGCGGTGCAGTCGGCCCAGGCGCTGCTCGGTGTAGTCGACGACCCGGCTCTCCAGTGGCCCGCCGCCCGCGACGACATCCGCGAGCCCCGCGAGGAGCCCGCTCGCGGCGGCACCCGGCCGGGCCTCCAGGAACCGCTGCCCGACCTGCCGGTCCGGAGCCTCCAGCCAGTCGGCGGAGCGGATCCTGTTGCCGGCGACGATGCGGAAGTCCCGTACCGCCCCCGTCTCGTCGCGCAGCGGCTCCAGGAGGACGGCCGAGGCCGGGATCGCGTCGAGGACGGCGCAGGTGCCGGTCCCGGAGGCGCCGGGGTCGTGGGTGCCGCACAGACAGGTCGCGTCGGTCTCGCCGCGCGGGGGTTCGGGTGCGGGGGCGAGCGTCTGGACGGGTGCGGTGACCTCGGGCCCGGGCGTGGGGGTGGCGAGCCGGTCCGCGGTGCGGCGGACCGCGGACCTCAGGCTGGAGACCTCGTTTCCGATGAGGGCCTTGAGCTCTTCGACGGTGTCGGGCAGCGGAAACCCCATGATCGCCTCCCTGGGCCGGTGGACACGCCCGTCCGCCGGCAGTCCGGTTACCACCGCACCACCGGCTCTCCCCCGCCTCTGCCCGCCCGGGAATCCGTCATGCGCGGGCGGGGCCCGGTGATGCCTGCCCGGGGCCCGGTGATGTCTGCCCGGGGCCCGGTGATGTCTGCCCGGGACCCGTCATGCACGGGTGGAGACCCGCCGTATGCGGGCGGTGAGCCCTCGTACGCGGGCGGGGCACGGTTCGCGGGCGGGGCCCCTCTCGGCCCGTCCCTCCCGGCCGCGCGGTCGGCCTTGTTCTCGTAAGCTGTCCATCACCCGCCAGGCGATCGGCTGGTGGCAGCGCCAGGGCCGGATCGAAGGCGACCCGACGATCGGCATCGAGCGGCGGCCGGCACCGCCGGACCGCACCAAGGCCCTGGCGGAGAACCAGATCGCCGCCCTGTGGCGCCTCGACGTCGCCCTGCGGGAGAAGACGCAGTGGAAGATGCTCTACGAGTCGGTCGCACGGGCCGACGAGGTGCTGTGCCTCAACGTGGAAGACCTCTACCCGCACGACAAGCGCGGCAGGATCACCGCCAAGGGCGGGGCCACGGAGTGGATTCACTGGCAGTCCGGCACCGCCCAGCTGCTGCCCCGCCTCATCGCCCGCCGCACTCGCGGCTCGCTGTTCCTCACCGACCGCAAGGCCCCGGCCGGAACGTCGACGCTCGACGTGTGCCCGGAGACCGGCCGGGCACGGCTCTCGTACCGCCGCGCTGAGGAGATCTTCGAGGAGAACACCCGGCTGCCGGCCAACCCCCTCGCCTCACCCGACGACATCGAGGACCTGGACGGCTGGACGCTCCACCGGCTCCGCCACAGTGCCCTGACACACGACGCGGAGGACGGCACCTCCACCCCGATGCTGGCCCGCTCCCGCCACGCCTCCGTCCGCTCCCTGGAGCGGTACGCCCGCCTCGGCGTCGACGCGGTCGCCCGCACGTCGCCGAGCGTGACCCAGCTGTCCGCCGCCGTCGCTGAACATTCGAAACCCGCCAGCGGGTTACTTGCTCCCCGGTCTCCGAGCCGGGATTACAGGGCCTGCCGCGAAGGGATAGGGCGCTCCGGCATCCCCTACGGGCCCCGAGGGGGGTTTCCCCCCTTGCGGCCCGGGGGGTCGCTCCATGTCCCAGCGGAGCGGCCGACGGGCATGATCCATCCATGACTTTACGGCGAACAAGCATCCGGATTCTGGCTGGTGCGGCGGTCCTCGGCAGTGTGTCCGCCCTGGTGACTCCGGTCTCGGCGGCGGCCGGCTCCCACAGTGGGCGGGTACAAGGCGGGGCTGTCGTCTCCGTCGAGCAAGCGGCCGACCTCACAGCCGAGGAAGTGGCCGGGGAGCTCCGGGGAAAGATCGACTCGTCCCAGGTCCGTCACGGCGTGACCGCCTATCGGGTCACCTACCGCACCACCGACAGCGCAGGCGCCCCCACGACCGCGAGCCAGCTCGTCGTCCTGCCCAAGAACGGGGCGCGCCACCTGTCCACCGTCTCCTGGCTGCACGGCACCACCGTCTACCGCAAGGACGTCGCCTCGGAGAATCCGAAGTCGAACGACCGGCTCGTCGCCCTGCTGTTCGCCTCGACCGGGCGGGCCGTTTCGGCGCCCGACTACGTGGGCCTCGGCTCGGGCGAAGGCTTCCACCCGTACGGTGACCCTCGGGCCACCGTCGCGGCCTCGGTGGACGGCCTGCGCGCGGCCCGGACCTTCGCCCACCGAAACGGCCGGGAGCTGAAGCGGAATGTTCAGGTCAGCGGGTTCTCACAGGGCGGCCCCGCGACCATGCTGGTAGGCCGGGCGCTTCAGCAGGAGGGCGCCGACCGCTACTTCCGGCTGGGGGCCCTCGCCCCGGTCGGCGGCCCCTTCAACCTCTCGGCCTTCGAGGCCGCCGCGGCCGACGACAAGATCGCCAAATCCGGCATCTACCTCGCCTACTTCGTCACCGCCTGGAACAAGATGTACGGCCTTTACACGTCACCCGGCGATGTCTTCCGCTCCCCCTACGACACCAAGGTGGAGGGTCTCTTCGACGGTCATCACACCGCCGGGCAGATCGTCAGCGAACTCCCGGCGGCCTCCAAGGACCTGTTCACCGAGGACTTCCTGAACAAGATCCGCAAGCCCGACGGAGTCCTGAAGGACAAGCTGCACCCGATGGACAACACATGCGACTGGCGGCCGAACGTACCGGTGGAGATCTTCCACGGCCGGGGCGACAAGGACGTCGACTTCAGTCACGCGGCGTACTGTGCAGACCAGTTGACGAGGAACGGCGCCGCACCTCGGCTGACCGACGTCGGCGACCACGACCACAACGGATCGGTGCGGCAAGCCCTGCCCCGGATCGTCAGGTTCTTCGACGAGTCGGCGAAGACCAACCACTTGAGCAGGTCGATGGCGTCCATCACCGGCCGGTAGGCGGTGTTGTCGCACTTCAGCGCCGGCGTTTTGAGAAGCGGCGACAGCATCCGCCGCCAGTGCGCCGAGTACGACGACCGCAGCACCGTGCGAACCCGGGCCTTATAGCGGGCCTCGTTTGCCGCGGACCTACTTCAGCTCCGCCCCGAGCTCCTTCTCGACCTTCCGCTCCGCACGGGTGTTGATCTTCAGCACGAGCTGGATGAACAGGTCCACCAGCGAGTCGGTGACCTCCGTCTGCCGCACGTCGCACAGCGTGGCCGGCAGCGTCAGCCGCCGCGGCGGCTTCGTCCGCTCCCGGTTCGCCGGGTACTCCTTCGATGCCGGGACCGCCAGGCGTCCACCAGCTTCTCCGACACGTCCGCAAACAGGTCCGCGGGCAGCTCCAACCGCCTCACCCGCTCCAGCTTGTTCACCTCGGCCAGCAGGCTCTCCAGACCCGGGGCGCCGGGGTCCGTCTTCAAGCCGGTGAAGTGCGACCGCCCACCCCTGGCCACCGCGCCGTCGGCATCGCCGTCCGTGCCCTGCTCGGTTCCGTCGTCCGCGATCAATTCCGCCAGGCGCGAGCGGGTCGCGTGGCTGAGCCGGTCCACCGTGCTGCGGCAGGACCGCTTCGCAGAGTCCTTGACCGCCTTGCCCACCAGTCGCCGCACCTGCCCCGGCGCCGGCGGCTCGACGAGACGATCAGTGCGGGGAAACCCCGTTCCAGGGCCGTCACTCAGCACTACCCGTCACCTGGCCGTAGCCATACGAGAACAGGGCCCGGTCCGGTGACGCCGCGTCACGCGGGGCCATCGCGTGTGGGCACCGCCGCCGGATCCCGTGCTAATTCGCTGGTCGGAGCCATCGGCCGCGCGGAAGAATGGGCCCCCTCGAAACCGGGAGGGAACCCATGAGCCAGGCGTACCTGACTCTCGACGCGCTGATGCCGGCCCAGGAGCTGGCGGCGGCGGTCGAAGCCGGGCATGTGACCCGCAAGTCGCACCCCGAGCTGCCGCTGTCCATCTACACGTACACGCGCAGCTGTCAGTACGAAGGCATCTGGAACAGCGTCACCACCCGCTGCCGCGGCCTCGTCGCCGACGACCGTACCGGCCGGATCGTCGCCCTGCCCCTGCCGAAGTTCTTCAACGTCTCCGAGCACGAGTCCGGCCGCCCCTACGCTCCCCCGCTGCCCGACGAGCCGTTCGAGGTGTACGAGAAGGTGGACGGCAGCCTCGGTCTGGTCTTCCACTACGAGGGCCGCTGGCGGGTCGCCTCCAAGGGCTCCTTCATCAGCGCGCAGGCGACCTGGGCGCAGCGCCGCCTCGACGGCGCCGACACCTCGCGGCTGGTGCCCGGGGTGACGTACCTGATGGAGATCGTCTACCCGCAGAACCGTATCGTCGTGGACTACGGCGACCGCCGCGACCTCGTGCTCCTCGCCGCGTTCGGCGCCGATGGCACGGAGCTGGGCCTCGCCGAGGCGGCGGAGGCGTGGAACGGCGTCGGATCGGTCGTGACCGTCCACCCGCCCATGCCGCTCGAATCGCTCGTCAAGCTGGCCGAGACCAACACGCTGCCCGACGGCGCCGCCGCCACCGGCACCGACGCCGAGGGCTTCGTGCTGCGCTTCGCTTCCGGGGTGCGCGCCAAGGCCAAGCTCGCCGAGTACGTACGCCTCCACAAGGTCCTCACCGGCGTCACCGAGCGGGACATCTGGCGCGGGCACGGCGTCCAGCGGTTCGCCGGCACCTCCGCCAAGCGCCTCGCGCAGGGCCTCGGCCTGTCCGTCGCCGAACTCGGCGGGGTCCGTTCGCAGGGCGGCCGGCCCCTGGACGCGCTCCTGGAGCAGGTGCCGGACGAGTTCGACGCCTGGGTGCGGTCCGTCGTCGCGGGACTCGAGGAGGCGTACGCCGCCCGGGAGCGCGCGATCGACGAGGCGTACGCGGGGCTGGCGCCGCTCGCCGCCGACCGGGGCGCGTTCGCCCGCGCGGCGAAGCAGCTGTCCGACCCGGGGCTGCGCTCGGCCATGTTCCTGCGTCTGGACGGGCGCCCCACCGACCTGTTCGTCTGGCGTAGCCTGCGCCCGGAGACCGCCGACCCCTTCACCACCGACGAGGAGAACTGACCGTGCCCGTGGTCCACGTGATGACCGGACTGCCGGCCTCCGGCAAGACGACCGCCGCCCGCGCCCTCCAGGAGCGATCGGAGGGCCGGATGCGACGCGTCAACCTCGACGACCTGCGCACCATGCTCGACCTGCCGAGCGGCGACCGCCGCTCGCGCGCCCACGAGCAGACCGTGCTCGACATCCAGGACGTCGCGGTGCGCGCCGCCGTCGACGACGGCTTCGACGTCGTCGTCGACAACACCCACCTCACGCCGCACATCCCGCGGCGGCTGAAGGCGGCGCTGGCCGGCCGGGAGGCCACCTTCGTCGTGCACGACTTCACCACCGTCCCCACCGACGAGTGCGTCCGCCGCGACGCGGCCCGCGAGCGGCCCGTCGGCGAGGAGATCATCCGCATCCTCGCCGAGAAGCACGCCAAGGCCACCCGCGGCGGCTGGCGGCTCACCGACGACTGGCTCAACGACCGGCCCGCCGTCACCCCGTACGTCCCCGACCCGGCACTGCCGTCGGCCGTCCTGTGCGACATCGACGGCACCCTGGCGCTGCGCGGCGACCGCGGGCCGTACGACTTCACCCGCTGCGACCTCGACCTGCTCAACGTCCCGGTCCGCGACGCCCTGCGCGCCTTCCGTGACGCGCACGAGGACCGCGTCGTGCTCCTCTCGGGCCGCAGCGAGGACCACCGCACGCTGACGGAGGCGTGGCTGGAGCGGTACGAGGTGCCGTACGACGAGCTGTGGATGCGGGCGTCCGGCGACGGCCGCTCCGACGACCTCGTGAAGGCCGAACTGTTCGACACCCACGTGCGCCACCGCTACGCGGTCCGCGTCTCGCTCGACGACCGGGACCGCGTGGTCGCCGTGTGGCGCCGCATGGGGCTGCCGACCTGGCAGGTCAACTACGGCAACTTCTGACCCCGCACCGCCCTGGCCGGGGCGGACACCTCCAGCGCGGGCCGGGGCGGGGTGGGGTGGGGTGGGGTGGGCGCGCCTCGTCGTCCTGGGCTGGGGTGACGGCTCCGGCTACGACCGCGTCGCGGTCCCGCAGCCGGCCTGGCCCTCGCCAATGGGGGCGGTCCGGTCGTACGGATCGACCACGCGCCCGCCGTCCGTGCCCGTGTCCGTGCCTCCCCCGCCGAACACGGGGCGGAAGTAGCCGGTGGGCGCGCCGCAGCCGCCGTTCGTCATGTCGAGCTTGTACGACAGGAGGGTGAAGGTGCCCTTCTCGGTGACGACCTTCGACGGGTCGTCCCAGCTCACCACGGTCTCCCGCCGCACGATCACACGCACGACCTCGTCGCCGCCGCCGGCCGGCGCGACGGGGTAGACGGAGGTGACGTCGGCGGTCACCTCGACCGCGCCCCGCTTCCCCACGCGATAGGTGAGACGGCCGCGGGTCCTGACCTCGTCGCCGACCAGGCGGGCCTGGGCCGGGTCGAAGCGGCTGAAGAGCATCAGCGGGTCGTGTTTCTCGCCGGGGGTGCTCAGCGCCGTGGAGATGAAGGTCGTCACGTCCTTCTGGTGCGGGTTCATCAGGGCGATCGCCTTCTCCGGGCGCCCGCCGCGCAACACCGCGGGGTCCAGGCCGGCGGCGGCGAGGAAGTCACGGGTGTCCGTGAGCGCGCGCTCCACCTCCGCCTTCGTCATCCAGCCGGTGGCCTCGGCGGCGGGGACGGTGATGCCGGCCATGCCGTTCGCCCAACGGGCCGCCGGCGAGCCCCGGAACGGCTCGGCGAGGGTGGCCCGCCCGTCCTCGTCGGCGGGCGGTGCCTGCTCGGGCCGCGCCGTCTCCTGCGCGAGCGGGGTCGCGGTGGCGGCACGGTCCGGGCCGTCGGACCAGCCGATGAAGCCGCCCGGGTCCACCGCCACGACCAGCAGCGCCAACGCGGCCACCAAGCCCGCCACGTACCAGCCCTTCCCACGCCGGGGCCTGGGCCGTACGGCGAAGGGGTCGGGAGGGTACGGGGACGTGGGCGCGCGCCACGGTGTCGGCTGCGAAGGTTCCGCCCGCGCCCGGGCCGCGGCCTCCCTTGCCCGTGCCGAGGGCTCCGTGGGTACGTCGGCCGCGCTGTCGCCCGACGTCCGCAGGAACTCCGCCCACACCTCGTCCGGCTCCGACGAACCGTCGCGCTGGCCGCCGCCGTTCATGCCTGAACCCCTTTACCCCGTGCTGCCCGCCCCTCCCCAGGGCCCTCGCATGATCGCACAAACGATCATGCGGCACCGCTCGGGACCGGACGACCCCGTCAGGTGCCGGTGCCGGTGCCGGTGGTGGTGGTGATGCTGGTGACAGTGGTGCGGGGCGTCTCGTCGACGTGGAGGGTGAAGACGTCGGGGCGGGCGTAGTGGCCGGTGGTGTCGAGGTCGAAGCGGGCCCGGGCGAGGTCGTCGAGGTCGAGTTCGGCGGTGAGGATGCCCTCGCCGTCGCGCAGCGGGCCCGCGAGGACCTCGCCGAGCGGGGAGACGATGACGGAGCCGCCGCCGATGAGGACGGTGTCGGGCGCGTCGCCCTGGACGGGGTGGAGGTCGTCGGGCAGGGCGTCGCGGCGCAGGTACTGACAGGCGCTCAGGACGAAGCAGCGGCCTTCCAGGGCGATGTGCCGCATCGTGGCCTGCCAGGCGTCGCGGTCGTCGACCGTCGGCGCACACCACAGGTCCACGCCCTTGGCGTACATCGCGGTGCGCAGCAGCGGCATGTAGTTCTCCCAGCAGATGGCGGCGCCGAGGCGGCCCTTCCCGGAGTCGAGGACGGGCAGGGTCGAGCCGTCGCCCTGGCCCCACAGGTAGCGTTCGGCGGCCGTGGGCATGAGCTTGCGGTGCAGACCCAGGTAGCCGTCGGGGCCGAAGAAGAGCGCGACGCAGTAGAGCGTGCCGCCGTGGCGTTCGACCGCGCCGACGACGGCGTGGCAGGCGAGTTCCCGGGTGACGGCGCCCAGCGCCTCGGTCTCCGGGCCCGGGAGTTCGACGGCGGCGGCGTGGTACCGGCGGAAGAGGTCGCGGCCCTCGGGGGTACGGCTGCCGACCGTGATGCCGAAGTCGAGCCCCTTGGGGTAGCCGCCGATGAACGCCTCGGGGAGGACGACGACCTCGGCCCCCCGGGCGGCGGCCTCGCGGATGAGCTCCTCGGCCCTGGCCACCGCGGCCGGGGTGTCGAAGTGCGGGGCGGCTGCCTGGACGACGGCCGCGGTCACGGTACGGCGGGGCGCGGCGGGAGTTGCGGCGGCGGTCGCGGTGGTCGCGGTGGTGTTCGCGGTTGATGTCTCGGTGGCGGAGGTCGCGGTGGCGGAGGTCTCGGTCATGGTCTGACGTTAGGGGCGAAGCAAGGTCGCGTGGGCCGACGACCCCACCCTGCGAGCGCGTCAGCCGGCGACGGGTGCGTGGTCCGGGGCGAACCTTTTGGGTGCGGCGGGGATCATGAGGGGGGTGCCGGTCTCGGGGTCGTCGATGATGCGGCAGGCGAGGCCGAAGACGTCTTCGACGAGTGCGGCGGTCATGACGTCGGCGGGGGCGCCTTCGGCGGCGATGGT